>NZ_JAJEJR010000001.1:1897192-2213391 GCF_021390595.1 Paraburkholderia sp. HP33-1 | reverse complement strand
CGAGTCACCGGCGCGCGATTACAGCCGCCGGTGCCAGTGTTTCCGGCCGGTTCATTGCCCGGTGCTCGCTTGCACCTGTGGCTGCATCGGCGCTTGCGATGGGGATGGCGCCACGTCCGCTGCAGCGAGCGAGGCTACGCCGCAGAACCATTCGGCATCACTCGGCTGATACTTCCACTGCTTGCCGGACTGCCCGATCACGCTCGCACATTGTTCGTTGATGATGAGGCCAGGCTTCGCGGCCGTGCATTGCAGCGACGAAGGGTCCACTTCCGGATCCGCTGCCGGCGATGCCGAGTGCCGCGCGCCGCCCGGCAAGCTGGCCAGCAGCCGCTGCAATTCGTCGATACGCGTCTCGTACCACGTCCGCAAACAGGTCGCGTCGCGGCAGTTCGCTTCGCGCCAGGCCCACTTGCTGTCGCTGTCGTCGATGAACGCGCGGCGCTGGGCGACTCGCCGGCGGGCTTTCCAGTAGAGCTGGCCCAAGGTGTCGTCGAGCGTCGATAGCGCGGAGTCGCCGCAGATCATGCGCTCAGTCGGCGAGCGGCCGCGCTGGCAGTCGAAGCTCGTGGCGTTGGCGTACGGATGCGCGAGCAGTAGTCCGGCGATCAGAAGTGGGCGGAAGAGGTTCATCGGGGTCCCGGTGGTGCATCGATTGATCATGCTGCCGATGATCGGCCGGCCACGCGCCTCGCGGATGTCCGAACAACGCGGGAGTTCGGGCAGGTTGTTACCAGATCTTGCCGCGCGGTGCGGCGACGTTGCAAAGCGGCCTCGATCGGCGCTCATGGACGTTCGCGTGTCATGAAGCGGGTGCAACGTCTATATATAAGAAGATAGGACGTGGACGCACTTTGGCCGGCCTGGTCAAAACGCAGCCGTCGAAAAAGGAGGAAGAATGAAACGACAACTTGTCGTCGGCGCTTACGTGGCAGCGGGCCTGGTAGCGCTGCCCGGCGTGGCCAGCGCGCAGTCGCAGGCCTATACGACCAGCCAGACCAACGTGCACGCGGGCCCGGCGTCCGACTACCCGATCGTCACGCAGTTGCCGGGCGGCGCTGCGGTGACGGTGATGGGGTGCCTGAGCAACTACCAGTGGTGTGACGTCGCGGCGCCGAATCTGCGCGGCTGGGTGTATGCGGCGCGGCTCAGTTCGGCATACCAGGGCGGCTACATGCCGCTGAACTACGGCGCCGCGCTCGGCCTGCCGATCCTCGCGTTCTCGATCGGCGATTACTGGGGCAACCACTATCGCGGGCGATCGTGGTACGGCCAGCAATCACGCTGGGTAAATCATGCACCGCCTCCGCCGCCGCGGGCAGGCGCAGGGCACCCGCCGGCGAACTACAGGCCGCCGCAAACGCGCCCGGGCGGATCGCCCTCAGGACATGCAGGAAGTCGGCCGCCGGGCAACGCGGGTGGCCCGCCGTCTGGCGGCTCGCCTGCGGGCAACGCGGGTGGACGCCCGCCGGGTGGTTCGCCCCCGGGCAACGTGGGCGGAAGGCCACAGGGTGGTCCGCCACCGGGCAACGCAGGCGGCCGTCCTTCCGGCGGACCGCAAGGTGGCGGAGGCGGTCGTCCGCCCGGCGGCGGGCCGCAGGGCGGCAGCAATCGTTTCCCAGGTGGGCCCCAAAGCGGTCCCCCAAGCGGTGGTGGCGGTGGCGGCGGCGGGGGTCCACGGCCTCCCGGAGGCGGCGGCAACAATTGAGGCATTGACGCGGCCGCAGCATTGACGACGATGAAGCCGCCGTCAGCCGAGGTACCCGCGTCATCCGATGCTTGCACGCCACACCCGCGACCGTCCGCACGTGATGAATTGCAGATTTTCACGCCGGCCTAGGGTAAACCCGGATGTGCCGCGAACGCTAACTTGCCGATGTCGGGTTGGGGGGCGCAACAATGAATTGCGATGCGACATCACGTGGCTCGACTGCCACGCCAGAGGGCGCCCGTTACGGGCCGCAGCGGGCCGAGGAAGTACTCGCGTCCGAGCGCAGCGTATTGCGGCTGATCACCCGCAACACACCGCTGCCCGAGCTGCTCGACGAAGTCTGCCGTCGCGCCGAGGTGCTGCTCGGCGACGGCGCGTGCTGCTCGATTCTGCTGCTCGACCCGGACGGCGTGCACGTGCGGGTCGGCGGCGCACCGTCGCTGCCGCCCGCCTTCAGCGCCGCGGTCGAGGGCGCGGCGATCGGTCCGCGCGCCGGCTCATGCGGCACCGCGATGTTCGAGCGGCGTCTGGTGATCGTCGACGACATCGAAACCGATCCGCTGTGGGAAAACTTCCGCAATATCGCGCTGCCGCACGGCCTGCGCGCGTGCTGGTCCGTGCCGTTCGAAAACGACGCGGGCATCGTCCTCGGCGCATTCGCCGTCTACTACCGCGCCACCCGCCGTCCGACCCCCGAGGCAGAAGCGATGCTGCGCGATATCGGCAACAGCGTCGGCCTCGCGGTTCATCAGGACACGATGGCGCAGCGCCTCGCGCATAGCGAGGAGCGTCACCGGCTCGTCGTCGATCATCTGAGCGAGGGCATCGTCGTGCAGTCGCGCACCGGCGTGGTGCTCGCCTGCAATCCCAGTGCGCAGCGCATGCTCCGCGTGACATCGCAGATCGTGGGCCGCAGCATGCAGACCGTGATGACGCGTGCGTTCGGCGAGGACGGCACGGTCATCGGCGACACCAACCTTCCGGTCGCGCAGGTCTTCGCGACCGGCAAGCCGATGCTCGGCGTGACGATCGGCCTCGAGCTGACGAGCGGCGAAGTCGTGTGGATCACGGAGAACGTCGTACCGATCCTGCGGCCCGGCGACAGCGAGCCGGACTCGGTACTGATTTCGTTCACCGACATCGGACCGGTGCGCGAGGCGCAGCGTCAGCTGAAGTTCCTCGCCACGCGCGATTCGCTGACGGGCCTCTACAACCGCGCCTATCTGATCGAGCGGATGCGCGACCTGTTCGCGCCGCGTGCCGCCGACGACCATGGCGCCGAGCTCGCCGCCGTCGCCGTGCTGTTCGTCGATCTCGACGGCTTCAAGAAGGTCAACGACACCGCCGGTCACGAAGCCGGCGATGCGTTGCTGTGCAGCGTCGCCGAGCGGCTGTCGGCCTGCGTCGGACGTGCCGACACGCTCGCGCGCGTCGGTGGCGACGAGTTTGTGATCGTAGCCAGCGCGTACGGCGAGACGGATGAGCTGATCGGCCTGGCCCATCGCGTTCTCGAGATGATCGCGGTGCCGTTCGCGGTGGCGGGCAACGAGTACTACCTCGGCGCGTCGATCGGCATCAGCCTCTTTCCCGAGGACGGTCAGGACGTCGCGACGCTGATGCGCAACGCCGACTCGGCGATGTATCACGCGAAGCAGCGCGGCCGCAACAACTTCCAGTTCTTCACCGCCGAGCTGAACCAGCATCTGCAGCGGCGTTTCACGATCGAGCAGTCGCTGCGGCGCGCGCTCGCCGGCAACGAGCTGAGCCTCGTGTACCAGCCGATCGTCGATAGCCAGAGCGGCCGCACGATCGGCGCGGAAGCGCTGCTGCGCTGGTACAACAGCGAGCTGGGCAACGTGTCGCCGGGCGAATTCATTCCGGTCGCCGAGGACGCCGGGCTGATCGTCGAGATCGGCGACTGGGTGCTCGAGCACGCCTGCGAGCAGGTCGCCCAGTGGCGGCGCACGCTCGCGCCGCATCTGATCGTCGCGGTGAACCTGTCGCCGCGGCAGTTCAACGACGGGTTGCTCGAGCGCATCGAACGCTGTCTCGCGCAGTCCGGGCTCGAACCGGCTGCGCTCGAACTCGAGATCACCGAGCGGCTGCTGATGAGCGACAGCGACACCGTGCTGCCGATGCTGAGCGCGCTGAACGCGATGGGCGTGCGCGTGTCGGTCGATGACTTCGGTACGGGTTACTCCTCGCTGTCGTATCTGAAGCGCTTTCCGCTGCACAACCTGAAAATCGACCGTTCGTTCGTCGCGGGACTTCCCGATCACCGCGATTCGGTCGCAATCACGCAGGCGGTCGTCGCGATGGCGCACTCGCTCGGCATGAACGTGACGGCCGAGGGCGTCGAGACCGCCGAGCAGGCGGCGTTTCTGCGTACGATCGATTGCGACAAGCAGCAGGGCTATCTGTACAGCCGGCCGGTCGGCGCGAGCGCGTATGCGCGCACGCTGTACGACGCGCAGATGATCGGCACGGCCAACGCGTCCTGACGCGATTGTTCAGATTGCCGAACAAGTGACTTCGCGTTGCCGCTATTTATCGGCGGTGACGCACTCCCTAAAATTCCCCCATCGAAACGTTATTGGTGCGTGGTGCCGAAGCGGCGTCACGCGTTTGGGGGTCGTGATGTCAGAGTTGATCAGGAACCAGCTTTACCGGCCGTCGGTCGTGCTGCCGATGGTCGCGCTCATGCAGGTGATGGTGTCGCAGGACTTCAATCTCGGCCAGGTCGGCTGGGTGTTCGCGGCGCGCGGCGCGCAGGCCGCATTGCAACGTTCGCGCGAGTTGATTTGCGCGGTTCATTGTCACGCTTGAGAAGTTCGGGGCGGCAAACACAGTAACCCGAACTGAATTGCGCCGCCTCGCGCGCGGCGCGTGGCAAGCCGGGCCATCAGCACAGCGCCCGCCCAATCCGGCATGGCACCCCGTGGGACTAAGCGTAAGATGCTACGAACTGCACCCAGCCCCGGAGAGTTGCCATGCCACAGCACTTCGACGCAGTCGTGATCGGTACGGGACAAGGCGGTGCGCCGCTCGCCGTGCGCCTCGCTCAAAGCGGCCGTCGAACCGCGGTGATCGAACGCGCGGAGTTCGGCGGCACCTGCGTGAACGTTGGCTGCACGCCGACCAAATCCTATGTGGCGAGCGCTCGCGCGGCGCATGTGGCACGCCATGCGGCGGAGCTCGGCGTGCAGGTGGGGCCGGTCAGCGTCGATCTCGCGGCCGTGAAGGCGCGCAAGGACCGGATCATCGGAGAGTCGCGCAGCGGCGTCGAGAAGTGGCTGCGCGGCACGAAAAACATCACGGTGTTCAACGGCCACGCGCGTTTCACCGGCGCGCGTACGCTCGCGATCAGCGGGCGCGACGGCCAACTGCTGGACGACCTCAGCGCCTACGAAATCTTCATCAACACGGGCACACGCGCCGTCGTGCCGCCGCTCGAAGGGATCCAGCGGATTCCGTACTACACGAACTCGACGCTGCTCGAACTGACCACGTTACCGAATCATCTGGTGATCGTCGGCGGCAGCTATATCGCGCTCGAATTCGCGCAGGTGTTTCGCCGCTTCGGCAGCCGCGTCAGCGTGCTCGTGCGCGGCGAGCGCGTGCTCAACCGCGAGGATGCCGATTTCGCGGAGTCGGTGCAGAAGGTGCTCGCTCGCGATGGCGTCGAGTTTCATTTCGGCGTGCAGCCGACGCGCGTCGAGCCGCATCCGCATCACGCGAACGAGATGTGCATCGGCTTCGAGCAGAACATTCCGGCCATGGAGGCGTCGCATCTGCTGTTGGCGACCGGCCGCACGCCGAATACCGACGACCTCGGTCTCGACGTCGCCGGCATAGAGATCGACCGGCACGGCACGATCATCGTCGACGGCCAGTTGCGCACCAGCGTGCCGGGTGTGTGGGCGATCGGCGACGTGAACGGCCGCGGCGCGTTCACGCACACGTCCTACGACGACTACCAGATCGTCGCGGCGAACCTGCTCGACGGCGGCGCGCGCAGCGTCGACACGCGGATCATGACGTATGCGGTGTTCGTCGATCCGCCGCTCGCGCGCGTCGGCATGTCGGAGGAGGAGGTGCGCAAGAGTGGCCGCGAAGCGCTGATTGCGACGATGCCGATGTCGCGCGTGGGCCGGGCGCGCGAGCGCGGCGAAACCGACGGCTTCATGAAGGCGCTCGTGGATGCCGGCAGCAAGCAGATACTCGGCGCGGCGATTCACGGCATCGAGGGCGACGAGGCTATCCATACGTTCGTCGACATCATGACCGCGGGCGCGCCGTATCCGACCTTGCAATACGCGATGCACGTGCATCCGACGATCTGCGAGCTGGTGCCGACGCTGCTCGATGGGCTCAAACCCATGCAATGAGCGGCATTGACGCTGGCACGACAGGCCCATGACAAGCTCGCTCAAACCGGCACGTAGCAGCGGCAATCTGTTCGGCGCCGTCGCGCAGTTGGCGGCGACGCCCGATGAGCATGTCGACGCGCTCGTCGAGCAGGGCGGCGTGACCATCGAGCGGATCGTTTCGAACGGGCAGGCGAGTCCGCCCGGCTTCTGGTACGACAGTCCGCGCGCCGAATGGGTCGTGCTGCTCGCCGGCGCGGCGGTGCTCGAATTCGACGGCGAGCCCGAACCGCATCCGATGAAGCCCGGCGATCACGTGCTGATCGACGCGCATTGCCGGCACCGCGTCGCGTGGACGAGCGACACCGAGCCAAGCGTATGGCTCGCCGTGTATTACCCGTGAGCCGCGGCGGATAGCGTCATCCGCGCGGCCGGCTCCCGCGCATCGACAAAGCCTCGCGCCATCGCTGATAATCGGCAGCGGCGCGGCTCCCCTGCAAGGCGCGGGCGGGCTGTGCGCCGAACCGCATGGATCTCCGGGACTCGCATGGGCAAGGGACGCACCGAAGCCTTCAGCGATGGCGTCATCGCCATCATCATTACGATCATGGTGCTCGAACTGAAGGTGCCCGGGGGCCACGATCTCGCGGCGCTGCGCCCGGTCGTGCCGGTGTTCTGCGCGTACGTGCTGAGCTTCGTCTATGTCGGCATCTACTGGAACAATCACCATCACATGTTCCATGCGGTGCAGAAGGTCAACGGCAAGGTGCTGTGGGCGAACCTGCATCTGCTGTTCTGGCTGTCGCTGCTGCCGGTCGTCACGCACTGGGTCGGCGCGAATCATCTGGCCGCCTGGCCGACCGCGATGTACGGGGTCGTGCTGTTCATGTCGGCGATCGCGTATTTCATCCTGACCCGCGCGCTGATCGATCAGCACGGCCGCGAATCGACGCTGGCCAAAGCGCTCGGCAACGACTTCAAGGGCAAGGTCTCCGTCGTCATCTATCTGATCGGTATCGGACTCGCGTTCGTCTTGCCGTGGGCGTCGGCCGTGCTTTACTCGCTCGCCGCCGCGTGGTGGTTCGTGCCGGACCGGCGCATCGAACACGTGCTGGAGGCCTGAGCATGTTGCTCGCACTGAAGCTCGTGCTGGTGCCGGCCTTTCTTGCCGCGCTGACGGCGGCCGCGCGCGTTTGGGGACCGTCGGTCGCGGGATGGCTCGCGGGGCTGCCGGTCGTCGCCGGACCGATCGTGCTGCTGCTCGCGCTCGAGCACGGGCCGGCGTTCGCGGCGCAGGCATCGGCGGCGTCGGTGGCGGCGATCGCCGCGTCCGAGGCATTCAATCTTGCTTATGGGTGGACCTGCCGGCGCTTCGACTGGCCGCTGGCACTGGTCGCGGGCATGGCCGGCTGGCTCGGCGCGGCTTTGCTGCTCGTGCGGCTGCCCGGCTCGATCGGCTGGGCGATGGCGGCGGCGTGTGCCGCCGTTGGGGTATCGCAGAGCTGCTTGCCGCGTGTGACGGGCCATGTGCCGGCGGCGCGTGTCGGGCTCGCGGATCTGGCCGTGCGGATGCTCGCGGGCGCGCTGCTGACGCTCGCGGTGACGACGGCCTCGGTATCGATGGGTGCGGCGTGGAGTGGCGTGCTGTCGGTGTTTCCGCTGCTCGGCATCGTGCTCGCGGTGTCGGCGCAGCGCTCGCATGGCGCGGACTTCGTCGCGCTGCTGATGCGCGGCATGGTGGTCGGGCGCGGCTCGTTCGCGGCGTTCTTCGCGGTGACGGCAGCGCTGCTGCCGCAGTACGGCGTGGCGACGGGGTTTGCGTGCGCGGCGGTGGTCTCGGTCGTCGTGCAGGGTTTGACCCGGCGCTTGCTGGCTGGGCAGCGGCGCGCTGACGCGGCGCCGCGAGAGCTGGCCGGGCCGCAGGCGGAGTGAGGCTGAGCATGACTGCACGCCGGGCTCGTTCGACCGCTACCCGTATCGGGCTCATCTCCGATACGCACAACCTCGTGCGTCCCGAAGCGCTGCGCTATCTCGACGGCTGCGACGCGATCATCCACGCGGGCGATATCTGCAACCCGGACGTGCTCGACGCGCTCGCGCGGATCGCACCGCTCACCGCGGTGCGCGGCAACAACGATACCGGCGACTGGGCGGCGTCGCTGCCCACACATGCGAGGCTGACCGTGCAGCAGGTGACGATTCTCGTCGTGCACGATATCGCCGATCTCGACTGCGCACCGGGCGAGGAGGGCATTCGCGTCGTGGTGAGCGGCCATTCGCACAAGCCGTCGATCGCCGAGCGCGACGGCGTGCTGTACGTCAACCCGGGCAGCGCGGGGCCACGGCGCTTCAAGTTGCCGGTGTGCGCGGGCAGGCTGATGGTGGACGGCGGGCAGATCAGCGCGACATTCGATTCGCTGCTGACATAAAAAAGCGGGCCGGCGAAATTCGCCGGCCCGCTTTCGCAACTACGCCTGCGGGGAAAACCGCGCCGATCAGGCGCGCGCGGTCGCAGCCTCCGCGAAGCGTTCATCCATCTCCTCGGCCTCGCGCTCGCCGCGCAGCACCGCGTGCGCTTCGGCGCGCGTCGCGACGCACGGACCCGAGCCGAGCAGCGGTTTGCGGGCGGTTTCGCGCAACGCGAGCACCGATACGATGCCGATCAGCGATGCACCCATCAGATAGTACGCGGGCATCATCAGATTGCCGGTCCGCTCGACGAGCCATGCGGTCACGAGCGGCGTCGTACCGCCGAACAGCGACACCGAGATGTTGAAGCCGATCGCGAGCGCGCCGTAGCGGATCTTCGTCGGGAACAGCGCCGGCAGCGCCGACGGCATTACGCCTGTGAAGCACGACAGCAGCACGCCGAGGATCATCAGCCCGCCGAACACCGGCAGCACCGTACCCATGCGAATCAGCAGCAGCGCGGGAATCGACAGCGCGAAGAGACCGACGCAACCGAGCAGCATCACCGGCTTGCGGCCGATCTTGTCGGACAGACGGCCGGCGGCCAGCGTCATCGGCATCATCAGGATCATCACGAGCAGCACGAGGAACAGGCCGTGCGTTTCGTTGAAGTGCAGCGTCGCCGACAGATAGCTCGGCAGATACGACAGCGCCATGTAGTCGGTCACGTTGAAGATCAGCACGAGGCCGACGCACAGCAGCAGCGGCTTCCATTGCTGCACGAGCAGTTGACGAAACGATTGCTTGGGCAGCGCGCGGTCCTCGGCTTCCCGCTCTTCGGCCTGCTTCCTGAACGCGGGCGTTTCCTCGAGCTTCATGCGGATGTAGAGACCCATCAGACCGAGCGGACCGGCGATCAGGAACGGGACGCGCCAGCCCCAGGACAGCAACGCGTCGGTCGACAGTGTCGCCGTCAGCAGCGCGACCGTGCCCGCGCCGAGCACGTAGCCGATCAGCGTACCGAACTCGAGGAAGCTGCCCATGAAGCCGCGGCGCTTGTCGGTCGAGAATTCGGCGATGAAGGTCGCGGCGCCGCCATACTCGCCGCCGGTCGAAAATCCCTGCACGAGGCGCGCAAGCAGCAACAGCGCCGGCGCGAGAATGCCGATCGTCGCGTAGTTGGGAATCAGGCCGATCGCGAAGGTGCCCGCGGCCATCATGATCATCGTCATCGCCAGCACGCGCTGACGGCCGATGCGGTCGCCGAGCGGCCCGAACACCATGCCGCCGATCGGCCGCACGAGAAACGCCGCGGCAAACGTGCCGAAAGTCGCGATGAGCTGCGCCGACGGGCTCGACGATGGGAAGAACACTTTGCCGAGCGTGACCGCGATATAGCTGTACACGCCGAAGTCGAACCATTCCATCGCGTTGCCGAGCGCCATGGCGCCGACCGCCCGTTTCAGGAGGGAGTGATCGACGACGGTGATGTCGTCGAGGGAAAGGCGTTGTTCCTGTTTGTGATGTCGCCAGAAGCCGTTGCTGGAAGCGGTCAAGGTTAAAACTCCAATGACTGCGACGAAACTCGTGATGCGTTCCGCCTCGGTTGCTGGAAGTGCAATTTCGCGAACAAAGCGAGGGCATCCGCGGCACCGGTTCGCCGGCGGCGCAACAGAGGGCGAAAAAAGCAAACGCCCGTGCCTCGCGACCAGGTCGCGAAAAAACACTCATCTAGGTTGTGCTGACTGTTGCACCTGCGTGGCCGTGGAAGGGGGGCAGATGCACGAAGGACGCAGGGTTGCCGGGAAGCTTGCCCATACGCCACTGAAGGCTTGAAACGAAAAAGGCCGATCTTGAATTTTCCGCTGAGGCGGGGAAACGACCGACGAGCCTTCTTGTTTAAAAACAGCTCGATTCAGGATGGCGCCCGCGCGCAACATGCACGGCGAGCCAGCTTGAAACGAACGCGAATGAAGGTGAGATGATGTTGAAAGGACGCACATGTTAGCACGATGACGGAGGATCGTGCTACCCGGCATTGGGGCGAAAAAAAATCCGCGCTCGCGGCGCGGATTTTTGGCGGGCGGTCGGTCCGGACGACGGCTGGTGTCGTCCCGGACGAGGCAGGCTCAGGCCGACGGCGGCACGTAGCCCGATGCGGTGTCCGCGCCTTCGCCGAAGAAGAACTTTTCGGTCTGCTTCATCAGATATTGACGCGCGCGCGGATCGGCCATGTTCAGGCGGTTTTCGTTGATCAGCATGGTCTGCTGCTTCAGCCAGGCCTGCCAGGCTTCCTTCGAGATACTTTCGTAGATCCGCTTGCCGAGTTCGCCCGGCAGCGGCGGGAAATCGAGGCCTTCGGCTTCCTTGCCGAGCTTCGCGCATTGAACCATACGAGTCATGCTGTGCTTCTCCTGTAATCGTGTTGGGGCGGGCAGACGATGCCTGTTCGGATCAGATGGGGGCGATCATCGGCCACTCAAAGCTGTTTCATCAGCACGAGTGACTTGCGCTGCCAGTTGTAGAGTCGGCGGCGGTCTTCAGGCAGGTCGTCGACCGTGACTTTGACGAAGCCGCGCTTGAGAAACCAGTGTTCGGTACGTGTGGTGAGCACGAAAATGCGCGTAAGGCCGCGCGCCCGCGCGCGCTGCTCGATGCGCTTGAGCAGGCGCTCGCCGTCGCCGGTGCCTTGCGCTTCGGGCGCGACCGTCAGGCAGGCCATTTCGCCGATGCGCTCCTGCGGATACGGATACAGCGCCGCGCAGCCGAACAGCACGCCATCGTGCTCGATCACCGAGAAATGGTCGATGTCGCGCTCGATCTGGTGACGGCCTCGCCGCACCAGCGTGCCGTCCGATTCGAGCGGCTCGATCAGCGCGAGAATGCCGCCGACGTCGTCCGGCGTGGCTTCGCGCAGGCTTTCGAGGTTCTCGTACGAGATCATCGTGCCGACGCCGTCGTGCAGGAACAGTTCGAGCAGCAGGCTGCCGTCGAGCGCGTACGGGATGATGTGCGCGCGCGGCACGCCGCCGCGACAGGCGCGGATCGAATGCTTGAGGTAGAACCCGGCGTCGCCGGTGACTTCGCCGCTTTCGTGCAGCTTGTACGCGTCGTCGAGCGACAGTTCGCGGATCAGCTCGGTGCCGCTTTCGCCGGTTTCCATCAGGCCCGGCGTTTCGGTCAGGAACACGATCTTGTCGGCGCGCAGCGCGATTGCCGCGGCCGAGGCCACGTCTTCCATCGACAGATTGAATGCCTCGCCGGTTGGCGAGAAGCCAAGCGGCGACAGCAGCACGAGCTTGCGGCTCGCGAGCGAGTGGCGGATCGAATCCGCGTCGATCTTGCGCACGAGGCCCGTGTGCTGGAAGTCGACGCCGTCCAGAATGCCGACCGGGCGCGCCGTGACGAAGTTGCCCGACACGACGCTGATGTGCGCGTGCGCCATGGGCGTATTCGGCAAACCCTGGCTGATCGCGGCCTCGATGTCGAGACGCACTTCGCCGGCCGCTTCCTTCGCGGACTCGAGCGCTCGCGCGTCGGTGATGCGCATGCCGTGCGAAAACTCTGATTCGACGCCGTGCAGGCTCATCTGCTCCTCGACCTGCGGGCGCGAGCCGTGCACGAGCACGATCTGGATGCCCATTGCCTGCAGCAGCGCGATGTCCGACACGAGCGCGTTCAGCAACCCCTGATGCACCACTTCGCCGCCGAAACCGACGACGAACGTCTTGTTTCGGAACGCGTGGATATACGGGGCGACTGAACGCATCCAGTCGACGAATTGCGCGTGCTGGGCGAGGGTCTCCGGCGACTCGGCGGGGGCCGGAACGCTCGCGGGCGCGGGGGCGAGGTCGGTTTGGGAATTCATGCCGGGGATTATAATGCGCCCCCATGTCGAATGTACCCAAAAGTCCCGCTGGGGCGAACGAGAAACCGGCGCCGGCCGGCGAGCAACGTCACACTTCGCGCGACACGCAACCCGGCGCGGCGCGCAAGGAACCTCGCGCGCCGCGCGAACCGCGAGCGCCGCGAGTCGTCGAGCCCAATCCGATTCCACCGATCACGTTCCCCGAAGCGCTTCCGGTCTCTGGCCGCCGCGACGAGATCGCGCGGGCGATAGCGAAGAATCAGGTAGTGATCGTGTCGGGTGAAACCGGCTCGGGCAAGACCACGCAGCTGCCAAAAATCTGCCTCACGCTCGGCCGTGGTCCCGGTGCCGGTGGCAATGGTCTGATCGGCCATACGCAGCCACGCCGGATCGCCGCGTCGGCGACCGGACGCCGTATCGCCGAGGAACTCGGCACGCCCTTCGGCGAAGTGGTCGGCTACAAGGTGCGCTTCAACGACAACCTCGCGCCGGGCGCATCGGTCAAGCTGATGACCGATGGCATTCTGCTTGCAGAAACGCAGACCGATCCGCTGCTGAAGGCGTACGACACGCTGATCATCGACGAAGCGCACGAGCGCAGCCTGAACATCGATTTTCTGCTCGGGTACCTGAAGGAGATTCTTCCGAAGCGTCCCGATCTGAAGCTGATCGTGACCTCGGCGACGATCGACGCCGACCGTTTTGCGCGTCATTTCGGCAGCGACGACAAGCCCGCCCCGGTGATCGAAGTGAGCGGGCGGCTGTATCCGGTCGAGGTGCGTTACCGTCCGGTCGTCGAGGACAGCCCGGCGATCAAGGCGGCGCAAGGAAGCTCGGGTGCCGCGTCGTCGTCTGGCCGCGAGCGCCCGAAGACGCAGCGCGAGACTGATCGCGATCTGATGGAAGCGATCGTCGACGCCGTCGACGAACTGTGCCGCGAAGGCCCCGGCGACGTACTGGTGTTCCTGCCCGGCGAGCGCGAGATTCGCGACGCCGCCGAGGCGCTGCGCAAGCATCACCCGCCGCATACGGAAATTCTGCCGCTGTTCGCGCGGCTCTCGGCCGCCGAGCAGGAGCGCGTGTTCCGCACCTCGAACGCGCGGCGCATCGTGCTCGCGACCAACGTCGCCGAAACTTCGCTGACGGTACCCGGCATCCGCTATGTGGTCGACACCGGCCTCGCGCGGGTGAAGCGTTACTCGTATCGCAACAAGGTCGAGCAACTGCAAGTCGAGTCGATTTCGCAGGCCGCCGCGAACCAGCGCGCCGGACGTTGCGGCCGGGTGGCCGATGGCATCTGCATTCGCCTGTACGAGGAAAACGACTTCCAGGGGCGCACGCGCTTCACCGATCCGGAAATCCTGCGCTCGTCGCTCGCGTCGGTGATTCTGCGCATGAAGTCGCTGCATCTGACGGCGATCGAAACGTTCCCGTTTATCGAGCCGCCACCGGGCCGCGCGATTTCCGACGGCTACCAGTTGCTCAACGAACTCGGCGCGGTCGACGACGACAACCGTCTGACGCCGCTCGGCCGCGAACTCGCGCGCCTGCCGCTCGATCCGCGAGTCGGCCGCATGATTCTCGCCGCACGCGACCAGCAGGCGCTGAAGGAAGTGCTGATCATCGCGAGCGCGCTGTCCGTGCAGGACCCCCGCGATCGCCCGATCGAAGCGCAGGAGCAGGCCGACCAGGCGCACCGCCGGTTCGCCGACGAGCGCTCCGAATTCCTGCAGTGGCTGAAGATCTGGAACTGGTTCGACGAAGCGATTGCGCACAAGAAATCGAACCGGCAGCTGCAGGACGAGTGCCGCAAGAACTTCCTGTCGCAGCTGCGGCTGCGTGAATGGCGCGACGTCCACTCGCAACTGCTGACCGTGGTGCGCGAGCACGGCTGGCGGCTCAACGATGCGGAGGCGACGTTCGAGCAGATCCATCTTGCGCTGCTGACCGGTCTGCTCGGCAACATCGGCCTGAAAGCCGACGATGAGCCGTACTATCTCGGCGCGCGTGGCATCAAGTTCTATTTGTGGCCGGGTTCGGCGCTCGTGAAAAAGGCCGGCAAGTGGGTGATGGCCGCCGAGCTCGTCGAAACGAGCCGGCTTTACGCACGCTGTATCGCGAAAATCGAGCCCGAGTGGGTCGAGAAGGTCGGCGCGCATCTGCTGAAGAAATCGCTGTCCGAGCCCCATTGGGAAAAGCGCGCGGCGCAGGTGTCCGCGTTCGAACGGGCGATGCTGTACGGCCTGCCGATCTATCACCGGCGGCGTGTCGCGTTCGGCAAGCAGGACCCGGCGCGCGCGCGCGAGTTGTTTATTCGCGGGGCGCTCGTTGAAGGCGAGTTCGACACGAAGCTCGCGTTTTTCGCGCACAACCGCAAGCTGCTTGCCGACATCGAGCAGCTCGAGCACAAGTCGCGCCGGCAGGACGTGCTGGTCGATGACGAATTGATCTTTGCGTTCTACGATCAGGCGCTGCCCGACGGCATCTATACAGGCGCGTCGTTCGAGCGGTGGTATCGCGACGAGGTCAAAAAGAGCGGCCAGCCGGAGGACAAGCTGCGGCTCCTGTATCTGTCGCGCGACGATCTGATGCGGCACGAGGCAGCGGGTGTCACGACCGATCTGTTCCCGAAGCGGCTGACGATGTCCGGCATCGAGATGACGCTGACCTATCACTTCGAGCCGGGCACGCCGCGCGACGGCGTGACGCTCGCGGTGCCGCTGTACGCGCTGAACCAGGTCGATGCGCGCCGTTGCGAGTGGCTCGTGCCCGGCATGCTGAAGGAGAAGGCGCAACTGTTGCTGAAGTCGCTGCCGCAGAAGCTGCGTCGCCATTGCGTGCCGCTGCCCGAATATGCGGCGGGCTTTGCCGAGCGGCACAGCGCCCAGCGTTTCGGAGCGGGCGGCCTGCTGGAGGCGCTGATCGCCGATGTGCGCGAGCAGACGCAGGTCGCGATGAAGCAGTCCGACTTCAAGCTCGAGACGCTGCCCGCGCATCTGTTCATGAACTTCAAGGTCATCGACGAACATGGCCGGCAGCTCGCGATGGGGCGCAATCTGTCGCAACTGCGCTCCGAACTTGGCGGTCAGGCGCAGCAGCATTTCCAGAAGCTCGTCTCGGGCGCGGCCGGCGCCGCCTTGGCCGATGCGGGCGGCGGTGGTGTCGCGTCGCCTGCGCAGTCTTCGGGTTCGGCCGCGAGCGGGGCGTCGCGCGGCAAGGGCGCGGCCGCTGCTCCACAGCCTGCGACGCCGGATGGCGCGCCGGGCACCGCACTGTATGAAAACCTGAGCACATGGAATTTCGGCAAGCTGCCCGAACTGCTCGAAATTCGCCGCGGCGGTCAGACGCTGTTCGGCTATCCAGCGCTGGTGGATCGCGGCACGCATTGTGACGTCGAGGTGTTCGATTCGCCGGAAGAAGCCGCGCGGATTCATCGCGCGGGCTTGCGCCGACTTTTCGCGCTGCAGTTGAAGGAGCCGATCAAGTATCTGGAGAAGAATCTGCCGGGTCTGCGCGAAATGGCCATGCAGTTTATGCCGCGCGGCACGCAGGAAGAACTGCGCGATCAACTGATCGACACCGCACTCGACCGCGCGTGTCTGCAGGATCCGCTGCCTGACGACGATGCGAGCTTTCACACCCGACGCGACGAAGGGCGCAGCCGCCTTACGCTGCTCGCACAGGAAATCTCGCGGCTGGTCGGACAGATTCTCGGCGAGTATGCGAGCCTGACGAAGAAGCTCCTGCAGGCAAAGCCGTTCGCGGCCGCATACGCCGATCTGCAAAATCAGCTTGATGCGTTGATCGGAAAGCGGTTTGTCGTCGATACGCCGTATGTGCAACTCGCGCATTTCCCGCGTTATCTGAAGGGGATGGCGCTGCGCATCGACAAGCTGCGCGCGGACCCCGCACGCGACGCGCGGCAGGCCGCGGAACTCCAGCCGCTGCAGCAGCACTATCAGCGCGCGGTGTCCCAGCGCGGTGGCGTAGTCGATCCGCGGCTTGCGGAATTCCGCTGGCTGCTCGAGGAGTTGCGCATCTCGCTGTTCGCGCAGGAGTTGCGCACGCCGATGCCGGTTTCTGTGAAGCGTCTGCACAAGGTGTGGGAGTCGATGCAGCGCTAAAGCCAGGGCGCTCGCTCGCGGACGCCGGACACGATGGCTCGAACCGATTTCACCAATGCATCCCCGCTCCGATCGAGGCGCCGAACTGCCCGCGCGAGTCTGTGCTGCCCTGGACCTTGTAGATCCACTTGCCGGTGTCCGATAACTGCGACACGCTGATCGCGAGTGCCGATTGACCGCCGTACGTGCCGCCTGCCATGGCGACCATGCCGTGTCCCGGCAGGACTGCTTGCGGCAAGCCGGCCATCGCGAGCGCCGATGCCGTGCCGCCATAGCTATCCCGGCGGGCCGAGCGGATCTGGTCGTCGGTATAACGATTCGCCTCGCTGATCGCGCCACTCATGCCTTGCTGCAACTGATTGACGTTGACCGCGTCGGTGGCTCGCACGCCGGCCGCGACGTTGGTGATCTGGCGCTCCTGGCCTGCTGTGCCGACCGACACGGTGTTCGCGCGGTCCGCGATCGAGCCTTGGCCTAACGCTACTGAGTTGTCGGCGCTCGCGTTGGCTGCGGAGCCAAGCGCCGTGGCGTTGTTGCCGCTGGCAACGGCATTCGCTCCGGTGGCAACGGCGTTTGCGCCGCTCGCCTGCGCGTTCGCTCCGGCCGCAATCGCGTGCGAGCCCGACGCCTGCGCGCTTTCAGTCGCGTTATCGCCAGCCGCAGTGAACAACGCGCTAGCCGAGCCGATCGCCGCGTTATTGATTGCACCCTCGAGCGCCGCGTTCAACTGGGCGAGATTGACCGCGTCGGACGCCAGCACACCGTTCGCGACGTTATGGATGACGGTGCCCTCAGTTGAATCGCCACCGAGCGTCACGCTGTTCCGGTTGATGCTGCCGTCCGCGTTCGTGTCGTACATGAGCGCGCCGTCGAGCTTCGCTGCGGTCGCGCTGCTCTGGTCGCTCAAGGCTTTCAGCTGGGCGACGTTGACGGCGTCGGTGTCGGCAGTGCCGGCCGCTACGTTGGTAATCTGGCGCGCGTTGCCTGCTGAACCGACCGACACGGTGCCCGCGCGATCGGCGATCGAGCCTTGGCCAAGCGCGACGGAATTTGCAGCTAGCGCGCTCGCGTTGTAACCGATCGACAGTGCGCTATCGGCGGCCGCGACGGCACCCGCGCCAATCGCGGTCGAGCCCGTTGCGTTCGCGCTGGCGCTCGTGCCGAACGCAGTTGCGTCAGTGCCCGTCGCGCTGGCATTGCTGCCCGCGGCGAGCGCATGTGTGCCATCAGCGAGCGCGTCGTTGGAGCCGTCGAACGCGTCGTAGGCGCTGAAGTAATGCAGCGCGCCGCTTTGAGCAAGTGCATCGACCTTTCCGTCGACTGCGCTCAACTGGCTCACGTTGACCGCGTCGGTGGGCGCCGCGCCCGCGGCGACGTTCGTCAAGCGACGCTCGTTATTCGCCGAGCCGAGCGAGACTTCGCCTGTCGGGCTGGCGGCCGCAATCGGCGTGACACCCGTTCCCGCGGGCGCAAACGCGCTTTGCGAGAGGTCGGCCGTGGTGCTGGAATGGGCGCCCAACGCGACGCTATTGTCGGCGCTCGCGTTCGCGTTGTTGCCGAGTGCGATCGCCCCGGCGCCCGCGGCCGTTGCGCCAAAACCGATTGCGCTTGCGTAGGCGCCGCTCGCCTGTGCGGCTGCGCCGAGCGCGATGGCGCCGAGGCCGCTGACGAGGGCATTGCTGCCAAGCGCGACGCCCGAGTCCGCCAGCGCCGAGGCCCATGCTCCGGCGGCGAGGGCGTTGGTGGCGCCGGCTTGCGCGACATACCCGAGCGCGGTCGATCCGACGCTGGTTGCCGTGGACAGAGCGCCGAACGCGGATGCGGCCGAGTTCGCCGCGATTGAACCAGAGCCTGTTGCGACGGAGTCGACGCCGAGCGCCGATGCGTTCAGGCCGATTGCGGTCGCGCGTTGCGCTTGCGCACTCGCAAAGAACCCGAAGGCGCTCGCGCCTTCGCCTTGCGCGGAAGAGGAGGGTCCTATGGTGACGGCGCCATCGCCTTGTGCCGCGGCGTTCGCGCCCACCGCGATCGCGCCGTCGTTTTGTGCGTTCGCCTGCCAGCCGACCGCCAGCGATGAGTCACCGCTTGCTGCGGCCTCTGCACCTATCGCGACCGCGACGTCGCCGGGCGCGCTGGCCGTGCCTACCTCAATGGAATCGAACCCAGCGCCGCTCGCTTGCGTGACGTAAAGCGCCGCCGCCGCTATAGAAACGCCGGCGGTGCTTCGGACCGCACGGGAAATTATAGAAATATTCTTGTTCGTCAATTAAAAGGCCTCCGCATTATTTTAGTGGCACGCAGCGCGTAATCCGACATTAACGAGATGTTATTGTCTGGATGGGTTTGAGGTTTGGAAAACACAAAAACGCCAGTCGTTATTGATGCTTGCGTTATTGAGTCGAACACGCAGCGGCCTCAGCGCTATACGGCCGAATTTCGTGGAGCCTGCACTGTTGGGGCGGCGCGTAAGGTGAATTCTCCGATCTCGACGCGCAATTCAGATATCAGAGAACTCCGAAATTCAAACGGGCTAAAAAATATATTAATACGGGAGGATTTTTATTGATAATGAAAAAGGAATATTCCTATTGTTTCAGATGGCGATCTGCGCGATTTTAACGGGTGACCGGTGCCTGATTGATGCTGACACGGAGAGCACATTGATTCCTCATTCGAAAACGTGCGGCACGAACATGAACGGGGCGCGGCAGACGAACAATCCCCCGCGCCGCAATGCTTCATCGCGCCCCCCATTTTCCGGTCGTCGCAAAGTGACTTGCGTCAACCGCCCGGACCGGCAAACGTTCTACAATCACGGCTATTCTCCGAAGCGAGCTTCCATGCGTAAATTTATTCTTCCCGGCTTGACTGCCACGTTCGCCGCGACCGCGGCGCTGGTTGCCGCCGCAGGCTTTTTTTCTCCGGCCGCGCACGCCGATAACGTGATCGTGCTCAATTCCGCCGAAGCCACGCTGAGCCTGATCGACGAGAATAGCCGCCAGGTCGTCGGTACCGTGCCCACGGGCAAGGAGCCGCATCACCTGATGGCCACGCCGGACAATTCTTCGCTGATCGTCGCCAATTCGGTGTCGAACAGCCTGATGTTCGTCGATCCGAAAACGGGTCACGTGCAGCACTGGGTCGAGAACATCGAAGATCCCTATCAGATCGGTTTTTCGCCGGATCGCAAGTGGCTCGTCACGACGGGTCTGCGGCTCGATCGCCTCGACATCTATCACTACGACGGCCAGAGAAACCAGATGACGCTGGCCGCGCGGCTGCCGCTCGCTGTGATGCCGAGCCACATGGCGTTCTCGAACGACAGCAGGACCGTGTTCGTCACGCTGCAGGTCTCGGGTGAGCTCGCCGCGATCGACCTGCCCACGCAAACCGTCAAATGGAAGATGAAGGTCGGCAAGGTGCCCGCGGGTTTGTGGATGACGCCGGGCGAAAAGTACCTGCTCGTCGGCATGACCGGTGAGGACTACGTCGCCGTCGTCGACTGGCGCAACCAGAAGGTCGTCAAGACGATTCACACGGGCAAGGGCGCACACAACTTCCGCTCGCTCGCCGACGGCAAGCATGTCGCGGTGTCGAACCGGGTGGCCAGCACGATCAGCATCATCGACGAAGACGCGCTCACCAACGTCGGCGACATCACCGGTCTGATGCCGGGACCGGATGACATGGAACTCTCCGCCGACAAACGCTATCTGTGGGTGACCTTCCGCTTTGCGAAGCATATCGGCGTCATCGACCTCAATACGCACAAGCTGATCCAGACGATTGCGGTGGGCCGCTCGCCGCACGGCATCTATTTCTTCGATCGCGCGCCGGTCACGGCGCCGAACGGTGCCTGAGAGCGACAGGGCAGGGTGCCCGAGTGAGCCATCAAGGATGAAGTAACCAGGCCAGCATCATGTTCCATGTGATTTTCTCGTCACTCGACAGCTTCGTTTCAGCCGTGCAGACCTGGCTGTACGTCGACGTGGTGCAGCCGCTGCTGTTCCATCTCAACCTGATGGACTACGACGAGGACACCTACGACAGCCTGTACTGGGTCATCGTCGGTGTGCTCGAGGTGCTCGCCATGTACGCGATCCTGCGACCGCTCGAGGCGCTGCGCCCGGTCGAGCAATGGGAGAACCGCAAGGCGGTGCGCGTCGACGTGCTGTACACGTGGATCGCCAAGCTCGGCATTCTGAATCTGTTTTTCTTCTTCGCGCTCCAGCCGTTCTTCGACAACGTGCAAGGCTGGTTGCGGCTGCACGGCATCGCGAACCTGAACTTCGACAACCTGTGGCCCGGCGTGACCACGCGGCCGCTCGTCACGTTCGTCATGTATCTGCTCGTGCTCGATTTCGCCGCCTACTGGTATCACCGCTGGCAGCACCGTATCGGCGTGTGGTGGGAGTTGCATGCGGTACACCATAGTCAGCAGCAGATGTCGTTGTGGTCCGACGATCGTAACCATCTGCTCGACGATCTGCTGCAGGCGTCGTTTTTCGCGGTGATCGCGCTCGTGATCGGTGTGCAGCCGTCGCAGTTCGTCGTGCTCGTTGCGATCACGAACCTCGCGCAAAGTGTGCAGCACGCGAACATCCGCCTGTACTACGGTTGGCTCGGCGAGCGCTTGCTCGTCAGCCCGACCTTCCACCGCCGTCACCACGCGATCGGCTATGGGCATGAAGGGCTCAAATACGGCTGCAATTTCGGCGTGCTGTTCCCGTGGTGGGACATGATGTTCCGCAGCGTGTCGTGGAACCGCGACCTGGAGCCGACCGGTATCAGCGATCAGCTCGCAGGCCGTCGCTATGGCGAGGGTTTCTGGGCGCAGCACTGGTTCGCGTTCGTCCGGATCGCGCAGCGCCTCGTGCCGAAGCGCCCCGCACCCGGCAACGACACTGCCGCCGTTTGAGTCCATTCCGAGTCCATTCGAGCACGCACTCTGCCGCGCCGCCCACTTCTGCGGGCGGCGCGTCCCCTGGTTTATGCTGTGCACGTTCGTGCGCACGCCCCAGTGCCCCAGCATGCCTGGCCGGCGCGCGGCGCGATTTCCCTTCCATCGTTTCGTTCGCAGGCACTGGCTCGCATGAATGATCTGTTGCGCTCGTTCGGGCGCGCGCTCGCAAGCGCGTTGCATCCGCGCATGCTCTGGCTCACCTTCAAACCTTTTATCGTCGCGACCGTCGGTTGGGGCGTGCTCCTGTGGTTCTTCTGGCAGACACTGACCGGCACGACCCGCATGTGGCTCGACGACTGGTCTTTCACCGCCACGCTTTACCATCTGTTCGACCGGCTCGGTTTTTCGGCGCTGCATGCAGTCATCGCGCCGTTCATCGTGATCGCGGTGGCGATTCCGCTGATCGTCGTCACGGTGCTGCTGCTGATCGCCATGCTGTCGATGCCGGCCGTGATCCGCTTTCTCGCGGCGCGCCAGTTCGCCGAGCTCGAGATGCGGCGCGGCGGAACGTGGTACGGTAGCCTCGGTCAGGCGCTATGGGCCACGCTGCTGTGTCTCGTGATGCTGATCGTCACATTGCCGCTGTGGCTCGTGCCGCCGTTCTTCGCGCTGATTCCGCCGCTGCTGTGGGGCTGGCTCACGTATCGCCTGATGACCTACGACGCGCTCGCGTTGCATGCGACGCGTGACGAACGGCGCGAACTCGTGCGGCGCCATCGGCTGCCGCTGCTGATGATCGGCATCGTGAGCGGCCTGCTGGGTTCGGTGCCGACGCTGCTGTGGGCGTCGTCGGTATGGCTGATTGTGCTGTTCCCGGTGATCACGACCGTGACGATCTGGATTTACGCGTTCATTCTCGTGTTCTCGGCGCTATGGTTCGGCTACTACTGCCTGCGCGCGTTACAGCGTATGCGGGCGGAAGCGCCTGGCGGCGCGCGCGAGGTCGCGCCGGTTCCCTACTGATCAAACGAAAGAGGCGGCAATGGCATTTGGCGTCATCATCATCGGCGATGAAATCCTGTCGGGCAGACGCGTCGACAAGCATCTGCCGAAGGTCATCGAGTTGCTCGGCGCGCGCGGGCTGTCGCTCGGCTGGGCGGAGTATATCGGCGACGATCCTGAGCGCATCACGGCGACGCTGCGGCGCACGTTCGCGTCGGGCGACATCGTCTTTTCGACGGGCGGCATCGGCGCGACGCCGGATGACCACACGCGCCAGTGCGCGGCGGCCGCGCTCGGCGTGCCGCTCGGACTGCATCCGCAGGCCGCGAAGTTGATCCAGGAGCGCATCCGCGACATGTATCCGGCGAACGCACCCGCGCCGCTCGATCTGAACTCGCCCGAAAACCGGCATCGCCTGAATATGGGCACGTACCCGCAGGGCGCCGAGATCATTCCGAACGGCTACAACAAGATTCCGGGCTTTTCGATCCGCCAGCACCATTTCGTGCCGGGTTTCCCGGTGATGGCCTGGCCGATGATCGAGTGGGTGCTCGATACGCAGTACGCGCATCTGCATCACTCGACGCCGCACGCAGAAAAGTCACTGCTGGTGTTCGAGTTGCCGGAGTCGCGTGTGACGCCGCTGATGGAGAAAATCGAGCGCGATTTTCCGGGCGTGCGGGTCTTCAGTCTGCCGAGTGTCGGCGATGCGGAGCGCGGCGGCGTGTATGCGCGGCATCACATCGATCTCGGCGTGAAGGGTGAGCCGGAAGCCGTCGCCGCCGCGTTCGTGAAGCTGCGCGAGGGAGTGCATCTGCTCGGCGGCGATATCGTCGAGCCTGAAGCAGCGGCGGCCACGGGTAAGCCGCGAAGCTGAGTGCTCAATGATGGGGCCCGCCTGCCGCGAGCCGCGACATCGCTGTGTCACACCCCGCGCCGACGATGCAATCAATGTGTGGTCGGCGCGTCCCGTTCTGGTTAGCTTGCTTCAGCCACGCTCCACGGGCTTGCGCACGTGGAGGCAGTGCGCCCACCCTCCATCAGGCGCCGATCCACGGCAAGCCGCGAAAACACCATCCCGACACCGTCTTCCGATGCCCCTGGCCGTCCTTGTCGCCTTCGAAGCCTTCCAGCAGGTCATACGCCTTCGTGAAGCCGGCCTGGGTCGCGGCGATCGCGGCGAGCTTCGAGCGCGCGGCGCTGCGGCACAGGAACAGCACCGGCGTGTCGGGCGTCGCCACCTGCGCGAGTTGCTGCATGAACTCCTGATTGGGCACCGCGCCCGGATAGCGCGTCCATTCGACGTGTGCATATTGTCCATCACCGACCGCCGGCCGGCCGACCCAGTCGAGCTCGGCGCGGGTACGCACGTCGACGAGACGCGTGCGCGCATCGAGTTCCAGCAGTTCGAACGCCTCGGCCGGCGATACCGCGCCCGCGTAGGGCAACTGGTTCTCGGTGCGGCGGGCGTCCGCCTGCGCGTAAAGCTGTTCGAGCGTGCTCATGAGCGTCAATCTCCTTCGGACCAAATGATTATTTTAGCGCGCGGCAGGCGCCGAGCAGATGTGTGTAGACTGGACGACGCCGGCTAGTCGCCGGACGCGGCGCAGACCTTTACGCGCAATTTTGGTGCATTTTGTTCGAGATGCACCAAAATGAAAAGTATGGTGATTTCCAAAGCGGTGAATGCACGAAACTGGTGCGTTACGATGCCCGCACGTTTGTTCGCAAATTCGCCCGCGTTGTGCGCGCGGCCCGCAAACGTAAGCGCAGTAACGGTGTGCGCGTGATTGGCGTATCCGGGCCCTAGAGGTGGCACACTATATGCTTTATTGGTGCCGATCGATTTGCCCCGGCAGAATTTTTCTCTCTGCGACGCCGTATTGGTGGACGCGCCGGGACGGGTCAGCTAGATTGGGCGGCGGCTGAAATCCGCCGAATTTATTAATCAGGAGATAGGTTATGAGTAAATCCGTGGCCGACGTCGTTCAACTCGTCAAGGACGAAGACGTCAAGTTTGTCGACTTCCGTTTCACCGATACGCGCGGCAAGGAACAACACGTTTCGGTGCCGGTGTCGGCATTCGATGAAGACAAGTTCGAAAGCGGCCATGCGTTTGACGGTTCGTCGATTGCCGGCTGGAAGGGCATCGAAGCATCGGATATGTTGCTGGTCCCGGACGCGAACACGGCCTTCATCGACCCGTTCTACGAAGAGTCGACCCTCGTGCTGACCTGCGACGTCGTCGAACCGGCTGACGGCAAGGGCTACGAGCGCGATCCGCGCTCGCTCGCGAAGCGCGCCGAAGCGTACCTGAAGAGCTCGGGTCTCGGCGACACCGCTTACTTTGGTCCGGAACCGGAATTCTTCATTTTCGACTCGGTCCAGTGGAACACGGATCAGTCGGGCTGCTTCATCAAGATCGGTTCGGAAGAAGCACCGTGGTCGTCGGCGAAGGAATTCGAAGGCGGCAACACCGGCCACCGTCCGGGCACCAAGGGCGGCTACTTCCCGGTCGCGCCGGTCGACACGTTCCAGGACATCCGCTCGGAAATGTGTCTGCTGCTCGAACAGATCGGCATTCCGGTCGAAGTGCACCACCACGAAGTGGCGGGTCAGGGCCAGAACGAAATCGGCACCAAGTTCTCGACGCTCGTGCAGCGTGCTGACTGGCTGCAGCAGATGAAGTACGTCATCCACAACGTCGCGCATACGTATGGCAAGACGGCGACGTTCATGCCGAAGCCGGTCGTTGGCGATAACGGTTCGGGCATGCACGTTCACCAGTCGATCTGGAAGGACGGCCAGAACCTGTTCGCGGGCAACGGCTATGCAGGTCTGTCGGAATTCGCGCTGTTCTACATCGGCGGCATCATCAAGCACGCTCGCGCGCTGAACGCGATCACGAACCCGGGTACGAACTCGTACAAGCGTCTCGTGCCGCACTTCGAAGCACCGGTCAAGCTGGCTTACTCGGCTCGCAACCGTTCGGCATCGATCCGTATTCCGCACGTGTCGAACCCGAAGGGCCGCCGTATCGAAACGCGCTTCCCGGATCCGCTGGCGAATCCGTACCTGTGCTTCTCCGCGCTGATGATGGCGGGTCTGGACGGCGTGCAGAACAAGATTCATCCGGGCGAAGCCGCCGACAAGAACCTGTACGACCTGCCGCCGGAAGAGGATGCAAAGATCCCGACCGTGTGCGCGGGCCTCGACCAGGCTCTCGACGCGCTCGACGCGGACCGCGAGTTCCTGACGCGCGGTGGCGTGTTCACGGATTCGATGCTCGACGCGTACATCGAACTGAAGACGACGGAATTGCAGCGTTATCGTCAGTCGGTGCACCCGATCGAATTCGAAATGTACTACTCGCTGTAAGCGGCCATGGCGCTTCGCCCTTTACCCGGCGAAGCGCTTTGCCCGACGCTCGCGATCGGTCACGAAGGGACGGCGGCGCCGTCCCTTTTTCGTTAGGCCGTACGCACGGCCGGCCGCGCGCGGGCAATCTGCAATTCGAAGAAGCATAAAAAGCAGCACTCCTGATTTATCACCATCTCCTACCGGCCAGACTGCAAGATGGTTCTGAAAAATCTGATCAAGGCAAGGAAGGGACACGAACAGACGCTGTCGGACGACGTGCAGCTCGTGAGTTCCGGGTTGCTGCCGGGCTTCGAGGCGCTGCCGACCGTCGTGCTGGTGCTCGAAAAGCGCACGCTGCGCGTCGCGTTCGCGAATCCGTCGGCGGAGTCGATGCTCGAGATGTCGCGCCGTCAATTGACGCAGATGGCGTGGCCGGACATCTTCTCGAACGCGGACGAACTGGTCGCGACGATCACCGCGATCGCCGCGCACCGTTTTCACGCGACGCATCTGGACGCCGTGCTGGAGCGTCCTGGCCACGAGCCGCTGCACGTGCATGCGATCGTCGGCTTTATGGAAAGCGCGCAGGACTACGTGCTGCTCGAACTGTTCGAGAACGAACGGCACCTGCGCACCGACCGCGAGGAGCGCATCAACGACCTGACGGCGGTCAACAAGCATCTGATCCGCAATCTCGCGCACGAGATCAAGAATCCGCTCGGCGGCATTCGCGGTGCCG
Source organism: Paraburkholderia sp. HP33-1 (assembly GCF_021390595.1). NCBI lineage: Bacteria > Pseudomonadati > Pseudomonadota > Betaproteobacteria > Burkholderiales > Burkholderiaceae > Paraburkholderia > Paraburkholderia sp. HP33-1. The sequence goes on along the minus strand of NZ_JAJEJR010000001.1, from coordinate 2,186,908 downwards.
CGCAGCTGCTGGAGTTCGAACTCGGCGAGCGTCAGCGCGACGAGTTGCGCGAGTACACCCAGGTCATCATCAAGGAATCGGACCGGCTACAGACGCTGGTCGACCGTTTGCTCGAACCGCACCGGCATCCGCATATCGTCGGCGACGTGAATATTCACGAGGTGTGCGAGCGCGTGCGTCAGGTGATTCTCGCGGAGTTTCCGCGCGGCCTGACGATCGAGCGCGACTACGACGTCAGCGTGCCGGATCTGCGCGGCGACAAGGAACAACTGATCCAGGCGCTGCTGAACATCGTGCGCAATGCGGCCGAGGCATTGCGCGAGCGGATCTCGCAGGGCGATGCACGCATCGAGTTGCGTACGCGCGTCGCGCGCAAGGTCACGATTTCAAAACGCCTGTGCAAGCTGGCACTGGACTTGCATATCATCGACAACGGCCCAGGCATTCCCGAAGAGATTCGTGACCGCATTTTCTATCCGCTCGTGTCGGGGCGCGAGGACGGCAGCGGTCTCGGTCTCACGCTCGCGCAGACCTTCGTGCAGCAGCACGATGGCCTGATCGAGGTGGACAGCCGGCCGGGCCATACCGAGTTTCAGATTCTGCTACCGCTCGACAGCTAGATACCACACGCATTTCAAGACTTCTGACCGACCTATATGAAGCCGATCTGGATAGTAGACGACGATCAATCGATTCGCTGGGTGCTCGAGAAAGCGCTGGCGCGCGAGAACTTCGCGACGCGCAGCTTCGCGAACGTGCGCGAAGCGTCGGCCGCGCTCGATCACGACAGCCCGCAGGTGCTGGTCTCCGATATCCGCATGCCCGGCGGTTCCGGGCTCGAACTGCTGCAGACGGTCCACGACAAGCTGCCGGGGCTGCCGGTCATCATCATGACCGCGTTTTCGGATCTCGATAGCGCGGTCGCCGCATTCCAGGGCGGCGCGTTCGAGTATCTGGCGAAGCCGTTCGATGTCGACAAGGCGGTCGAGCTGATCCGCCGCGCGGTCGACGAAAGTATGCGCGGTGAGCAGACGTGGGACGATCGTGTCGCCGAAGCGCCCGAGATGCTCGGCCAGGCGCCGGCGATGCAGGACATGTTTCGCGCGATCGGCCGCCTGTCGCATTCGGCGGCGACTGTGCTCATTACCGGCGAATCAGGCACCGGGAAGGAACTGGTCGCGCGTGCGTTGCACCGACATAGCCCACGCGCGAACGGTCCCTTCATCGCTTTGAACACGGCCGCGATTCCGAAAGATCTGCTGGAGTCCGAGCTGTTCGGTCATGAGCGCGGCGCGTTTACCGGCGCGCAGGCGATGCGCCAGGGCCGCTTCGAGCAGGCCGAAAACGGCACGCTCTTTCTCGATGAAATCGGCGACATGCCGTTCGATCTGCAGACGCGTCTGTTGCGCGTGCTGTCGGACGGGCAGTTCTATCGTGTGGGCGGCCACAATCCGTTGCGCGCGAACGTGCGCGTGATCGCGGCGACGCACCAGAATCTCGAATCGCGCGTGCGCCAGGGGCTGTTTCGGGAGGACCTGTATCACCGTCTCAACGTGATCCGTCTGCGCTTGCCCGCGTTGCGCGAGCGCAGCGAGGATATCCCGCTGCTCACGCGTCATTTCCTGCAGAAGAGTGCGCGCGATCTCGGCGTCGAACCGAAGCGCGTGTCCGAACAGGCGCTCGCGTATCTCGCGTCGCTGGCGTTTCCGGGCAACGTGCGGCAACTGGAAAATCTCGCGAACTGGCTCACGGTGATGGCACCTGCGCAGACGATCGAGATCAAGGATCTGCCGCCCGATCTCAGTCCCGCGCAGGTCGGCTCAGGCGATGCCGCGGGTGCCGCTGCCGGCGCGACGGCGGATGGCACCGCGCCGGCCAATGCGGGATTTGTGGGCAACGCGCCGCTCGCCGGCGCGGGGGGCGGCACGTTGGTGCATCCGTCTGGTGCGGCCGGTGTGACGGTTGCGAGCGCACTGAGTGCATGGGAAGGTGGCTTGCGCACCGAAGTCGCGCGCATGCTGCGCGAGAACGCGGCCGACGTGATGGACGAACTCGCGCGTCGTTTCGAGGCGGCCGTGATCCGCGAGGCGCTCGACTTCACGCGCGGCCGCAAGGTCGAGGCAGCGGAGCGGCTCGGCATCGGCCGCAATACGATCACGCGCAAGATTCAGGAGCTCAATCTGGAGCCTTGACGCGCTTGCGTCGAGCGATCCGCGCAGCGCAGGCGAGGGCGGCTCAGGCCGCCTTCGTCGTTTCTGGATCGAGCCTCGCACCAAACCGGCGAACGCCGCGCACAAGGCATAATCAACGCTGTTCCGATCCGACAGCCGACGATGCCCGCTTCTTCCGCTTCTCCCACTCCGTTCGAGTGGCCGCTTTCCCCCGATCCCTTCCTGTCGCTCGAAGCGCTCGACGACGCTGACGCGCTCGCGTGGGTCGCCGCGCAGAATGCGCGCACGCACGCCGCGTGGTGCAGCGGCGAGTCGTTCGACACGCTCAGGCGACGGCTCGCCGATGCCTATCTGCCGCGCGAGCGTCCGGTGATTCCGGATCGCTGGAAGGAGTGGGCCTACGATCTGTGGCAGGACGAGCGCAATCCGCGCGGCATCTGGCGACGCACTTTGTGGGCCTCATGGCGCAGTGGCGCGCCGGTGTGGCAGAACCTGCTCGACTTCGACGCACTCGGCGCGGCCGAAGGCACGCCGTGGGTGTGCGTCGATCTCGACATTCTTTATCCGGACGGTGATCGCGCGCTGATCACGATGTCGCCGGGCGGCTCGGACGCGCTCGTCGTGCGCGAGTTCGATCTCGACGCGCAGCGTTTCGTCGACGACGGCTTCGCGATCGCGAAGGCGGGCAAGCACACGGTATCGTGGATCGATCGCGAGACGCTGTACGTGGGCTGGGACAATGGCCGCAAAACGCTGACGCGCTCCGGCTATCCGCGCGACGTGCGGCGCTGGACGCGCGGCACCGCGCTCGCCGATGCGCCCGTCGTGTTTCGCGGCGAGTTCGACGATATCGGCGTGGAGGCGCATTACGATCCGCTCGATCGCCGGCATACGGTGACGAGCAGCGTCGACTTTTTCGATTCGCACACGTATTACCTCGACGGCAGCAGCGATGCGTGGCATCGCTACGACGTGCCCTCGCACGTCGCGGTAGGTGCGTGGCAGGGCTGGCTGCTGCTCGAGCCGCGGCTCGACTGGGAATGTGAATGGGACGGCAAGCAGGCGCACTATCCGGGCGGCGCGCTGCTCGCGATTCGCGAGGACGCGTTCGTGCGTGGCGAGCGCGACGTGACGCCGCTCTTTACGCCGATGCCGCTCACTTCGGCCTGCGAGTGGTCGCATACGCGCCATCATCTGATCGTGTCGTATCTCGACGACGTGCGCAGCAAGACGCTGATCTGGACGCCGTCGCAGCACGAGGACGGCACGTGGCAGTGGCGCGAGCGCATGTTCGCGTCGCGGGGTGATGCGCAGGTCGACGTGTCGCCGGTCGAGTCGACGTTGAACGACGAAGTGTTCGTCGATACCGACGACTATCTGCAACCGCCCGCCTACTGGCTCTCCGATCTCGCGCGCGACGAGCCCGGCCAATGGGAGTTGCTCGACCGTTGGCCGGCGCAGTTCGACTCGGCGCGTTTTGCCGTGACACGCGGGCATGCGGTATCGGCCGACGGCACGCGCGTGCCGTACACGGTGATAGGACCGAAGGAAGTGGCGTCATCGTCGGCCGATGCAAGGCCGACGCTTCCGTGTCTGCTGAGCGGCTACGGTGGCTTCGCGATTCCGCTGCTGCCGAGCTATCTGACGGGGCAGGGCATCGGCTGGCTCGAACGCGGCGGCGTGTACGTGGTCGCGCATATCCGCGGCGGCGGCGAGTTCGGCACGCGCTGGCACACGGCGGCGCAGGGCGAGCATCGCCAGCGCGCGTTCGATGATTTCATCGCGGTCGCCGAAGCGCTGATCGCGACCGGCGTGACGAGCGCCGCGCAACTCGGCATTCAGGGCGGCAGCAACGGCGGGCTGCTGGTCGCAGCCTGCATGGTGCAGCGGCCGGAACTGTTCGGCGCGGTCGTGTGCGAGGTGCCGTTGCTCGATATGAGCCGCTATCACCTGCTGCATGCGGGCGCATCGTGGATCGACGAGTACGGCGATCCCGACGAGCCCGACGAAGCGCACGCGCTCGCCGCGTATTCGCCGTATCACAACCTTGCGGCGGGCGTCGCGTATCCGCCGGTGCTGTTCATGACGTCGACTGCCGACGATCGCGTGCATCCCGGCCACGCGCGCAAGATGGCCGCGCGCATGCAGGCGCTGGGCGCGCAACTCGTGTGGTATCGGGAGAATACGGAAGGCGGGCACGGCGGCTCGGATGAGCTGGAGCAGGCCGAGCATGATGCGATGGTGTTCGGGTTCTTGTGGGGCGTACTGGGCGGCGTATAAAGCAATACGCAAGCGAGGCATTGCTGCCTCGCCTCGTCGTTGCGCGCCGGATCAACCCAGTTGCGCGAACACCGGCGCGTGATCCGACGGCTGGTCCCATTTGCGCGGCACCTTGTCGATGTCGCAGGCGGTGCAAATGTCGGAGAGCGCTTTCGACAGCAGGATGTGATCGATGCGCAGCCCCGCGTTGCGACGGAACGCCATCATCCGGTAATCCCACCACGAATAGACTTTTTCCTGCTGCTCGAACTGGCGAAACGCGTCGAGCAGGCCGAGGCCGATCAGCCGCACGAACGCCGCGCGTTCCTCGGGCGACACGAGATTCTGACCTTCCCACGCTTTCGGATCGTGCACGTCGCGATCCTCGGGCGCGATGTTGTAGTCGCCGAGCAATGCGAGCTTCGAATGCAGCGTGATCTCCGTGGCGAGCCAGTCGTGCAGCGCGTCGAGCCAGCGCAGCTTGTACGCGAACTTGTCGGTGCCGGGCGCCTGGCCGTTCGGGAAATACGCGGAAATGATGCGCACGCCGTCGACGGTCGCCGCAATCACGCGCTGCTGCGGATCCTCGAAACCGGGGATGTTGCGCACGATGCTGCTTTCGTCGACATTCAAACCCTCGCGCACCAGAATGCCGACACCGTTATAGGTTTTCTGACCCGCGTACCAGCTGCGATAGCCGACCGCCTCGAGTTCCGCGCGCGGGAATTTTTCGTCGGGTAGCTTGAGTTCCTGCAGGCACAGCACGTCGGTGCCGCTGCTGGCGAGCCAGTCGATCACGTGTTGCTGGCGGACTTTGAGGGAGTTGACGTTCCAGGTGGCGATTTTCACGAAAATATCCGATGCGTGCGTGATGGGGGCAAGGGCGATTATAGCGAGGGCCACGCCGGGCCAAGCCGGTGTCCGCTTTTTGGTTTGACGTTTCTCCGCAGAGCTTATATAATCTCTTTTCTCTGACGCGGGGTGGAGCAGTCTGGCAGCTCGTCGGGCTCATAACCCGAAGGTCGTAGGTTCAAATCCTACCCCCGCAACCAAAGCATTGTTGAAAGCCCGCAACGCGCAAGCCTTGCGGGCTTTTTGACTTTCAGCGCTTTTCCCCAATCGCCCACTCCACCGCCGCCTGCGCATGCAACGCAGTGGTATCGAACACAGGCAGCACCGAATCTTCCGGCTTGATCAGCAGCGTGATTTCCGTGCAACCGAGTATCACAGCCTGCGCGCCACGCGCGGCCAGATGCTCGATCACGCGTTGATAGACCTTGCGCGACGTATCGTCCACGTTACCGTGGCAAAGCTCGTCGTAAATGATGCGGTGCACGTCCGCGCGCTCGCTGTCATCGGGCACGAGCGTCTCGAGCCCATAGCGCTCGCGTAGCCGGCCTGCATAGAACGTCTGCTCCATCGTATAGCGGGTGCCGAGCAGGCCCACCCGTTCGACGCCGGCCGCGCGCAGCGCCGCGCCGGTCGGATCGGCGATGTGCAGGAACGGCACCGTGATCGCCCGCTCGATCGAATCGCACACGCGATGCATCGTGTTTGTCGCGAGAATCACGAGATCGGCTCCACCGCGTTCGAGCTGGCGCGCGGCGTCGGCCATCTGTTCGCCGAGCGCGTGCCAGTCGCCGGCGCGCTGGTTCGCCTCGATCGACGCGAAATCGACGGTCAGCAGCAGGCTGCGCGCGTTGTGATGGCCACCGAGCCGCGCCTTCGCGTGGCGGTTCAGCAGCCGGTAATACTCGGTGGACGACTCCCAGCTCATTCCGCCGATCACGCCGATCGTTTTCATCTGACCGCTCCGTCAATGCATGGCCGAAACGGCGAGTATAGGCGCGTCGCATCGCTAGCCGCCGGTACGGATTGCTGCGCGCTCGCCGGTACGCATAGGCAACGCTCTTCGCAACAAGCGCCCGCATTTTTCTGGCGCCGATAGAATCGTGGCGAGTCCGCACGCGATCAAGAGGAGCGATACATGGATCTGATCATCCGCCGCGCGACGCTGCCGCGCAGCGCTACCCGGCTGACCTCGCAGCCGTCCCCGCTTCACCGCCAACCGGTCGATATCGGCATCGACGCGGGCCGCATCGTCGCCGTCGAGCCGAACCTGGCCGCGAGCGCGCGCGACGAAATCGACGCGGCCGGCTCGCTCGTCTCGCCACCGTTCGTCGATCCGCATTTCCATATGGACGCGACGCTGTCGTACGGTTTGCCGCGCGTGAACGCGTCGGGCACGCTGCTCGAAGGCATCGCGTTATGGGGTGAACTGAAGCCCGAGCTCACCCAGGAAGCGTTGATCGAGCGCGCGATGCAGTACTGCGACTGGGCCGTCGCGCGCGGCCTGCTCGCGATTCGCAGCCACGTCGACGTGTGCGATCCGCGTCTGCTCGCGGTCGAGGCACTGCTCGAAGTGAAGCGCCGCGTCGCGCCCTATCTCGATCTGCAACTGGTCGCTTTTCCGCAGGACGGTCTGCTGCGCAGCGCCGGTGCGTTCGACAATCTGAAGCGCGCGATCGGCATGGGCGTCGACGTGGTCGGCGGCATTCCGCATTTCGAGCGCACGATGGCCGACGGCGCGCAGTCGGTGCGCATGCTGTGCGAGTACGCGGCCGGGCAGGGCCTGCGCGTCGACATGCATTGCGACGAATCGGACGATCCGCTGTCGCGCCACATCGAAACGCTCGCGGCCGAAACGCACCGGCTCGGCTTGCACGGACGCGTCACTGGTTCGCATCTCACGTCGATGCATTCGATGGACAACTACTACGTGAGCAAGCTGCTGCCGCTGATGCGCGAGTCGGGCGTCGCGGCAATCGCGAATCCGCTGATCAACATCACGCTGCAAGGCCGCAGCGACACGTACCCGAAACGGCGCGGCATGACGCGCGTGCCGGAGATGCTGGCCGCGGGCATCACGGTCGCATTCGGCCACGACTGCGTGATGGACCCGTGGTACAGCCTTGGTTCGGCCGACATGCTCGAAGTCGCGCAGATGGGCCTGCACGTGGCACAGATGACCAGCGTCGACGGCATGCACGCCTGTTTCGATGCGGTGACGGTGAACGCGGCGCGCATTCTCGGTCTGGAAGGCTATGGCATCGCGCCCGGATGCGCGGCCAATCTCGTCGTGCTCGATGCGCGCGACGAAGTCGAGGCAATCCGTCTGCGCGCCGCGCGGCTCGCGGTCGTGAGCCGGGGCAGGGTGGTGAGTCGCGCGCCGGCCGCGCGAGCGTCGTTATCGCTCGAAGGGCGGCCCGGGCAGATCGATTTCAAGCTGAATCGCGCGTAGCGAGGTATCTCGCGCATGAATGAAAAACCGGCGATCTGCTCGCGCAGACCGCCGGTTTTTTTATCGGCATCGCTCAGTGTGCGGCCCCCGGCGCCATGCCGTTGTGCCGCAGCAGCGCATCGATATTCGGCTCGCGGCCACGGAACGCCTTGAACGATTCCATTGCCGGACGGCTGCCGCCCACTTCGAGGATCTCGCGACGATAACGCATGCCGGTCGTCTGATCGAGCACGCTGCCCTCGGCTTGCGCGGCTTCCTCGAACGCCGCATACGCGTCGGCAGACAGTACTTCCGCCCACTTGTAGCTGTAGTAGCCGGCCGCGTAACCGCCCGCGAAAATATGGCTGAACGTGTTCGGCCAACGCGAGAACGGCGCCTGCGGCACGACGTGGAAGCGCTCGTTGATTTCGCGCGCGAGTTCGTTGGCGCTCTTCGCGCCGTTCGCGTCGAAGCCGGTGTGCAGTTGCATGTCGAACATCGAGAACACGATCTGCCGCAGCGTGCCTATGCCGCTCTGGAAGTTCTTGGCGGCGAGCATCTTGTCGAACAGCTCGCGCGGCAGCGGCTTCGCGGTATCGACGTGCGAGGTCATGTCGGACAGCACGTCCCACTCCCAGCAGAAGTTCTCCATGAACTGCGACGGCAATTCGACCGCATCCCATTCGACGCCGTTGATGCCCGACACGCCGAGTTCATCGACGCGCGTGAGCATGTGATGCAAACCGTGGCCGAACTCGTGGAACAGCGTGATCACTTCGTCGTGCGTGAAGCAGGCGGGCTTGCCGCCGACCGGGGCCGAGAAGTTGCACGTCAGATAGGCGACCGGTGTTTGCACGGCGCCATGCGCGAGCCTGTGACGGCCGCGCGCGTCGTCCATCCAGGCGCCGCCGCGCTTGCCTTCGCGCGCATACAGGTCGAGATAGAACTGCGCGACGAGGCCGCCGTCCTGATTCTCGACCCGGAAAAAGCGCACGTCCGGATGCCAGACGGCCGCTTCATCGCGGCGGATGCGCACGCCGAACAGCGTCTCGGTGACCTTGAACAGACCCTTGAATACCGTGTCTTCGGGGAAGTACTGCTTCACTTCGTTTTCCGAGAACGAATAGCGCTTCTGACGCAGACGCTCGGAGGCAAATGTCATGTCCCACTGCTGCATATCGGTCATGCCGAGTTCGCTCGCGGCGAATTCGCGCAGCTCTTTCCAGTCCTGTTCCGCGTGCGGACGCGCACGCGTCGCGAGGTCTTCGAGGAAGGCCATCACCTGCGCCGGCGACTCGGCCATTTTCGGCGCGAGCGACACTTCGGCGAAGTTGCCGTAGCCGAGCATCTGCGCTTCTTCGGCGCGCAGCTTCAGTTCGTCGGCGAGCACCTGCGTGTTGTCCCACTCGGGCTTGCCATTGCCGTATTGCGCACCGAGCTCGGACGCGCGCGTCACGTACGCGCGATACATCGCTTCGCGCATCGGACGGTTTTCCGAGTACTGCATCACGGGGAAATACGAGGGGAAGTGCAGCGTGAACCTGTAGCCGGTCTTGCCGTCGCGCTCGGCGGCTTCCTTCGCGGCCGCGATCACGTCTTCGGGCAGACCCGCCAGCTGCGCTTCGTTGCCCGCGTCGACGACGTACGCATACGCGTTGGTCGCATCGAGCACGTGATCCGAAAACCCTTTCGACAAGTTCGCCTGGCGCTCCTGCAATTCGGCGAAATGCGGCTTCTGGTCTTCCGGCAATTCGGCGCCGGACAGGCGGAAGTCGCGTAGCGCATTGCTGAGGATCTTCTTGCGCTCGCCGTTCAGCGATGCAAATTCGTCGCTCGCATTCAGTGCCTTGTACTTCTCGTAGAGCGCGAGATTCTGGCCGACGCTCGACCAGAACTCGGTCACGCGCGGCAGGTTTTCGCCGTAGACGGCGCGCAGCTCAGGCGTATCGGCGACGGCGTTCAGATGGCCGACCACGCTCCACGCGCGTGACAGCGGCTCGGTAGCGCGCTCGACCGGTTCGACGACGTCGGCCCACGACGCAGGCGTGACCGGCAGCGCGGCGCGCTCGACGGCGGCCGCGGCATCGGCGAGCAGCACGTCGAGGGCGGGCGTCACGTGTTCGGGGCGGATGTCGCCAAAGCGCGGCAGATCGGAAAAATCGAGGAGCGGGTTGTCTTGAGGCGTGGCGGTAGTGGACATAAGGCTTCCTGTCTGACGCGGGTGAAGGGGGCGGTGCGGCGGCGTGCGCGTATCGTCTTGCGGTGTGTTGCGCGACGCTCGGCGCGTGGCGGCACCGGGTACGGACATTATTGGGGCGGGGCGCGCCGATTCCAATCCATCGGCTGACAAATTAACAGATGTTGCGGTGCGCTGGGCGCGTTGGGGCGGGGCGTGAGCCGCGAATTCCGGCGGCGCGGTAATGAGGGGATGGTGCAGCGAGAGAGAGGCGAGCGGGCGACGACATGACGGACGAGACGGACGAGTTGCCTCAATCCGCCTCGCACTCACCGCCCGGCGATTACGCCTTCGCCGCATCCGCCTCGCGTTCGGCCGCCTCGATCGTGTTGACGAGCAGCATCGTGATCGTCATCGGGCCGACGCCGCCCGGCACCGGCGTGATATGGCCGGCCACTTCCTTGACGCCCGCGAAGTCGACGTCGCCGCACAGCTTGCCGGCGTCGTCGCGATTCATGCCGACGTCGATCACGGTCGCACCCGGTTTCACCATCTCCGCGGTCAGGATGTTGCGCAGGCCGGTCGCGGCGACCACGACGTCGGCGTTGCGCGTGTGCGCGGCCAGATCGCGCGTCTTGCTGTGGCAGATCGTAACGGTCGCGCCCGCTTCGAGCAGCAGCAGCGCCATCGGCTTGCCGACGATGTTCGAGCGGCCGATCACCACCGCGTTTGCGCCCTTCAGATCGATGCCGTAGGCCTCGAACATTTTCATCACGCCGTACGGCGTGCACGGACGGAACAGCGGCTGGCCGGTCATCAGCGCGCCCGCATTGGCAACGTGAAAGCCGTCGACGTCCTTCTCGGGTGCGATCGCCTCGATCACCTTGTGGCTGTCGATGTGCTTCGGCAGCGGCAGTTGCACGAGAATGCCGTGGATAGCCGGATCGCGGTTCAGCTCGTCGATGCGCGCGAGCAGGTCGGCTTCGGGCAGGTCGGCCGGATAGCGGTCGAACGACGAGCCGAGGCCGTTGTCGTTGCAGGCCTTCACCTTATTGCGCACATACACTTCGCTGGCCGGATTGTCGCCGACCAGAATCACGGCGAGGCCCGGCTGATGGCCGCGGGCGGTCAGGGCGGCGGCGCGCGCGGCGACGTCGGCGCGCAGAGTCTTGGAAAGGGCGAGGCCGTCGATCAGTTTGGCAGTCATGGTCGGTCGAACGTTGGGTCGAGGTTGGGATCGTGGGGATCTGGTCGGGACGGGCGGTTTGGCCGGCGGGGCGAAGCGCTCGCGCGGGCGGCGCGCGCGACGGCGTGCTTCGGCTTGTCGACGCAGCCCGGTCGCTCTGCGACAAGCGCGCTGCCGGGTCGGGCAAGGCGCCGCTGCAAAGTCCAACATTATACCGGCGCGGGGGCAGGCGTTCGCAGTGGCTTCGGGGCGCTCGCCGGGCGCGTGCAAGCGTACGGGATGCGAGGCGTGGGGGCGCGTGTCGGCGAGGTTACGCACGCGGCCGGTGAGACCGGCCGCGTAACGACGTAACGGCCCATCAAACGATGGGCCGCGAGCGCAGCTGTTACTGCGTCGTTTGCGGCTTGTTCGACAGCGCGAGTCGCAGCAGATCGGCGACCGTGTTGACGTTCAGCTTTTCCATGATGTTCGCGCGATGCGCTTCGACCGTCTTGATGCTGATACCGAGGTCGTCGGCGATCTGCTTGTTCAGGCGGCCGGCGATGATCCGCTCGAGCACCTGATGCTCGCGCGCGGTCAGCTTGCCGAGGCGCTCGGCCGCGGCGCGCTGCTGCTGCACGCTGGTGCTTTCGCTGCGCGCCTTGTCGAGCATGCGCTCGACGAGCTTGCGCAGTTCGGCTTCGTCGAACGGCTTCTCGATGAAGTCCATTGCACCTTTCTTCATCGTCGACACCGCCATCGGAACGTCGCCGTGGCCCGTCACGAAGATGATCGGCAGCGACGCGTTGTCGGCGATCAGGCGTTCCTGCAACTCGAGCCCGCTCATGCCGGACATCCGCACGTCGAGGATCAGGCACGCGATCTGGCCCGGATGCTGATGCGGCTGCCATGCGTCGATGAACTGCTCGGCGCTCGAGAAGCATTGGACGCGATAGCCGTTCGCCTCCAGCAGCCAGCGCAGCGAATCTCGCACGGCCTCGTCGTCGTCAACGACAAAGACGGTTTCCTGAGTGGTGACTGGGCTGTTCATAGCTCTCCCGTAACGGTTTGTGGTGTCGGCGCCTCGGACCCGCTGTTGCTCGGGCCGTCAGGCTCCCCAATAGGCAGACTGCAATGGAACGTGGCGCCGGTGATGTGGCCATCGGATTCGACGTTGTTGACCACCCACAGACGGCCGCGGTGCGATTCGATAATCGAACGGCAAATGTTCAGCCCCATGCCCATGCCATCGGACTTGGTGCTGTAAAACGGTTCAAACAGACGCTCGGCGGTTGCTTCGTCGACGCCCGGCCCCTGGTCGACGACGCTGATGCAGACGAAGCCGCTCTCCAGTCGCACGACCACCCGGATCACCGGATCGACCGCGTTCGGGCGCGCTTCGGCCATCGCCTCGACGCCGTTCTTCAGCAGGTTCACGAGCACCTGCTCGATCAGCACCGGGTCGACGTAGATTACCGGCAGCCGCGAGCGCAAGTCGGTGACGATGCGAATCCGGCGCTTCCTTGCCTCGATTTCGGCGAGGCCCACCGCGTCCGCGACGATATCCGCGACGCGCGTGGCCTGACGCTTCGGCTCGCTGCGCTTCACGAACTCGCGGATGCGCTTGATGATCATGCCAGCGCGCACCGCCTGTTGCGCGGTTTTTTCGAGCACCGGCAGCAGATTGTCAGGCGTCGTTCGACCGGATTTAACCAGTGCGACGGTTCCGGAGCAATAGTTATTGATGGCGGCGAGCGGCTGATTCAGTTCGTGCGCGAGCGACGAGGCCATTTCGCCCATCGTCATCAGGCGGCTCGTGAATTGCAGCTTCTCGTCCTGCTGGCGCGCCAGTTCCTGCGCGCGCTTGCGGGTCGTGATGTCGGTCGCGATCTGCATCTGCGCGAGATGGCCGTCGACCCACTGGATGTACTGGCGCCGGACCTCGAACCACTTCTGGATGCCGGCAATGTAGATTTCCTGGGCGTCGGCGGTGCTTTCGGTCAGCGCGGCGGCGGGCAGGCCGACGAAGGCGTCGACCATGTCGATCGAATCGGACGACGCCTGCGAGGCGTCGAAGCCGCCGCCCGCGAGTTCCAGATGACCATCCGGGCGGATGCCGAACAGGTGCCGGTAGTAGCGGTTCGCGAACAACAGCTCGGCTTCGTCGGCGGCTAGCACGGACACGGCGGCATCGAGGCTTTCGAGCACTGTCGTGAAGCGTTCGTGGGCGGCGGCGAGTTCTTCGCGCGCGCGCTTCGGCTCGGTGATGTCGGTCATCGACGACATCCAGCCGGTCTGGCGGCCCGAGCTGTCGATCAGCGGCGACACGTAGAGCCGGGCGTGGAACGTGGAGCCGTCCTTGCGCCGCACGCGCAACTCGAAACCGGACGAAGGCGCTTTGCCGCGCAGCGTCATGTCGAGCTGGCGCTGCATTTCGGGGTACGCGTCGCGCGGCCAGTAAGCGAACGGCGCGCTCTTGCCGACGAGGTCGCTTTCGTCCCAGCCGGTCATCCGGCAAAACGCCGGGTTCACGTGCGTGATGCGGCCGTGCATGTCGAGCACGCGCATGCCGATCAGCACCGAGTTTTCCATTGCGCGGCGGAAGAACGCTTCCGCGTACAGCGCCTGCTGCGCCTCGAAGCGTTGGCGTGTGTGCTTCCACAAACTCCACAGACTCCACAGCACGAAGCAGGAGAGGCCAGCCACCAGCCACACCAGCGTGTTGTTCGTGAAGTTGGTGATTTGCGGGAACGCGTACACGCGCACCGAGATGCCCTGGCCCGGCGGGTCGAGCGGCAGGTCGTAGAACATGTCGCGCGGCAGGCGCGGGCGAGTCGACGTGGTGGTCAACTCGCGGTTGTTGACGTCGATGATCGAGATCTTGTACTTCGCCGACAGCTCCGGCGGGATGTCGCGCTTCAGAATCCCTTCCACCGAGAACACCGCGGCGATCGTGCCGAGGAAATCGCGGTCGCGGAAGATCGGCGTCTGCAGCGTGATGAAGCCGTTGCCGAGGTCGTCGTAGATGAGCGGCGAGTACACCTGGCGGCGTGTATTGCGCGCCTCGGCGAAACCGGCTTTGACCGCTTCGTCCATTTGCGCGTCGTTGGGACGCGCGAGCCGCTGGCCGAGCACCGGCGGCGCGGCGTTGGGCCAGCGAGGCTGCTGCTGCCCCGTGTACCAGTTCATGTAGAGGATCTCGGGATGCCCCTGCATGATGTCCGTGGTGCTCACCTGGAACGAATGCTCGTCGGCATGGCCGGCGGCGAGGTCGCGCGCGAGCGCCTGGATCTGCTCCTGCGCGCCTGTCATTGACAGGCGGATCTGTTGCTGCGCCCACGCGACGTTGCGGTACAGCGTGTCTTCCTGCTGCTGCTGCTCGCGTCGGTTCAGACTCCACAGAATCAGGCTCATGACGACCAGGAATACCAGGATCGACAGGAGCGGCGTCAGCAAATAGGAATTGGACCACCAGGGCCCGTGGTGCCAGCGCGTGGACGGCGACGAATCCGCCGGCGAACCAGCGGTGCGCGCCGAGCGAGAGAAAAGCCGTTCGGTCAACATGCGTGGCATTGTAGCTCAGCACGTCCTCGACAAATGACGCAAAAAAGCACGGAAAGTGCAGTTAATCGGCGCAAACTAGCCGACGGATCAGTCGATCGGCAGTCAAACCAGGTTGCGTTGCAGCAATTTTCCGCATTATGAGAATTGATCTCGTAATTTGAAAATTTGATTGCGCTGACGTCGCGAGCCTTATTACAATCGGCCCGTGCTACCGCGGCCGTCCCTGCGTCCGCGTTGTCTGTTCAAAATGCGTTCCCCATACCCAGGAGACGAGCATGTCCGCTGTACCCGACGAAGTCATGAAATATGTCGCCGCCGATAAAGACGACGATCCCCAGGAAACCGGCGAATGGCTGGAAGCGCTGGATGGCGTGATTTCTGCTGTAGGCCCTGACCGTGCCCACTACCTGATCGAAAAGCAGATCGAGTTCGCACGCGTGCACGGCGAACATCTGCCGTTCTCGGCCAACACCCCGTACATCAACACGATTCCGGTCGCGCGCCAGGCCAAGAACCCCGGCGACCAGGATCTCGAACACCGCATCCGCTCGTACACCCGCTGGAACGCCATGGCGATGGTGCTGCGCGCCGGCAAGGAAACCAACGTCGGCGGCCACATCGCGTCGTTCGCATCGGCCGCCACGCTGTACGACGTCGGCTACAACCATTTCTGGCACGCGCCGTCGGCTGAGCACGGCGGTGACCTCGTGTTCGTGCAGGGCCACTCGTCGCCGGGCGTCTACTCGCGCGCGTTCCTGCTCGGCCGCCTGACCGACAAGCAGCTCGACAACTTCCGCCAGGAAGTCGGCGGCGAGGGCATCTCGTCGTATCCGCACCCGTGGCTGATGCCTGACTTCTGGCAGTTCCCGACCGTCTCGATGGGCCTCGGCCCGATCATGGCGATCTACCAGGCACGCTTCATGAAGTACCTGCAGGCGCGCGGTGTCGCGAAGACCGACGGCCGCAAGGTCTGGGCCTTCCTCGGCGACGGCGAGACCGACGAGCCGGAATCGCTCGGCGCGATCGGCATGGCCGGCCGCGAGCGTCTGGACAACCTCGTGTTCGTGATCAACTGCAATCTGCAGCGTCTCGACGGTCCGGTGCGCGGCAACGGCAAGATCATCCAGGAACTCGAAAGCGAATTCCGCGGCGCGGGCTGGAACGTCATCAAGGTCATCTGGGGCAGCCGCTGGGATGCGCTGTTCGCGCGCGACAAGACGGGCGTGCTGATGCGTCGCATGATGGAAGTGGTCGACGGCGAGTACCAGACGTACAAGTCGGAGTCGGGCGCCTTCGTGCGCGAGCACTTCTTCAACACGCCGGAGCTGAAGGCGCTGGTCGCCGACTGGTCCGACGACGACATCTGGAATCTGAACCGCGGCGGCCATGATCCGCACAAGATCTACGCGGCGTTCACGGAAGCGTCGAATTCAAAGGGCCAGCCGACCGTCATCCTCGCGAAGACGATCAAGGGCTACGGCATGGGCGAAGCCGGCCAGGCGATGAACATCACCCACCAGCAGAAGAAGATGCAGGTGGAGCAGCTGAAGAAATTCCGCGACCAGTTCCGTCTGCCGATCACGGACGAGCAGATCGTCGACGTGCCGTACCTGACGTTCGAGGAAGGCTCGAAGGAACTCGAATACATGCGCCAGCGTCGCATGGACCTCGGCGGCTATCTGCCGGCGCGTCGTCAGAAGGCCGAGTCGCTGCCGGTGCCGGAACTGTCGGCATTCGAGCCGCTGTTGAAGGGCACGGGCGAAGGCCGCGAGATTTCCACGACGATGGCGTTCGTGCGGATCCTGAACATCCTGCTGAAGGACAAGGCGCTCGGCAAGCGCGTCGTGCCGATCGTGCCGGACGAGTCGCGTACGTTCGGTATGGAGGGTCTGTTCCGTCAGATCGGTATCTGGAATCAGGAAGGCCAGAAGTACGTGCCGGAAGATTCCGACCAGCTGATGTTCTACCGTGAGTCGGAGACCGGTCAGATCCTGCAGGAAGGCATCAACGAAGCCGGCGGCATGGCCGACTGGATCGCAGCCGCGACGTCGTACTCGACGCACGGCGAGATCATGATCCCGTTCTACATCTTCTACTCGATGTTCGGCTTCCAGCGCATCGGTGACCTCGCATGGGCGGCGGGCGACATGCGCTCGCGCGGCTTCCTGCTGGGCGGCACCGCGGGCCGTACGACGCTGAACGGCGAAGGTCTGCAACACGAAGATGGCCATTCGCTGCTGTGGGCCGCATCGGTGCCGAACTGCATCAGCTACGACCCGACGTTCGGCTTCGAACTCGCGGTCATCATGCAGGACGGTCTGCGCCGCATGGTCGCCGAGCAGGAAGATGTGTATTACTACATCACGGTGATGAACGAGAACTACGAGCACCCGGCGATCCCGCAGGGCGAGACCGTGGCGGCCGACATCATCAAGGGCATGTACTCGTTCCGCAAGGCCGAGGCCAGCACGAAGGCACCGCACGTGCAGCTGATGGGTGCGGGCACGATCTTCAACGAAGTGATCGCCGCAGCCGATCTGCTGAAGAACGACTGGGGCGTCAATGCCGATCTGTGGAGCGTACCGAGCTTCACCGAGCTCGCACGTGAAGGCCACGAAGTGCAGCGTTGGAACCTGCTGCATCCGAGCGAAGAGAAGAAGCTGTCGCACGTCGAGAAGCTCCTCAAGGATGCGCGGGGTCCGGTCATCGCGTCGACCGACTACGTGCGCGCGCTGACCGAGCAGATCCGCGCGTTCGTGCCGCAGAAGTTCGTCGTGCTGGGCACCGACGGCTACGGCCGTTCGGACACGCGCGAGAAGCTGCGTCACTTCTTCGAAGTCGATCGCTACTGGGTCACGGTCGCCGCGCTCAACGCGCTGGCGGACGAAGGCACGATCGAACGCAAGGTGGTCGCCGAGGCGCTCAAGAAGTACAACCTTGATCCCGCCAAACCCAACCCGATGACCGTCTAAGGCATCACCCGTGTGCCATGGCGCACGTGTCTGCCCCTCGTCGTGAGGGGCAGGCGGCGTGCGTGGCCCAGGAGACACTAACAATGAGTCAAGCGATCGAAGTCAAGGTGCCGGACATCGGCGATTACAAGGACGTCCCTGTGATCGAGGTGCTGGTTAAGGCGGGTGACACCGTCGAGAAAGAGCAATCGCTCGTGACGCTGGAATCCGACAAGGCAACGATGGACGTGCCGAGCTCGGTGGCCGGCGTCGTCAAGGAAGTGAAGGTCAAGGTCGGCGATGCGGTGTCCGAAGGCACGCTGATCATCCTGCTGGAAAGCGCCGAAGGCGCTGCTGCGGCTCCCGCGGCGGCTCCGGCTCCCGCACCCGTGGCGGCAGGCGGCGGCGTGCAGGAAATCAAGGTGCCGGATATCGGCGACTACAAAGACGTTCCCGTGATCGAGATCGCGGTGAAGGTCGGCGATCGCGTCGAGAAGGAACAGTCGCTCGTCACGCTGGAATCCGACAAGGCGACGATGGATGTGCCGAGTTCGGCTGCCGGCGTCGTCAAGGAAGTGAAGGTCAAGGTTGGCGATACCGTGTCGGAAGGCGCGGTCATCGTCGTGCTGGAAGCGGATGGCGGCGCCGCCGCGACGCCCGCGCCGGCACCGGCCGCCAAGGCACCGGTCGAGCAACCGTCCGACGCGCCCATCGCGCCGGCTCCGGCACCGACTGCGCCGTCCGCGCTCGCGCAGGCGCCGCTGATTCCGGCGGGTGAAGGCGGCTCGCGTCATCCGAGCCATGCGTCGCCGTCGGTGCGCAAGTTCGCGCGCGAACTCGGCGTCGACGTCGGGCAGGTGCGCGGCACGGGTCCGAAGGGCCGCATTACGCAGGCCGACGTGACCGCGTTCGTGAAGGGCGTGATGACGGGCCAGCGCGCGGCGCCGTCTGGTGCAGCCGCGCCGGCCGCGGGCGGTGGCGAGCTGAATCTGCTGCCGTGGCCGAAGATCGACTTCACGAAGTTCGGTCCGATCGATCCGAAACCGCTGTCGCGCATCAAGAAAATCTCCGGCGCGAACCTGCATCGCAACTGGGTCATGATCCCGCACGTCACGAACAACGACGAAGCGGACATCACCGAACTCGAAGCGCTGCGCGTGAAGCTGAACAAGGAACACGAAAAGGCGGGCGTCAAGTTCACGATGCTTGCGTTCGTGATCAAGGCTTGCGTGGCGGCCCTGAAGAAGTTCCCGACGTTCAACGCGAGCCTCGACGGCGACAACCTGGTGTTCAAGCAGTACTACCACATCGGTTTTGCCGCGGACACGCCGAACGGCCTCGTCGTTCCGGTGATTCGCGACGCGGACAAGAAGGGCCTCGTCGACATCGCAAAGGAAATGGCCGATCTGTCGAAGGCTGCGCGCGAAGGCAAGCTGAAGCCGGACCAGATGCAGGGCGGCTGCTTCTCGATCTCGTCGCTGGGCGGTATCGGCGGCACGCATTTCACGCCGATCATCAATGCGCCTGAAGTCGCGATTCTCGGCCTGTCGCGCAGCGCGATGAAGCCGGTGTGGGACGGCAAGCAGTTCGAGCCGCGTCTGACCATGCCGCTGTCGCTGTCGTATGACCATCGCGTGATCGACGGAGCGGAAGCCGCGCGCTTCAACGCATACCTCGGTTCGATTCTTGCCGATTTCCGGCGTGTGATTCTTTGACCGGCTGGTGAGGCCCGCCGGCGCAGGCGCGGATAGTTTCGACTGGTCCGCGTCGCGCCGTCCGCGCGTTTGTCGTGCGCTGTGCACGTCGAACGCGCCGCTCATCACCGCTCAACAGGAGAAGGGGACACTATGAGTCTCGTCGAAGTAAAAGTGCCGGACATCGGTGACTTCAAGGACGTCGACGTCATCGAAGTCAACATCAAGCCGGGTGACGTCATCGAGCAGGAGCAGTCGCTGCTGACGCTCGAATCCGACAAGGCATCGATGGAAGTGCCGAGCGATACCGCCGGCATCGTCAAGGAAGTGCGCATCAAGCCGGGCGACAAGGTCTCGCAGGGCACGGTGATCGCGCTCGTCGAGGCAGCGGCGGGCGGCGCGGCCGCAGCCGCCCCGGCGGCGAAGGAGGCCGAGAAGGCAGCTCCCGCGCCGGCGCCTGCGGCTGCCGCACCGAAGGCCGCGGCACCGGCTCCGCAGGCCGGCAGCTATGCGGGCAGCGCGGACATCGAGTGCGACATGCTCGTGCTCGGTTCGGGCCCCGGCGGCTACTCGGCCGCTTTCCGGTCCGCGGACATCGGCATGAAGACCGTGCTGGTCGAGCGTTATCCGACGCTCGGCGGCGTGTGTCTGAACGTCGGCTGTATCCCGTCGAAGGCGCTGTTGCACACCGCGCTCGTCATCGACGAAGCGGCTGATCTTGCCGCGCACGGCATCACGTTCGGCAAGCCGCAGATCGATCTCGACAAGCTGCGCGATTTCAAGTCCGGCGTGGTGAAGAAGCTGACCAGCGGTCTCGCCGGCATGGCGAAGGCGCGCAAGGTCGAAGTGGTGGTCGGTACCGGCGCGTTCGTCGATCCGAACCACATGGAAGTGCAGACCGAAGGCGGCAAGAAGGTCGTCAGGTTCAAGCAGGCGATCATCGCCGCGGGCTCGGAATCGGTGAAGCTGCCGTTCATTCCGGAAGATCCGCGTGTCGTCGATTCGACCGGTGCGCTCGAACTGCGCCAGATTCCGCAGCGCATGCTCGTGATCGGCGGCGGCATCATCGGTCTCGAAATGGCGACGGTGTACTCGACCCTCGGCGCGCAGATCGACGTCGTCGAAATGCTCGAAGGCCTGATGACGGGCGCGGACCGCGATCTGGTCAAGGTCTGGGAGAAGTACAACAGCAATCGTTTCGCGAAC
Organism: Paraburkholderia sp. HP33-1; assembly: GCF_021390595.1. Lineage (NCBI taxonomy): Bacteria > Pseudomonadati > Pseudomonadota > Betaproteobacteria > Burkholderiales > Burkholderiaceae > Paraburkholderia > Paraburkholderia sp. HP33-1. Next base: position 2,166,442 of record NZ_JAJEJR010000001.1, on the reverse strand, counting down.
GTGATGCTGAAGACCAAAACCACCGCGGCCGAAGCGAAGGCCGACGGCATCTACGTGTCGTTCGAAGGCGAGAAGGCGCCGGCCCAGCCGCAACGCTACGACCTCGTGCTGGTGGCCGTGGGCCGCTCGCCGAACGGCAAGCGGATCGGCGCGGAGAAGGCAGGGGTCGCGGTGACCGATCGTGGCTTCATCGATGTCGACAAGCAGCAGCGCACGAATGTGCCGCACATCTTCGCGATCGGCGATATCGTCGGTCAGCCGATGCTCGCGCATAAGGCCGTGCACGAAGGCCACGTGGCGGCGGAAGCCGCGCATGGCGAGAAGGCGTACTTCGACGCGATGCAGATTCCGTCGGTGGCTTACACCGATCCGGAAGTGGCGTGGGCCGGCAAGACGGAAGACCAGTTAAAGGCCGAAGGTATCAAGTTCGGCAAGGCGGTGTTCCCGTGGGCCGCGTCGGGTCGCGCGATCGCCAACGGCCGCGACGAGGGCTTCACGAAGCTGCTGTTCGATGAAGAGACCCATCGCGTGATCGGCGGCGGTATCGTCGGTCTGAATGCGGGTGACCTGATCAGCGAAGTCTGTCTCGCCATCGAGATGGGCGCGGACGCAACGGATATCGGCAAGACGATCCATCCGCATCCGACGCTCGGCGAATCGATCGGCATGGCGGCCGAGCTGTACGAAGGCGTCTGTACCGATCTGCCGCCGGTGAAGAAGAAGTAAGGCTACTTACTGCGCCTGCATGGTGACATGCGGGGGCAGCGAAGTGCATAAGCCGCACGGCCAACAAAAACGGCGCGCTCCTCTTTCGGAGCGCGCCGTTTCTCTTTGTGCGGCGGGCCAGCATGCAGGCAAAAAAATCCCGGCGTGGTGACCGGGCAAACGATACGCCATAGCAACGTATCGGAGCGTCCGGCCATTCAAACCGTATATGCCGCAACGGCACGACGCTGTTGCTTGCGATACTGCCAGCGCAGCGCGCCGGCTGGGCTGGCGTAAAAGACGACGCCAGTCACAAAGCCTGGCGTGTTGAGGCGTAAAGCTTAGACTGCCTTCTTGGCGGCAGCGCGCGATGCTTGAGCAGCGGCTTGCGAAGCTGCCTTCGATGCGGCCGTTGCAGCTGCATTGAAGTTGCTTTCAGCGATTTCAACGGCCTGGCGGGTCGCCTTGTGGACCGTTTCGTACGTGGTGTTGGCGGCGGTGATAGCCGACTTCATCACGGCGACAGCAGTTTCCGAACCAGCCGGCGCGTTCTTCGCGACGTTTTCCACGAGCGCCTGAACCTTGCGGTTTTGCTCTTCGAATTGCGCTTCCGCGACGCGGGTGAATTCTCCCTGCGTTGCCGAAACGATTTCGTACACGTGGCGGCCATACGACAGCGCCTTTTCAGCCACCGGCTGTGCGAGGCTCGCTTGCAGTGCCAGCAGTTCTTGCGCGTCCTTCACCGACAGCGCGCGTTGGGTGTTTTCCTGGCTTTCGGCGAGCGTCGACTTCACGACTTGCAGGTTCAGCTCAACCAGCTTTTCGACGCCTTCAAATGCTTTGGTCGTCAGGCCGAACAGGGTCTCGAAGTTGGCTTTCTGGGCTGCGGCGAATTGCTCAGGGGTCAGCAGAGTCATGGTTTACGCTCCTGGATCGCGGTCGGTCTGTGCGGACCGCATTGGGTGGGTGGCGAGACGCAGGTGGATCGTCTGCCAGGACTGCGATGTATTGTGCATCGCAGCAATGGTTTCCATTTTAGGATGGTCGCAAAGAATGTCAAGCATTTTTTGTGCGACGCACAATGTGGGGAAAATGTCGTTAAAACAATAGGTTATGCAGTAGGCATGTCATTAATATGACGCGGAACAATTGGGTCGTTGCACCTTGGTGGTGCGAGATAAAGCACCATGCGCTGCTCTTTCCGGAAACTATTTTTCCCCGCGAAAGCCTCGATGCGGCACGGAGACAGGCTGCCTCGCAGCGATCCGCCCCCCTGAAAACCCGATCCTGGTGAATTCGATGTAAACCACAAAGTCACCCGGAACGTTAAAGAGCGATGGCAGTCGAACGCGCGTTGGCGACATTCGTCAGACGCTTAATAATCTGTCGTTCGCTCGCAACGCCTTCATGGCGCGGCGCAGTAATTGCCGCCGTTGCCCTGACCGTATTTCCCCGAATCAAGGTTGTCTCAAAACTGCCGTTATGCTGAAAGGACGCACTCGCTTGAGCCGGGCGGCGGCAATGGCGAGGCAAGCTGGCGACGATCGTTTTTTTCGATCGATGCGCAGCACTTAGTCGTGTTTTTGCGATCGGAGCTAACAAGCCGGTTGAAGGAGCGCGTATAAGTGCTTCAAATTGCTAATTTTTCGTTGCTTTACTACACTTGCGGAAACCTCTCGCCGCTCCCTATCGAACACCCATGAAAACCGACATGTTTTCGTCGCTAAAAGTGCTCCACGGCGCGGCGCGCAGCACCGCTTTATCGGTGGCCGTCTCGCTGGCCGTCGCAGCGGCGTTTGCCACGCCTGTCAGCACTTTTGCAGCTACACCTGCTGCAACCACAAAAACTTCCAAACACGCCAAAGCCGCCAAAAAGCCGGCGCAGGCGGCGGCCACCGAAAAGGTGTCGAACCATGCGGCAAAAGCCGGCAAGGGCGAGGCCGTGAAAACGGCCGCCGCGGATGAAGACGCGCCGCATGCCAGTGTCAAACGCAAGCGCGTGACGTTTACGGCGAACGGCCGGCATCGTTCGGTCATGCGTCGCGTCGCGTACGAGCCGCGCCAGCCGACCGTCGGTCAGGCTTTCGGTCTGCACGATACGCCCGACGCGCTGATGCTGCGCTCGAGCGTCGCGTATGTGATCGATCAGAACAGCGGTGAGTCGCTATTCGACAAGAACTCGCGCGCGGTCGTGCCGATCGCGTCGATCACGAAGCTGATGACCGCGATGGTCGTGCTCGATTCGAAAGAGGCGATGACCGACCAGATCGAAGTCACCGACGAAGACCGCGACTATGAGAAGAACACCGGCTCGCGCCTGTCGGTGGGCTCGGTGCTGTCGCGCGAGGACATGCTGCACATCGCGCTGATGGCCTCGGAAAACCGCGCGGCGGCGGCGCTGTCGCGTTACTACCCGGGCGGGCGTCCGGCGTTCCTCGCGGCGATGAACGCGAAGGCGAAGCAACTTGGCATGAACGACACGCACTTCGAGAACCCGACCGGTTTGACGAGCATGAACGTGTCGAGCGCGCGCGATCTCGTGAAGATGGTCAACGCGGCGTATCAGTATCCGCTGATCCGCAAGTTCTCCACCGATCACAGCTACGAGGTGTACACCGGAAAGCGCACGCTCGCGTACAACAGCACGAACGCGCTGGTGCGCAACCCGACATGGGACATCGGTCTGCAGAAGACTGGTTTCATCAACGAAGCGGGTGAGTGTCTCGTGATGCAGGCGACGATCGACGGCCGGCCGATGGTCATGGTCCTGCTCGATTCGTCGGGCAAGTACTCGCGTTTCGCGGACGCGACGCGTCTGCGAACGTGGCTCGATAACGGCGGCGGCCAGCCGCGTATCACGAGCGCCGATGCCGGCGGTCCGGGTACCTGAAGCCTGAACGGTTGCAGCCGGTCGTGTTCAGACCGGCTGCGGTCATCATGCAAAGAAAAAGCCTCGCGGATGCGAGGCTTTTTTCATGGCGCCGGCGACGCCGCGAACGACGCAATGGCGGCCACGCGGCCGCTGTGCCGCCTGTTAATGCTGGCCGTGCGAACTGTGCGAGCCGTGTGATCCGTGCGAATGATCCTGCTGCGTTTGCGGCCGGTAGCCGAGCGACTCAGAAATCATCAATGCGGTCTGGCTCAACTGTCCAAGCCACGAATCCTGCAAACGATCGGCCGGCGCCGACAGCGACAGGCCCGCGACCAGCTTGCCAGTATCGTCGTAGATGCCGGCGGCGATGCAGCGCACGCCCAACTCCAGTTCCTCGTTGTCACGCGCGCACGCTTGCTGGCGCACATGTGACAACTCGCGCTCGAGTTTCGCGAGATCCGTGATGCTGTTCTGTGTGTGGCCCGACAGACCGGTGCGCGTCGCGTAGGCCCGCACGCGGGTGGCTTCGTCGGCGGCGAGAAACAGCTTGCCGACCGAGGTGAGATGCAGCGGCGCGCGGCCGCCGATCGCCCGCACTACCTGCATGCCCGAGCGCTCCGAATACGCGCGTTCGATATAGACGATTTCATCGCCCTGACGCACCGACAGGTTCACGGTCTGCCCGGTCTGACGATGCAACTCGCGCATCGGCGTGAGCGCTGCGTCGCGCACCGACAGGCGCGCTTTCACGAGATTGCCGAGTTCGAGCAGGCGCATGCCGAGACGGTAGGTGCCGGGATCCGAACGATCGACCAGCCGACACATCACCATGTCGTTCAGGATGCGGTGCGCGGTGGACGGGTGCAGTTCCGTGCGCAGGGCCAGTTCTTTCAGGCTGACCGGGTCGCTATGCGCCGCCAGTGCGTCGAGCAGGCGCATCATGCGCTCGATCACCTGGATCGAAGTTTTGGGATCCGGGTTCGTATCGCTCATATGAGAATCGGTAGATGCGTCAAACAGCGAAGACTGATTGTATCTCGTATGGTGAAAAAAGCGAACGCGCTTCGAAGGGCGCCTCCAATCCGCTCCGGCGTGCGTCCTATGCCTTCCGGCCGTTGGTATTGCACTGGCAAACAGCGGATAATCAGGGACGTTTCCCCGAAAGGAGGGCTCATGCGAGTCGGATTGTTCGTCACGTGCCTGATCGACCTGATGCGTCCCGAGATCGGTTTTTCGGTCATCAAGCTGATCGAGGGCGCCGGATTCGAGGTCGTGGTGCCGCCCGCGCAGACCTGTTGCGGTCAACCCGCGTATAACTCCGGAGACCGCCGCCTCGCGCGCGACCTCGCCGAGAAAACGCTGCGTGAGTTCGAACAGTTCGACTATGTGGTGGTGCCGTCGGGCTCGTGCGGCGGCATGATCCGCGCGCACTACGGCGATCTGTTCGGCGACGATCCCGAACTCATGAACCGCTTCGGCCGCCTGCGCGCCAAGGTATTCGAGCTGACCGATTTCCTCGTCAATGTCGCGAAGGTGCACTTGCAGCCGGGCGAGTTCGCTGGACAGGTGACCTATCACGACTCGTGCTCGGGGCTGCGCGAGCTGGGCGTCAAGGCGCAGCCGCGCGAGCTGCTTGCGCAGGTCGGGGTCGCGGTGACCGAGATGAAGGGCTGCGAGCATTGCTGCGGCTTCGGCGGCACGTTCGCGGTCAAATACGGCGATATCTCGACCGCCATCGTCGACGAAAAGTGCGCGAACATCGCCGCGAGCGGCGCCGGCACGGTGGTGCTCGGCGACCTCGGCTGCATGTTGAATATCGAAGGGCGGCTGCGCCGCAAAGGCGACTCGACGACGCGCGTGCTGCATATCGCGCAGGTGCTGGCCGGCGACGTGTAATCCCGCGTAGGGCACACGAGGCGCGGTTCGCGTCGCGTTCCTTTTGTCACTCATGCATTGCGTCGCGCGCTAATGTGCCGCGTGTCAATCCGATCTCACCAGGGCCGCCATGCAAGTTCAATCGATGCAGTTCAAGGCTCGCGCCGGTCAGAAACTCGCCGACCAGCGCCTGCAGCAGAACCTGACCAAGCTGTCCACGAAGTTCGTGTCGGCGCGCGCGAGCGCGATGACCGCGATCGACTTCCCCGCGACGCGCGCGGCGCTCAAGGAGCGCCGTAATCGCGCGCTCGAGAATCTCGACGTGTGGCTCGACATCTTCGAGCGTGAGGCGACCCGGCGCGGCGTGACGGTGCTGTACGCCGAGACCACCCAGGAGGCTGCGCGGCTCGTCGGTGATATCGCGCGCCGGCACGACGTGAAGAAGGTGATCAAGACCAAGTCGATGGTCACCGAGGAAATGCGCTTGAACGAAGTACTCGGGCAGATGGGTGTGCAGTCGATCGAAACCGATCTCGGCGAATACATCCTGCAGATCAATGACAACGAGCCGCCCAGTCACATCATCGCGCCGGTCGTTCACAAGGATAAGGACGAGATCGCTGATCTGTTCGCGAAGACGCACGGCCGACCGAGGCTCACCGAGATTCCCGACATGACGCGCGAGGCGCGCGAGATGTTGCGGCCGCATTTTCTGAGCGCGGACATGGGCGTGACGGGCGGCAATTTCATCGTCGCGGAAACGGGCTCGGTCGCGCTCGTGACCAACGAGGGCAACGAAGGCATGTGTACGGTGATGCCGCGTGTGCATGTCGCTGTCACCGGCCTCGAAAAGGTGCTGCCGACGCTCGAGGATCTCGCGACCGCGATGCGTTTGCTGCCGCGCTCGGCGACCGGGCAGGCAACCTCGAACTATTTTTCGATGCTGACAGGGCCGCGCGGCGCGGGCGATCAGGATGGGCCCAAGCATATGTACGTTGTGCTCGTCGATGGTGGGCGCACGGGGCTGATCGGCGGCGACTTTCAGGAGATGCTTCGCTGCATCCGCTGCGGCGCGTGCATGAACCACTGCCCGGTGTATCAGAAGGTCGGCGGGCACGCGTATGGTTGGGTCTATCCGGGGCCGATGGGGTCGGTGCTGACGCCTAGCTATGTCGGTATCGACAAGGCGCTCGATCTGCCGCAAGCCGCGACGCTGTGCGGTGAATGCAATAGCGTGTGTCCGGTCGGCATTCCGCTGTCCGATCTGTTACGCAAGCTGCGTGAAAAGCAGACGGAACGGCATCTGCGGCCGTGGAAAGAGCGCGCCGGGTTGACGCTGTGGGGGTGGCTCGCACTGCATCCCGATGCGTATGCGCTCGTGACCAGGCTCGCGGTGCGGGTACTGGAGCGCATGGGCGGGCGCAATCGCTCGATTGCCAAACTGCCGCTCGGCGGCGCGGGCTGGACCGATACGCGCGACATGCCGGCGCCGGTGGGGCGTACGTTCCGGGAGTTGTATGCCGCGCAGCGCAGCCATATTGGCTGAGCGGGTGGCGTCTGGTGGGGTTTGACGGCTGCGCGCTCGCGCAGCCTTCGAGGCTGGCAGTGTAGCGGGCGTGATAGTTCACCGCCGCTCAGTCCTTAATGCTCGGTCGGCTGTCCCGGCTGACGTGCGGGCGCATTTCTCACCCACGCATTATTGCCTCGTCCTCCGCTGTTGCCTGCTTGCGGCTGCGCTGGCGGCGGGCCGCCATTGACTCCGCCAGGTCCGTGCGGACCACCCGCTGCGCCCTGCGGCGGCGGGCCGCCGCGCGGTTGCCCAGCGGCGCCGCCAGTGTTGCCATGATCGTTGCCGTGATCGCCGTGATCGCCGTGATCGCCGCGATGCCCGTCGTTGTCGCCCGGGTGCCCGCGATCCGGATAGCCGCGATAACCTGGCCCCGGGCCGTAGTAGCGTCCCGGCCCGTAATCGCCGTAGCCGAGGTACACGTTGGTTTGCGGCACAACCGCGGCGCCCGACGCGTACGCGTAACCGCTGTAGGCATTGCCGTACATCGGCGTGCCGTCCGGGTAGACCGCGCAGCCACCGAGCAGGGCGGCGACCACAAGGCCAGCGAGAGGTGCAATGCTTTTCATTTTATGAGGCCTGTTGCAAGTGCAAGGAAACATGGGTGTAAGAATAAGACCATCATTATTGCCGTCCGTCGCGGCAGCATTGTATGTGTTTGTAAGGTTTTCTTTTTTGTGCCAGCACTGGGTCAATCGTTCCGCGAAAGACCTGTCAATTGACTGTTCCATTTGAAGCAACGAACTATCTCGCCAGACTGGGTTTTTCCCGATTGTGAATTCCTATAGCATTTCGACTGGGCATAGTGGGTCACAAACTCACGCGTCCTCAATTGGAAAACACATCATGAAAAAGACAATATCGGTGTACTGGCCTCTGGCCATCGTTGTGCCGCTCGCGGCGCTCGCCTATCTGCACATCAACGGGCAAACGGCGTCGCGCGCCTCACAGATGCCGCTCGACGCGAACCATCTGACTGCCGAACTCGCGCGCGCGGTGTCGTACGGGATGATCGACGCCGCGTCGGCATCGCCGGCCAAACCAATGCGCGCCGCCACGGCAACGCCGCTTGCCGAGGCATCGTAAGCAGGAGCGGCTTGGGCGGGCGGTCCGAGGCCGACGGCTCTTGCGCGGCTGTGCCACGCCCGGCGCGAATCCGTCGAGGTTTGTATAATCGCGGCGCAGTCCGCTGACTGTTTGCCGACCCCATGCGCGGCGCCTGGAGCGTCGAAGAATCCCTGATGAAAACTGTGTCCGTCTGTTTTGTTTGCCTCGGGAATATCTGCCGTTCACCGACGGCCGAGGGCGTGATGCGTCATCTGGTCGACGAGGCGAAACTTGCAGACCGCATCCTGATCGATTCGGCCGGCACCGGCGATTGGCACATCGGCGCGGCGCCCGACGAACGCGCACAGCACGCGGCACGCCAGCGCGGCTATGCGCTCGACGCGCTGCGCGGCCGCCAGATCACGGTCGCGGACTTCGAGCGCTTCGATCTGCTGATCGCGATGGACGACCGCAACGTCGCCGCGCTGCATCAACTGTGCCCGCCCGCGCAGCGCGACAAGATCCGTCTGCTGATGGAATTCGTGCCCGACGCGGATGACCGCTGGAGCGGCACGCGGGAGGTGGCCGATCCGTATTTCGGCGGCGCGGATGGCTTCGAGTTGGTGCTTGATCAGTGCGAAGCAGCCTGCCGCGGACTGATCGCCGCGCTGCGTCCGCAGTTGCTCAAGTAGGTATTCGGGCGAAGAACGCGGGCAGCAAACGCGGCTCAATCCCGCCTGCGCCGTGCACGCTGGCGTACCGCCCAGAGGTATGGCGCTCAATTAAGCGGATGACACAAATTTCGCCGTGCATACTTGACTAAATCGCTCATGTATTTATACTTGACAAAACTTGTCGAGAATTGCGGTTCCCACATCATATGAGACTCACCACGAAAGGCCGTTTCGCCGTCACGGCGATGATCGACCTGGCGCTGCGCCAGGAGCAGGGCCCGGTGACGCTTGCGGGTATCAGCCAGCGCCAACACATCTCCCTGTCTTACCTCGAGCAGCTGTTCGGCAAGCTGCGCCGTCATGAAATCGTCGAGTCCGTGCGCGGACCGGGCGGCGGCTACAATCTCGCGCGCCGCGCTGAAGACGTGACGGTGGCCGACATCATCATCGCGGTCGACGAACCGCTCGACGCCACCCAGTGCGGCGGCAAGGGCACGTGCGAAGGCACCAAGCAGCACGACGGCCACTGCATGACGCACGAACTGTGGTCGACGCTGAACCAGAAAATGGTCGAGTACCTCGATTCGGTTTCGCTCAAGGATCTGGTCGACCAGCAGCGCTCGCGCGAAGGCGCGCCAGCGGTTCTGCGCGACAGGCGCAACGATGCGCCGGCGGTCGAACCCGTCCGCGTGGCGCCGAAAGGTCCCAATTCAGTATTCAACATGGCCGGTTCGTAAAGCGCGGCACGAAATAGAACACCCCGCCGCAGCCCCAATTCGAAGCCAGAAGCCAGAGCACATGACGTCCCCGGAGCAATTGATGAACAACGACTCTCTCCATCTGCCCATCTACATGGACTACAGCGCCACGACGCCGATCGATCCGCGTGTGGTGGACAAGATGATCCCGTATCTGCGCGAGCAGTTCGGCAACCCCGCGTCGCGTAGCCACGCTTATGGCTGGAGCGCCGAGCGCGCGGTCGAAGAAGCGCGCGAGCAGGTCGCCGCGCTCGTGAACGCCGATCCGCGCGAAATCATCTGGACCTCGGGTGCGACGGAGTCGGACAACCTCGCTCTGAAGGGGGCGGCGCACTTCTACAAGAGCAAGGGCAAGCACATCATCACGGTGAAGACCGAGCACAAGGCGGTGCTCGACACCTGCCGCGAGCTCGAGCGCGAAGGCTTCGAAGTCACCTATCTGGATGTCAGGGACGACGGTCTGATCGACATCGACGAGTTCAAGGCCGCGCTGCGTCCTGACACGATTCTGGTGTCGGTGATGTCGGTCAACAACGAGATCGGCGTGATCCAGGACATCGAGGCGATCGGCGAGATCACGCGTGAGAAGGGCATCATCTTCCACGTCGATGCGGCGCAGGCCACCGGCAAGATCACGATCGACCTGCAGAAGCTGAAGGTCGACCTGATGTCGTTCTCGGCGCACAAGACGTATGGCCCGAAGGGCATCGGCGCGCTGTACGTGCGCCGCAAGCCGCGTATCCGTATCGAAGCGCAGATGCACGGCGGTGGTCACGAGCGCGGCATGCGTTCGGGCACGCTGGCCACGCACCAGATTGTCGGCATGGGCGAAGCGTTCCGTATCGCGCGCGAAGAGATGGCGACGGAAAACGAGCGCATCCGCATGCTGCGCGACCGGCTGCTGAAGGGCCTGTCGGATATCGAAGAAGTGTATGTGAACGGCGACATGGAAAAGCGTGTGCCGCACAACCTGAACATCAGCTTCAATTTCGTGGAAGGCGAATCGCTGATCATGGCGGTCAAGGACGTGGCGGTGTCGTCGGGCTCGGCGTGCACGTCGGCGTCGCTGGAACCGTCGTATGTGTTGCGCGCGCTTGGCCGCAACGACGAACTCGCGCACAGCTCGATCCGCTTCACGGTGGGCCGCTTTACGACGGAGCAGGAAGTCGATTACGTGATCAACCTGCTGAAGACGAAGATTTCCAAGCTGCGCGATCTGTCGCCGCTGTGGGAAATGCACAAGGACGGGATCGATCTGTCGACGATCCAGTGGGCCGCGCACTAACGCGCCGGCTGGACGAATCGGACATCGAACGTTCATCGGATTGCAGGTTGAAACGAATCAAGGAGTGTAATCATGGCTTATAGCGACAAGGTCCTCGACCACTACGAAAACCCGCGCAACGTCGGTTCCTTCGCGAAGGACGACGACGCGGTCGGCACCGGCATGGTCGGTGCGCCGGCTTGCGGCGACGTGATGAAGCTGCAGATCCGCGTCGGCGCGGACGGCATCATCGAAGACGCGAAGTTCAAGACGTACGGCTGCGGCTCGGCCATTGCATCGAGCTCGCTCGTCACGGAATGGGTGAAGGGCAAGACGCTCGACCAGGCGATGTCGATCAAGAACACGCAGATCGCCGAAGAACTGGCACTGCCGCCGGTGAAGATCCACTGCTCGATCCTCGCGGAAGACGCGATCAAGGCAGCGGTCGCCGACTACAAGCAGCGCCACGGCGAAGCAGCGGTTGCCGAAGAAGGCAAGGCCGCCTGAGCAACCGGGTAAGAACGGAGTAACCGGTGCGCGGCGCGAACACGCGTGCCGCGCACTCCGGCAACTGAGAAACGTTATGGCAATTACGTTGACCGAAAAGGCAGCACAGCACGTCCAGAAGTATCTGACCCGCCGCGGTAAAGGCATCGGGTTGCGCGTCGGCGTGCGCACCACCGGTTGCTCGGGCCTCGCCTACAAGCTCGAGTACGTGGACGAACTCGCGCCTGAAGATCAGGTGTTCGAGACGAGCGGCGTGAAGGTCGTCGTCGACCCGAAGAGCCTCGCGTATATCGACGGCACGGAGCTCGACTTCGCGCGCGAAGGGCTGAACGAAGGCTTCAAGTTCAACAACCCGAACGTGAAAGACGAATGCGGGTGCGGCGAGTCGTTCCGCGTCTAGGTTCGGTACTTTCCGCGTGCGGCGGATCAAAGGCGGCGCGGGCCGCCTTTTTAGTTTGATCCGCGGTTGACTGAAGCGCTCGCGCCTGAAAGCCCAACGTTTCCACACCACATTTTTTGACTGCACCACCGGTGCGCTTTCATCAACGGACCCTAATCCGATGGCCTCGCTGAACGACAGCCACTTCGACCTGTTTGGTCTGCCGGCGCAATTCGCGCTCGACGCGGGCACGCTCGATCACGCGTACCGCACCGTGCAGGCGCAGGTGCATCCGGATCGCTTCGCGGCGGCCGGCGACGCGCAAAAGCGCATCGCGATGCAATGGGCGACGCGCGCGAACGAGGCCTATCAGACGCTGCGCGATCCGCTCAAGCGCGCGACCTATCTCCTGTCGTTGCGCGGCATCAATGTCGGCGCGGAAAACAACACGGCGATGGAGCCCGCATTCCTGATGCAGCAGATGGAATGGCGCGAGAACATCGAGGACGCGGCCGCGGCGAAGAACGTCGACGCGCTCGACGCGCTGCTCGTCGAGTTGCGCGACGAAGAGCGTCAGCGCTTCGGCAAGCTCGGTGCATCGCTCGATAGCGGCGCGAATCAGGCGGCGGGCGAGGCGGTGCGGCAGCTGATGTTCATCGAGCGCGTCGCCTCGGAAATCGACGCGCAGATCGAGCGGCTCGAAGGCTAGCGCGGCGCCGGCGAGCAGCAACAGCAGGCAGCGACGTAACAGGCGACAAACAAAAACCAGAGCGGCCGCGGGCCGCGGCATCACCCCCAGCAACGCGAATATTCAGGACGGGGCACCACGTCCCCGAGAAGATCCAGATGGCCTTACTGCAAATCTCCGAACCCGGCATGGCGCCGGCGCCTCACCAGCGGCGTCTGGCGGTCGGTATCGATCTCGGCACCACCAACTCCCTCGTCGCCGCCGTGCGCAGCGGCTTGCCCGACGTGCTGCCCGACGAAGACGGGCACGCGCTGCTGCCGTCGGTGGTGCGCTACCTGGAACAGGGCGGCCGTCGCATCGGCCGGCGGGCCAAGGCCGAGGCCGCGAGCGATCCGCGCAACACGATCGTGTCGGTCAAGCGCTTCATGGGCCGCGGCAAGGCCGAGGTGGAGGGCGCCGAAAACGCCCCCTACGATTTCGTCGACGCGCCTGGGATGGTGCAGATCCGCACCGTCGACGGCGTGAAGAGCCCGGTCGAAGTGTCGGCTGAAATTCTCGCGACGCTGCGTCAGCGCGCCGAAGACACGCTGGGCGACGAACTGGTCGGCGCGGTGATCACGGTGCCCGCTTACTTCGACGAAGCGCAGCGCCAGGCGACCAAGGACGCCGCACGCCTCGCGGGCCTGAACGTGCTGCGTCTGCTCAACGAGCCGACCGCGGCTGCCATCGCCTACGGTCTCGACAACGGCGCCGAAGGTCTGTACGCGGTCTACGACCTCGGTGGCGGTACGTTCGACCTGTCGATCCTGAAGCTCACGAAGGGCGTGTTCGAAGTGCTCGCGGCGGGCGGCGATTCCGCGCTCGGCGGCGACGACTTCGACCATGCGCTGTACCGCCATGTGCTCGAACAGGCCGGCATCGTACAGACGCTCGCGCCGCAGGACGTGCGTCTGCTGCTCGATAGCGTGCGCGAGGCCAAGGAGGCGTTGTCGAGCGCGCCGCAGGCGAGCCTCAAGCTCACGCTTTCCAACGGCACAGCGCTCGATCTGACGATCGACGAAGCCACTTTCGAAACCATCACGGCAGCGCTGGTGCAACGCACGTTGGGCCCGACGAAAAAAGCGCTGCGCGACGCGAAGGTCACGACGAAAGAGATCAAGGGCGTGGTTCTGGTCGGCGGCGCGACGCGCATGCCGGTGATCCGCCGCGCGGTCGAGGCGTTCTTCGGCCAGCCGCCGCTCGTCAATCTCGATCCGGATCAGGTCGTCGCGCTCGGCGCGGCGATCCAGGCCGATCTGCTCGCCGGCAACCGCGGCGCCGAAGGCGACGACTGGCTGCTGCTCGACGTCATTCCGCTGTCGCTCGGCGTCGAGACGATGGGTGGCCTCACCGAGAAGATCATTCCGCGCAACTCGACGATTCCGGTCGCGCGCGCGCAGGATTTCACGACCTTCAAGGACGGCCAGACCGCGATGGCGATTCACGTCGTGCAAGGCGAGCGCGAGCTGGTCAGCGACTGCCGCTCGCTCGCGCGCTTCGAGCTGCGCGGCATTCCGCCGATGGCCGCGGGCGCCGCGCGCATTCGCGTGACCTATCAGGTCGACGCCGACGGCCTGCTGTCCGTGTTTGCGCGCGAGCTCGCGTCGGGCGTGGAGGCGTCGGTTGTCGTTAAGCCGTCGTATGGCCTCGCCGACGACGACATCGCGCGCATGCTCGAGGACAGCTTTTCGACTGCCGAAATCGACATGCGTGCGCGTGCATTGCGCGAGGCGCAGGTCGAAGCGCAGCGTCTCCTCGAAGCGACCGACGCGGCGCTCGACGCCGACGCCGATCTTCTCGACGACAGCGAACGCGCTGAGCTCGACTCGCTGCTCGCCGCGCTGCGCAATGTCGCGCAAAGCGACGACGTCGGCGCAATCGAAGCCGCGACGAAGACGCTCGCCGAAGGCACCGACGAATTCGCCGCGCGCCGCATGAACAAGGGAATTCGCCGCGCACTGTCGGGCCGCAAGCTCGACGAGATCTGAACGGGCGAACGCTGCGCAAGCCCCGCGAGTCCGCGGGCGCAACTGCGATAACCCCACGAACAACAGGAGTGCGCCGGTCGGACTTAAAAACTCCGCACGGCGCCAGTAAAATGGAACGGAGCCTGCACGCGGCATTGCTGGCAGCCGCCGTGCCTCAGACCCAAACGGAAACTGTATGCCTCAAATCGTTGTGCTGCCTCACGTCGAACTGTGTCCGGAAGGCGCGGTGATCGACGCTGTCCCCGGCAAGAGTATCTGCGACAACCTGCTCGATAACGGCATCGAAATCGAGCATGCGTGCGAGAAGTCGTGCGCGTGCACGACCTGTCACGTGATCGTGCGTGAGGGTTTCGCCGCCTTGACGCCGTCGGAGGAAGACGAGGACGATCTGCTGGACAAGGCGTGGGGGCTCGAACCGGCTTCGCGCCTGTCGTGTCAGGCCGTCATGCCGGACGAACAGGATCTGGTCGTTGAAATTCCGCGTTACTCGATCAATCACGCGAAGGAAAACCACTAACAGGAGGGCGCCGCCATGAAGTGGACCGATACGCAAGACATCGCCATGGCTCTGACGGACAAGCATCAGGACGTCGATCCGCAGCAGGTGCGTTTCACCGACCTGCATCGCTGGGTGACCGAGCTCGAAGGCTTCGACGACGATCCGAACCGTTCGAACGAAAAGATTCTCGAAGCGATTCAGGCGGCGTGGATCGAAGACGCGGATTATTGAGTGTCTGTCAGCGCTTGCGCGCTGGACTCAAAAGAAAGGGCGATTCCATTGGAATCGCCCTTTCTCATTGCCGCGGCGGAAAACACTGAGCGTCGAGCGCTGAGCCTAGTCGGCGACGAGGCTACCGTTCTGGACCCGCACGCGCTCGCCGTCGTGGAACGGCGGCGCTTCGTGATAGGTGAAGTAGCGCGTCTTGCCGTCTTCCATACGCACGCGCACCGAATACGACGTCGTGGTGCGCAGATGTTTTTCGACCGAGTTGCCGGCGAACCCGCCGCCCAGCGCACCGAGCAGCGTCATCGCGGTACGGCCGCTGCCGGCGCCGAACTGGTTACCGACGACCCCACCGGCAACCGCACCGCCTACGGCGCCAATGCCCGTGCCATGTCCTTCATGCTGAACCGCCGAAATCGCGACAACGGTGCCGCACGTCGAGCAATAAGCGGCTTGCGGTGCCGGCTGCTGCGCGTACTGCGGAGGTGCCTGCGGCTCGGGTTGCTGCGCGTAGCGTGGCGCGGCTTGCGCCTGCTGTTGCTGCACCGGAAGAGGGGCAGGTGCGGGCGGCGCCGCTTGCTGGGCTTGGGCTTGCTGCTGTTGCGCGGACGGATTGACCGGCGCTGCCGAATCGACGACGCCCGGCTGTTGCGCGCTGACTTGCGCGGCTTGCGTCTGATCGTTCTGCGTGCCGTTGCTCGACGCCTTCGGGAACAGGCCGGTGATCGCCGCCGTAGCGACGAGGCTCGCGACGAGCACCGCGCCGGCGGCGACCGCGATCAACGGATGAAGACGACGTGGTGTGGATTGATGAGTAGGGTTGTCCATGTAGGGCCTCCGCTTCTGACAGAGCCGACTTCCTGTGAGACCGAGTGTCGGGCAATTCGATCCGGGCAGC
Source organism: Paraburkholderia sp. HP33-1 (assembly GCF_021390595.1). Lineage (NCBI taxonomy): Bacteria > Pseudomonadati > Pseudomonadota > Betaproteobacteria > Burkholderiales > Burkholderiaceae > Paraburkholderia > Paraburkholderia sp. HP33-1. The sequence continues at coordinate 2,150,457 of NZ_JAJEJR010000001.1, read as the reverse complement.
GTTTCAATTTGTAACCGGTGCGGTGGCGGAACTGCGCCTGCGTCGGTTACCCGGACGCAGCGCGCCTTGGTGTTCGCAAGCTTTTAAAACCATGGCGACCGCGGCGACGAGCGCGCGATCGAGCAGCTTTTACCGCTGGTTACAAACGATCAGTAGCAGAAAACGGTCCTGCAAAGCAAACCGGCTCGCTATAAAAAACGCCCGGCACAAGCCGGGCGTTCTTCACAACCATGTCGTCGCACGCGAAGCGCAACGATCGCTAGCGCTCAGCGCCGCTCAATCTTCGCGACGCAGATGCGGGAACAGAATCACGTCGCGGATGCTCGGGCTATCGGTCAGCATCATGACCAGACGGTCGATGCCGATACCGCAGCCACCCGCCGGCGGCATGCCATATTCGAGCGCGCGGATATAGTCCGCGTCGTAGAACATCGCTTCTTCGTCGCCGGCGTCTTTCTGGTCGACCTGCTTCTTGAAGCGCGCGGCCTGATCTTCCGGATCGTTCAGCTCCGAGAAGCCGTTGGCGATTTCGCGGCCGGTGATGAACAGCTCGAAACGCTCCGTGATGCCATCCACCTTGTCCGACGCACGCGCGAGCGGCGACACCTCGATCGGGTAGTCGATGATGTAGGTCGGCTCCCACAGTTGCGACTCTGCTGTCTCTTCGAACAGTGCCAGTTGCAGCGAGCCGATGCCCGCGTTCAGGAACTGCGGCTGCGATGCATCGACGCCGAATTTCTTCAGCTCGGCGCGCAGGAACGTGCCGTCGGCGAGTTGCTCGGTGGTGTATTGCGGCGCGTACTTCTGGATCGCCTGCGTGATCGTAAGCCGGTGGAACGGCTTCGACAGATCGAGTTCGCGGCCCTGATACGTGATGGTGGCCGTGCCGAGCGCATCGATCGCGGCCTGGCGGATCAGTTGCTCGGTGAAGTCCATCAGCCACTTGTAGTCGGTGTAGGCCGCGTAGAACTCGATCATCGTGAATTCCGGATTGTGGCGCACGGACACGCCCTCGTTACGGAAGTTACGGTTGATCTCGAACACGCGCTCGAAGCCGCCGACCACCAGACGCTTCAGATACAGCTCCGGCGCGATGCGCAGGAACATCTGCATGTCGAGCGCGTTGTGGTGCGTCGAGAACGGCTTGGCCGCCGCGCCACCCGGAATCGGATGGAGCATCGGCGTTTCGACTTCCATGAAGTTCGCGTCGGCCATGTACTTGCGGATCGACGAAATCGCCTTCGTGCGCGCGACGAACGTGCGGCGCGTTTCCGGCGTGACGATCAGATCGACATAGCGCTGACGGTACTTCATTTCCTGGTCGGCGAGACCGTGGAACTTGTCCGGCAACGGACGCAGCGACTTCGACAACAGACGCAGCTCCGTACAGCGCACGGACAGCTCGCCCTTGTTGGTGCGGAACAGCACGCCACGCGCGGCGACGATGTCGCCCATGTCCCACTTCTTGAACGCGTCGTACGTTTCCTGACCGACGTCGGCCGGCGTAATGAAGAACTGGATCTGACCCGAGCCGTCGCGCACGGTCGCGAAGCTCGCCTTGCCCATCACGCGTTTCAACATCATGCGCCCGGCGATCGCGACTTCGAGCGGATTCGCTTCGAGCGCTTCCTTGTCGGCGTTCTCGTACTGCTCCTGCAGATCTTCGGCGTGGTGCGTAGGGCGGAAATCGTTCGGATAGGCGACGCCTTGTTCACGCAACTCACGCAGCTTTTCGCGGCGCTCGGCGATGATCTTGTTGTCGTCCACTTCGGGCACGACAGTCGGCTGGGCCGCATTCGGCTGGGTCGGTTCAGTCATGATGATTTGGTATTCGGTGGCCCGCAGCGGTGTGCGCCGCGTGCGGGAAATCGGTGAAGGCGGCCGCGCCGTGCGCGCTTAGACGCCCTGTTTCAGGCTCGCGCTGATGAACGGATCGAGGTCGCCGTCGAGCACGCTCTTCGTGTTGCTGATTTCGACGTTGGTGCGCAAATCCTTGATGCGGCTGTTGTCGAGCACGTACGAACGGATCTGATGACCCCAACCCACATCGGTCTTGCCGGCTTCGAGCTTGTCCTGCTCGGCCTGCCGCTTGCGGATTTCCGCTTCGTACAGGCGCGATTTCAGCATGGCCATTGCTTCGGCGCGGTTGCGGTGCTGCGAGCGGTCGTTCTGGCATTGCACGACGATGCCCGACGGCATGTGCGTGATCCGCACCGCGGAGTCGGTCTTGTTGATGTGCTGACCGCCCGCACCCGAAGCACGGTACGTGTCGATGCGCAGATCGGCCGGGTTGATGTCGACTTCGATCGAGTCGTCGATTTCCGGGTACACGAACACCGACGAGAACGACGTATGCCGGCCGCCCGACGAATCGAACGGCGACTTGCGCACGAGACGGTGCACACCGGTTTCGGTGCGCAGGAAGCCGTACGCGTATTCGCCTTCGATCTTGATCGTCGCGTTCTTGATGCCGGCGACGTCGCCGTCGGTCTGCTCGAGCACTTCGGTCTTGAAGCCCTTGCGCTCGCAGTACCGCAGATACTGACGCAGCAGCATCGACGCCCAGTCGCACGCCTCGGTGCCGCCGGCACCGGCCTGGATGTCGAGAAACGCGTTGTTGGGGTCGGCCGGGTTCGCGAACATCCGGCGGAATTCCATGTCGGCGACGCGCGCTTCGATGGCCTGGGCGTCGCCCTCGCAGGCGAGCAGCGTGTCGTCGTCGGCTTCTTCGCGCGCCATGTCGAACAGGTCCTGCGCGTCGCGCACGTCGTTGGTGATCGACGTGAGCTTGCCGACCGTGTCGTCGAGCAGCTTCTTTTCCTTACCGAGTGCCTGGGCGTGCTTCGCATCGTTCCAGACGTCCGGGTCTTCGAGTTCGCGGTTGACTTCGATTAGACGCAGTGCTTTGTCGTCGTAGTCAAAGATACCCCCGTAGGTCGTCCGCGCGCTTGCGCAGGTCGGCCAGAGACGCTTCGATCGCGTTGAGACGTTCCGCTTCCATGTCGATCTTGTATAGCTTCGTAAAAAGGAGAAATTATAGCCGATCGGCATGCCACGCCGGAGGCCCGCGGGCGATCCGGCGCGTGTTCGCGGTTGATTTTGCGGCAGATTTCAGCTCACCGCGTGCTCGACGATCAGCTGCACGCGCGACACGCCGTTCCACGTATCGCTCGCGAGCCGGTAGGCGACGGTCGTGCGCGCGGGCAGGGTATCGGTGTGGTTGAACCAGATCGCGTTGAAGCGCTGGCGCCCGCGCAGCAGTTGCAGCTTCAGGTGCTTGTCCTTCACGAGCGCCTGCGAGGCGACCTCGAATTCACCCGAAAACACCGGCGCCGGAAAGCCCTGGCCCCACACGGCCGCGTCGAGCATCTCGACGAATTGCGGCGTGAAGTACGCGTCTTCGAGCTCGCCGTCGGTTTCGACCGTGCGCGCGAGCGCCTCTTCGGACAGCCATTCGCGGCCGACCGCCTCGAACGCGGCCGTGAAGCGCGGCACGTCGGCGGCGGCGATCGTCAGGCCCGCGGCCATCGCGTGGCCGCCGAATTTGATGATCAGGTCCGGTTCGCGCTTCGAGATCAGATCGAGCGCGTCGCGCAGATGGAAGCCCGCGATCGACCGGCCCGAGCCCTTGACGAGCACGCCGGTCTCGTCAGCCGGCGCGAACGTGAACGACGGACGGTGGAACTTCTCCTTCAGGCGCCCCGCGACGATGCCGATCACGCCCTGATGCCAGCCCGGATTGAACAGCGTGATCGTGGTCGCGCCGTCGGGGTCGACCGTCGACAGGTCATCTAGTGCCTGCTGCTGCATGCCGGCCTCGATTTCACGGCGCTCGCGGTTCATCGCGTCGAGCTGCTGCGCGAGCTCCCATGCGCGGCCGACATCGTCGGTGGTCAGGCATTCGATGCCGAGCGACATGTCCGACAGCCGTCCCGCCGCGTTCAGGCGGGGCCCGAGCGCGAAGCCGAGGTCGAAACCGGACGCGTTGCGCGCATCGCGCGCGGCGGCGCGAAACAGCGCGGCGATACCTGGCTGCATGCGGCCGCGGCGGATGCGCTGCAGTCCTTGCGCGACCAGCACGCGGTTATTCCCGTCGAGTTTGACGACGTCTGCGACGGTGCCGAGCGCGACCAGATCGAGCAGGCCGTCGAGGCGCGGCTCCGGCAGCGCATCGCCGAACGCGCCACGGCGGCGCAGTTCCGCGCGCAGCGCGAGCAGCACGTAAAACATCACGCCGACGCCGGCGAGGCACTTGCTCGGGAACGTACAGCCCGGCTGGTTCGGATTGACGATCGCGCGCGCTGCGGGCAGCGCGTCGCCGGGGAGGTGGTGGTCGGTGACGAGCACGTCGATGCCGAGCGCGTTGGCCGCCGCGACGCCGTCGACGCTCGCGATGCCGTTGTCGACGGTGATCAGCAGATCGGGCTTGCCGGCCGCGCTACGCGCCGCCAGATCGACGATGTCGGGCGTGAGCCCGTAGCCGTGCTCCATGCGATTCGGCACCAGATAATCGATGCGCCCGCCGAACATGCGCAGCCCGCGCACCGCGACCGCGCAGGCGGTCGCGCCGTCGCAGTCGTAGTCGGCGACGACGAGCATGCGGCGTTGCTGCTGGATCGCGTCGGCGAGCAGCGCGGCGGCCGCGTCGCAGTCCTTCAGTTCGGCGGGCGGCACGAGCCGCGCGAGGCCGGTTTCGACGTCTTCGGGCAGGCACACGCCGCGCGCTGCGTACAGGCGTGCGAGCACCGGATGCAGGCCGCAGCGGGTCAGCACTTCGGCGTCGACGGGGGAGCAGGGGCGCGTAACGATTCGAGTCATGCGGAAGGGCCGTGGATCATTCGATGAAAAGCGAGGCCAGCACGCGCCGCCGCCAGAATTTACGCAGATCGCCGCGCGTGACCGTCAGCGTCACCGAGCCGGTGTCGCCGCACAGCGTGAGGCCGAGCTCGGCGAGTTCGCCCGAGAGCAGCGCCGCGAGCGCGGGCTCGAACCAGTCGGTCTGCAGCGCGGCGAATGCCTGGTTCCAGCGTGCCCAGTCCTGTTCGACGTAGGGCACCGAGAACGGATCGAGTTCGACGAGCGTTGCGCCGCGACCGTTGGACGCGCCGCGCAGCAACGTTGCCAGTTCGCCGTACGACGCCGGCGGCGCGGCCGTCGCGACACCCGCGCTGAGCGCGAGACCGCGCGTCGCGGCGGCATCGGAGAGCACCTGCGCGAACGGACTGCGGACCGGCTGCGCGGCGCCCTGCGCGTGAAACCAGATCGAGTTGACGGCCGGCAGACCGCGCGCCTCGCGCGCTTCGTTGACCGGATGCTCGAACCACGCCATCTGCACTTCGTTCTGCAGCTTCATCCATGCGCGCGAGCGTTCGCCGGAATGGGCTTCGTGCGGCAGCCAGATCTCGATGTTGCGGCCGCTCGCGCGCAACGGCGATGCGCCCGCGAGCGTGCCGAAGGCGTCGCTCGACAGATACCAGCGCAGCGGATTCGGCGCCTCGATGCGCACGCCGAGTTCCTCGATCAGCGGACGCGCGACCGCGAGCAGCGTGCCCGCTTCGTCGTTCGACAAATCGAGCGACGCGGGGTCGATCAGCACCAGGTGGTCGTGCGCGACGTGCACGTGCACCGGCTGCACGCAGGCCCACGTCGCACTGCCGGGCTCGCCGCCGTCGGCGCGCAGCATGTAGGGCGCGAGCGGAGCTTCGTCGGCGGCGGACGATGCGCCGTCGGGCAGCGCGCCGAATTGCCGCGCGACCCAGCGCTCGTGCGGCAGCGTGCGCTGAAAATCCTCGCCGATCACGCGTTCGACTAGCGTCGCGCGCGCGATCAGCCTGTCGAGGGCGGGGCAGTGGATGTCGTGAAGCGCGGTGGAGGCGTCGGCCGCGGCGGGCAGCGCAAACGGCAGCAGAAGATGGAGGCGGTCGGCAGGCATGATGCTGCGCATTGTAGGGCAAACGATACGAGTATTTCGATGCAGGGCGGCCGGTTTGCCGATGGCGGGTCCTTTGCGCGAGCCGGCGGCAGGTGTGGCAAACTTCGCGCTTGATCGCTGGACACGGCGCACCGGCAGAGCCGCACGGCGGCCAGGCGAGCGAGGAACGATCCGCGCCGCCGCGAGCCCAACGATCACGACGCTCGGTCCGCACGGCAGGCGCTTGATGTCCGCCGCACCCGGCACACAGTCGAAGAACGCACAAAAGGATTCGCTTGAAATTTCCCTACGAATGGCAGATTGGCTGGCGCTACACGCGCGCCGGCAAGCGCACGACCGGTAACGGCTTCATTTCGTTCATCGCGCTGGTGTCGATGTCCGGCATCGCGCTTGGCGTCGCGGCGTTGATCGTCGTGCTGTCGGTGATGAACGGCTTTCAGAAAGAGGTGCGCGACCGCATGTTGTCGGTGCTCGCGCACGTCGAGATCTTTTCGCCGACCGGTTCGATGCCCGACTGGCAGCTGACCGCCAAGGAAGCGCGCCAGAACAGGCAGGTGATCGGCGCGGCTCCCTATGTCGAGGCGCAGGCGCTGCTCACGCGCCAGGACGCGGTGAGCGGCGTCGCGTTGCGCGGCGTCGAGCCGACGCTCGAGCCTGAAGTGTCCGACATCGGCAAGGAAATGAAGGGCGGCAAGCTGACCGATCTCGTGCAGGGCGACTTCGGCATCGTGCTCGGCGCGGACCTCGCCGCCAGTCTCGGCGTGCAGTTGAACGACAAGATCACGCTCGTCGCGCCCGAAGGCACGATCACGCCGGCCGGCATGCTGCCGCGCCTGAAGCAGTTCACGGTGGTCGGCATCTTCGAGTCGGGCCATTACGAATATGACAGCACGCTCGCGCTGATCAACATCAAGGATGCGCAGGCGCTGTTCCGGCTGCCCGCGCCGACCGGCGTGCGGCTGCGCCTGACCGACATGCAGCGCGCACCGGAAGTCGCGCATCAGCTCGCGCGCACGCTGTCAGGCGATCTGTACATTCGCGACTGGACCCAGCAGAACAAGACCTGGTTCTCGGCGGTGCAGATCGAAAAGCGCATGATGTTCATCATCCTGACGCTGATCATTGCCGTGGCCGCGTTCAACCTGGTGTCGTCGCTGGTGATGACGGTGACCAACAAGCAGGCCGATATCGCGATCCTGCGCACGCTCGGCGCGCAGCCCGGCTCGATCATGAAGATCTTCGTCGTGCAGGGCGTGACGATCGGCTTCATCGGCACGGCGACCGGCGTCGTGCTCGGCTGTCTGATCGCGTGGAGCATTCCGTGGCTCGTGCCGATGATCGAGCATCTGCTCGGCGTGCAGTTCCTGCCGCCGTCGGTGTACTTCATCAGCGAGCTGCCGTCCGAGCTGGTTCCGGCCGACGTCGCGCGCATCGGCATCATCGCATTCGTGCTGTCCGCGCTCGCGACGCTCTATCCGAGCTGGCGCGGCGCGAAGGTCCGTCCGGCGGAGGCGCTGCGCTATGAATGACCGCCTCGTCCATCCTTCCATCGATTCATCCATGACCGCTCAGGATCCCGCGTCATATCCGTACGTGCTCGAAGCCACCGGCATTTCCAAATCATTCGTGCAGGGCGGCCTGAACGTGCAGGTGCTCAACAACGCGCAACTCGCCGTGCGCCGCGGCGAGAAGCTCGCGATCGTCGGCGCGTCGGGCTCCGGCAAGAGCACGCTGCTGCACGTGCTCGGCGGTCTCGACGATCCGAGCGCGGGCCAGGTCTCGGTGCTTGGCAAGCCGTTCACGAAGCTCTCCGAACGCGAGCGCAACGACCTGCGCAATCGGGCGCTCGGTTTCGTGTATCAGTTTCACCATTTGCTGCCGGAGTTTTCCGCGCTCGATAACGTCGCGATGCCGCTGCGGATTCGTCGCGAGACGACCGAAGTCGCGCGCCGCGAGGCAATGGCGGTGCTGGAGCGTGTCGGCATGGGGCATCGCGCGAAGCATCGGCCGGGCGAGCTATCGGGCGGCGAGCGCCAGCGTGTTGCGATCGCGCGCGCGCTCGTGACGAAGCCGGCCTGCGTGCTCGCCGACGAGCCGACCGGCAACCTCGACGGCGGCACCGCCGACACGGTGTTCAACCTGATGCTCGAACTGTCGCGCACGCTTGAAACGAGCTTCGTGATCGTCACGCACGACCCGGAGCTGGCCGGCCGCTGCGACCGCATCATGCGGTTGCGCGACGGCGTGCTGCACGAAGAGCCGCCGGTACCGGTCTGAATGCGGTCCGGCACGGTCGTTGCGAGTTGCCGCGATGCCTGACGGCCACCGCGGACCGCCAGGCCGCCTCCGGTCCGGTCCTACTGCCAGCGAGACAGCCCATGTGGATCGACACGCACTGCCATCTCGACGCTTCGGAGTTCGACGCCGACCGTGACGCGGTCGCGGCGTCCGCGCGCCATGCGGGCGTGTCGCGCATCGTGATTCCGGCGATCGGGCGACAGAACTTCGCGGCGGTGCGCGAACTCGCGCATCGCGTCGACGGCGGCGCGTACGCGCTCGGCATTCATCCGATGTACACGCCAGGCGCCGTCGACGTTGACCTCGACCTGCTGCGCATGGAGATCGAGGCGAGTCTCGACGATCCACGCTTCGTTGGCATCGGCGAGATCGGGCTCGACTATTTCGTCGCCGGTCTCGACGATGAGCGTCAGCAGTTTTTCTACAACAGCCAGTTGCAACTCGCGCGCGAATTCGATTTGCCGGTGATCTGCCATGTGCGCAAATCGCAGGATCAGGTGATCAAGGGGTTGCGCCGGCATCAGATCCACCGCGGCATCGCGCACGCGTTCAATGGCAGTTTCCAGCAGGCTCAGGCTTATATCGATCAGGGCATGCATCTCGGCTTCGGCGGCAACCTGACGTTCGAGCGTGCGATGCAGATCCGGCGACTCGCCGCGCAACTGCCGTTCGACGCGCTCGTCGTCGAGACTGACGCGCCCGATATCCCGCCGTCGTGGATGTACAAGCAGCGCAATTCGCCCGAACAGATTCCGGCGATCGGCGCGAGCCTCGCGCAACTGCGCGGTGTCTCATCCGACGCAGCCGCCCTTGGCACAACGGCTAACGCGCTCGCCGCGCTGCCGCGACTCGCACTTTCCTCTGCATAATCAATTCCGTTGGTTGAAGGGATTCGCGCCGGGCGATGCCCACGCCCGGCGGGCTCGCTGCTGCCCGTTCGCCGGCGCGTGACGACGCCCGGCGCCAGCGGCGAGGAGGGCGAATGCGGGCGATCTGGTGCGGGTTTGCGTTGGGGGTGATCTGGCTGCAGCGGCAGGCGGAATTGCCGGGTACGGGCGGATGGTGGGCGTTGATACTGGCTGGCTGTGCGGCGATGGGCGTTGCGGTGTGGGGCTTGCGCGGCGATGGGGCGGGCGCTGCGGGTGCGGAGCAGGAAGATGGGTCCTGGCACCAGCCCGCTCACCGGGTATGGCGCGGGGTCCGCGTGCGGCGCATGGTCGGTTGGGGCGCCGTGTGGTGCGCGGCGATCAGCGTCGGCTTCGGCTATGCGGCCGGGCGCGCGCAAACGCGACTCGCCGTGAGCTTGCCGCACGCTTGGGAAGGACGCGATATCGAGGTCACCGGCAGTATCAAGGGGTTGCCGACGCGCGACGGCAAAGGCGCACGCTTCCTGTTCAACGTCGACACCAACGATGCGCGGCTCGCCGCTTTCCCCCGCGTAATCCAACTGACGTGGATCGCGCGCGGCGCCCCGGCGCCGCGGCTCGAACCGGGCGAGCGCTGGCGTCTGACCGTGCGCTTGAAGCGTCCGCACGGCAACGCGAATTTCGGCGTGCGCGATACCGAGGCGAACCTGCTCGCGCGCAACGTCCGCGCGACCGGCTACGTGAGCGCGCCGGGTCAAGCGCGGCGCCTTCCCGGTCACGCGCGCGGACTCGCCGTGCTGGTCGACCGCTGGCGCGCCGCGTTGCGTGCGCGTATCGACACGGTGCTCGCCGATGCGCCGCATCGCGGCATTGTCGTTGCGCTCGCGATCGGCGCGCAGGACGAAATGAGCGCCGCCGACTGGCTATGGATGCGTGGCACCGGCACGAGTCATCTGGTGGCGATTTCCGGGTTGCACATCGGCCTCGCCGCGGCTCTGGCCGGCTGGCTCGTGGCCGCGGTGTGGCGCCGCTCGGGGTGGGTCGGCCGCAACTGGCCGCTGCGCTTGCCCGCGCAGCTCGTCGGCGTGACGGCCGGTGCGATGTTCGCGGCGCTGTTTGCGGTGCTCGCCGGCTTCAACCTGCCGGCGCAACGCGCACTGTGGATGGCGGCGCTCGTCGCGCTGGCGTTCGTCAGCGGCCGTCAGCTCGGGCGCTCCACGGTGCTCGCGTGGGCGCTCGGGCTGGTGCTGCTGATCGATCCGTGGGCGGTCGTGTCGGCCGGATTCTGGCTGTCGTTCTGCGCGGTCGGCGCGATCCTGTTCGCGATGTCCGCACGGCTGCGTGGGCGGGGTATTCAGGCGTCTCGCCATGCTCAGGACGAGGGTGGCAGCGGTGCGCGGGCCTGGTGGCAGGCGTTGCGTCCGACGTTGCAGCGACGTCTGCGCGCGCTCGTCGAACGGCTGCGCAGCGCCGCGCACGTACAGTTCGCGGTGACGGTCGCGCTCGCGCCCCTGACCGTGTACTGGTTCGCGCAGATTCCGCTCGCCGGTCCGCTCGCGAACGCGTTTGCGATTCCGTGGGTGAGCCTGCTGGTTACGCCGACGGTGCTCGCGGGCGTCGCGTTGCCTGTGCCGCTCGATGCGTTCGCGTGGCGCACCGCGCACACGCTGCTCGATGGTCTCGTGGCCGGCTTGCAGCTGTTGTCGGGACCGCGCTGGCCGCTCTGGTGGTTGCCGCAGCCGCACGCGTGGGCGCTCGCCGCGGCGGCGCTCGGTGTGCTGTGGTGTCTCGCGCCGCGCGGCTGGCCGTTGCGCTGGGCCGCGCCGCTGACGTGGCTGCCGCTTCTGCTGCCGAGCGCAGACGGCGCGCTCGCCGAGCCATCGGGGGCGTTCCGTCTGACTGCGCTCGACGTCGGGCAGGGCGCGTCGGTGCTCGTACAGACCGCGCATCATGCGTTGCTGTTCGATACTGGGCCCGGTCCGGAATCGACGCACGCGGGCGAGCGGGTGGTGGTGCCGTTCCTGCAGGCGCAAGGCGTGACGACGCTCGATACGCTGATGGTCAGTCACGCTGATTCGGATCACGCGGGCGGCGCGCAGGCTGTGCTCGATGCGATCGAGGTGCGTCAGTTGGTGGCCGGACTGGAGCCGGACCATGCGTTGTGGCCGAAGGCGAAGCAGCACGGCGCGCAGACGCTGCCGTGCGTGGCGGGGCAGCGCTGGCAATGGGACGGTGTCGAGTTCAACGTGCTGTGGCCGGACGCTGGGGCGTTCACGGCGAGGTCGAACGATCATTGCTGTGTGCTCAGGGTCAGCCCCTTGCCGGCCATTACCGCAGACCAGGCGTTGACGCGCGCCGGCGCGGACGCGCCGGGTTTTGCGGCCCTGCTGACCGCCGACATCGAAGCGCCAACCGAACGCGTGCTGCTCGCGCGCGATCGCAGCATGCTGAGATCGCAAGTGTTGATGGTGCCGCATCATGGCAGCAGGACGTCGTCGACTGAGCCGTTCCTCGACTCTGTCGATCCGTCCATCGCGTTATTTCAGGTAGGCTACGAGAATCGCTTCCATCATCCGAATGACGGCGTGTTCGCGCGCTACGTGGCGCGTCATATCGAACTCGGGCGCAGCGATCGCGACGGCGCGGTGCGGGTCGACGTCGATCCGGGCGCACAGGGTGAGGGGGGCGCCGCACTTACGCTCGAGCGCTATCGCGATACGCAGCGCCGCTACTGGATGGAGCGCTGAGTGCGTGGCGGCTCGATGGGTGCCACAGCGCGAACGACAGGCACCAGCAGCGGTATAAGCAGCGGCAAAGGCAAAGCACCCGCCGACGCTCAAAAAAACACAACGGAGATAGCCGCAGTTGAAAAACATCATTCATTTCTCGCACGCGAACGGCTTTCCGGCTTCGACTTACCGGACGATTTTCGCCGAACTCTCCGACGACTATGACGTGCGCTTCATCGAGCGGATCGGCCATGATTCGCGATTTCCGGTCACGCGGGACTGGCCGCATCTGGTCGAGCAACTGCTCGACGACATCGCCCGCAAGTACGAGAAGCCGGTGTGGCTCGTCGGGCATTCGCTCGGCGGTTATCTGTCGCTGATGGCGGCGCTGAAAAAGCCGCAGTGGGTGAGGGGCGTCGTGATGCTCGACTCGCCGGTGATCGCCGGCTGGCGCAGCAGCATGCTGCGCGTCTCGCAATGGACCGGGCTCGACGAGCGGTTGTCGCCAGCCGCCGCGACGCGCACGCGGCGCACGCAGTGGGCGAGCCGCGACGAAGCATGGCGACACTTCCATTCGAAGCCCGCGTTCGCGCGCTGGGACGAGCGCATGCTGTCCGACTACATCGACTTCGGTATTCCGCAGAACTCGCCCGACGGCGCTCGCGCGCTTGCGTTCGATCGCCGCACCGAATACCTGATCTACCGGACGCTGCCGCATACGCTCGGCGCGCGGCTCGCGCACGGCGCGCCGGTGCCGGTCGGTTTCATCGCCGGTACCCGCTCGAAGGAAATCCGCCAGGTCGGTCTCGACGCGACGCGGCGCGCGACCGGCGGGCACGTCGAGTGGATCGAGGGCAGCCATCTGTATCCGATGGAAAAGCCGATCGAAACCGCGCGCGCGGTGCAGCGCATGCTGCGCGAACTGGAGCGAACCGCCTGACGCCGAGCGCGTGCGAGGCGGCATCGGCGCGCGGCGGGCCGGTCGCTTTTTGCTGGGTCGGGGCCATCCTTTACGGTATAATCCGTTTTTCCCGCGAGCATCCAGCGATGACCAAATATGTTTTCGTCACCGGCGGCGTAGTATCTTCCCTCGGCAAGGGTATTGCCGCCGCTTCCCTCGCCGCGATCCTCGAATCGCGCGGTCTTAAAGTCACCCTCCTCAAACTCGATCCGTACATCAACGTCGACCCCGGCACGATGAGCCCGTTTCAACACGGCGAAGTGTTCGTGACGGAAGACGGAGCGGAAACCGACCTCGACCTCGGCCACTACGAGCGCTTCATCAGCACGAAGATGCGCAAGGCCAACAACTTCACCACGGGCCAGATTTACGAGTCGGTGATCCGCAAGGAACGCCGCGGCGATTATCTCGGCAAGACCGTGCAGGTCATCCCGCACATCACGAACGAAATCCAGGCATTCGTCGAGCGCGGCGCAGCGTCTGCGACGTGCGGCGAGCCGGATGTCGCGATCGTCGAAGTGGGCGGCACGGTGGGTGACATCGAGTCGCTGCCGTTCCTCGAAGCCGCGCGTCAGATGAGCCTGCGCCTCGGCCGCAACAGCGCGTGCTTCGTGCACCTGACGCTGGTGCCCTGGGTTGCCACGGCTGGCGAACTCAAAACCAAACCCACCCAGCACAGCGTGCAGAAGCTGCGCGAAATCGGTATCTCGCCGCACGTGCTGCTGTGCCGTGCCGACCGCCGCATTCCGGACGACGAGCGCGCGAAGATCTCGCTGTTCTCGAACGTGCCGGAAGACGCGGTGATTTCCGTGTGGGACGCGGACAGCATCTACAAGATTCCGCAGATGCTGCACGACCAGGGTCTCGACGCGATCATCTGCGAAGAGTTGAAGCTCACGCCGAAGGCGGCGGACCTCTCGATGTGGTCCGACCTCGTCGAAAAGCTGCAGAACCCGAAGCACGAAGTGACGATCGGCATGGTCGGCAAGTACGTCGATCTGACCGAGTCGTACAAGTCGCTGATCGAAGCGCTGCGCCACGCGTCGATGCATACGTCGACGCGCGTGAACATCGAGTACATCGACTCCGAAGAGATCGAAACGCAGGGCGTCGAGAGCCTCAAGCATCTCGACGCGGTGCTCGTGCCGGGCGGCTTCGGCCGTCGCGGTACCGAAGGCAAGATCGCCGCGATCCGCTATGCGCGCGAAGCGAAGGTGCCGTATCTCGGCATCTGCCTGGGCATGCAGCTCGCCGTTATCGAATTCGCGCGCGACGTCGTCGGTCTGAAGGACGCGAACAGCACCGAGTTCGATCAGGAAACGAAGAACCGCGTCGTCGCGCTGATCACCGAGTGGTACGACCGCGAAGGCCGCGTCGAGAAGCGCACCGAAGAGTCGGATCTAGGCGGTACGATGCGCCTCGGTTCGCAGCGCTGCCCGATCAAGCCCGGCACGCTCGCCGAAGAGATCTACGGCACGGATGTGAACGAGCGTCATCGTCACCGTTATGAGGTGAATAACCGTTTCGTGCCCCAGCTCGAAAACGGCGGCCTCATCATCAGCGCGCGTACCCCGAGCGAGGATCTGCCGGAAATGATGGAACTGCCGCGCAGCATGCACCCGTGGTTCGTCGGCGTGCAGTTCCACCCGGAATTCACGTCCACGCCGCGTGACGGTCATCCGCTATTCAAGTCGTTCGTCGAAGCGGCGCTCGCGCATCAGCAGTCGAGGGTCGAGGAGAAAGCATGAAACTGGGCGATTTCGAAATCGGGCTCGACAAGCCGTTTTTCCTGATCGCCGGTACCTGTGTCGTCGAATCCGAACAGATGACGATCGACACGGCCGGCCGCCTGAAGGAAATCTGCGCAAAGCTGAACATTCCGTTCATCTACAAATCGTCGTATGACAAGGCCAACCGCAGCAGCGGCAAGTCGTTCCGCGGTCTGGGCATGGACGAAGGTCTGCGCATCCTGTCGGAAGTGAAGCGCCAGCTCGGTCTGCCGGTGCTGACCGACGTGCACGCGGAGCACGAGATCGAGCAGGTCGCGTCGGTCGTCGACGTGCTGCAAACGCCCGCGTTCCTGTGCCGTCAGACCGACTTCATCCACGCGTGCGCGCGCTCGGGCAAGCCGGTCAACATCAAGAAGGGCCAGTTTCTCGCGCCGCACGACATGAAAAACGTGATCGACAAGGCGCGCGACGCCGCGCGTGAAGCGGGTCTGTCCGAAGACCGCTTCATGGCGTGCGAGCGCGGCGTGTCGTTCGGCTATAACAACCTCGTGTCGGACATGCGTTCGCTCGCGATCATGCGCGAGACCAACGCGCCGGTCGTGTTCGACGCAACGCATTCGGTGCAGTTGCCGGGCGGCCAGGGCACGAGTTCGGGCGGGCAGCGCGAATTCGTGCCGGTGCTCGCGCGCGCCGCGGTCGCGGTCGGCGTCGCCGGCCTCTTCATGGAAACGCACCCGAATCCGGCGCAGGCGAAGTCGGACGGGCCGAACGCGGTGCCGCTCAATCGCATGGCCGATCTGCTCGAGACGCTCGTGACGCTCGACCAGGCCGTCAAGCGCGGGCCGTTCCTCGAAAGCGATTTCAACTGATAGAGGCGTGCGCCGCGTGTCACGATTGCCCTCGATAATCGGCACGCGGCGCTTTCGCACAATGGTCGTCGAACGTATTGGCGCGCGAGTTGTCTGTCGGGGAGACCGGCAGGTGCGCAATACAGTGTCACAGTAAAGAATTCAACGTCATCCTTTGAGGAAACCATGAGTGCTATCGTAGACATCATCGGTCGAGAGATTCTCGATTCGCGAGGCAACCCCACCGTCGAATGCGACGTGCTGCTCGAGTCGGGCACGATGGGCCGCGCAGCGGTGCCGTCGGGCGCGTCGACCGGCTCGCGCGAAGCGATCGAACTGCGCGACGGCGAAGCCGGCCGTTACGGCGGCAAGGGCGTGCTGAAGGCCGTCGAGCACATCAACACTGAAATCTCCGAAGCGATCATGGGTCTCGACGCTTCCGAGCAGGCTTTCCTCGACAAGACGCTGCTCGAGCTCGACGGCACCGACAACAAGTCACGCCTCGGCGCGAACGCGATGCTGGCCGTGTCGATGGCCGTCGCGAAGGCCGCCGCTGAAGAAGCCGGTCTGCCGCTGTACCGCTATTTCGGCGGTTCGGGCGCGATGCAACTGCCGGTGCCGATGATGAACATCGTCAACGGCGGCGCGCACGCGAACAACAGCCTGGACATCCAGGAATTCATGATCGTGCCGGTCAGCCAGCCGACCTTCCGCGAAGCACTGCGTTGCGGCGCCGAAGTGTTCCACGCGCTGAAGAAGATCCTGTCGGATCGCGGCATGAGCACGGCAGTCGGCGACGAAGGCGGCTTCGCGCCGAATTTCGGCAGCAACGACGAATGTCTGTCGACCATCCTGCAAGCCATCGAGAAGGCGGGCTACCGCGCCGGTGAAGACGTGCTGCTCGCGCTCGACTGCGCGGCCAGCGAGTTCTACCACGACGGCAAGTACCAGCTGGCGGGCGAAGGCCTGCAGCTGTCGTCGACGGAATTCGCGGACTATCTGGCGAATCTCGCCGACAAGTTCCCGATCGTGTCGATCGAAGACGGCATGCACGAAAGCGACTGGGAAGGCTGGAAGGTCCTGACCGACAAGCTCGGCAAGAAGGTGCAGCTGGTCGGCGACGACCTGTTCGTGACGAACACGCGCATCCTGAAGGAAGGCATCGAGAAGGGCATCGCAAACTCGATCCTGATCAAGATCAACCAGATCGGCACGCTGACGGAAACCTTCGCGGCGATCGAGATGGCCAAGCGCGCCGGCTACACGGCCGTGATTTCGCACCGCTCGGGCGAAACCGAAGACTCGACGATCGCGGACATCGCCGTCGGTCTGAACGCCGGCCAGATCAAGACCGGCTCGCTGTCGCGTTCCGACCGCATCTCGAAGTACAACCAGCTGCTGCGTATCGAGGAAGATCTCGGCGATATCGCCAGCTACCCGGGCAAGTCGGCGTTCTACAATCTGCGCTAAGCGTTTTCGCCGGATTGTTCGCGCCGATCGATGAGCCGGTTATCCTTCGTCTCTGATTGACCTCGCCGCCCTGCGTATAGCGCAGGGCGGCGCGTATTTACTGTGCTTACTTCATGCGGCTTGTCACTGCTGTCCTGATCGTTCTGCTGGCGTTGATCCAGTACCCGCTCTGGTGGGGGCACGGCGGCTGGCTGCGCGTGCATGAGTTGCAGGGTCAACTCGCGCAGCAACTGCAGAAGAATGCCGACGCGAAGCTGCGCAACGAGCGCATTCAGGGGGAAGTGCAGGACCTTCAGAATGGCACGGCTGCGGTCGAAGAGCGGGCGCGCTACGAAATGGGCATGGTCAAGGACGGCGAAGTGTTCGTGCAGTTCGTGTCGCCGAACCAGCCGTTGCCGACGCCGAACGCGCCGTCGACGGATACTTCGACCCGCGGTGAGGTGTCGGCCGCGCCGCTGCACGTGGTGCCGAATCCGGAGTCGCGCGCGAAGCCGGAGCGCAAGCGTGGCGGGAAGGCGGCGGCTGCGAAGGAGAAGAAGCCGGCGCACTGAGCTCGGATAGCTCGGATCGGCTCTGCAGGAAGGGCGCAAAAAAAGCGCGGTTCAAAGTGAACCGCGCTTTTTTTGTCTGGTGCTGTCGTATTCGCTGCTACCAGCCCCAATACGGCCCGAAACCGACGCCAATCCCGGTTCCCCAGCCACCGCGTCCCCAGCCGCCGGTTCCGAAGCCTGCAGAAAACCTCACGGGCGGCGAGCGCGAGTAATAGCGTTGCCAGGCTTGCGCGGCGGCGTCCGCGGCCATCGTCTGATCCTGTTCGAACATGACCTGTTGCTCGATCGCGTCATAGCGCGCGCGTTCTTCTGGCGTCAGCGTCTGCGCATGGCTGACGGCCTCAGCCTGATCGGGCGGCAGACGGCTCAGAATCGGCGCTGGACCGGGTGGATCGATCGAGCAGCCGGCTAGCGCCGCGCTGCCCGCGGCGACGGCTAGTACCAACGAAAGCTTGTGTTTCATGGTCGAATCTCCATCGGACCGAGGCTTGACCAGGTTCTCCCGACGCGCGGCGCCGCATCCCTTCAATGTATCAACGCCGCGATTAAAAGCAACGCGCCGCCCGAGCCGTGACGAGGCATGGGGCGGCGCGTTGGGGACTCCACCGTACAGTACGATCAGTTCGCCGGTACGTAGTCCGCTTCAGTGAAAACGCGGTTTAGTGCCGCTGCTCGGCTGCCGGCGTCACACCTTGTGAGAGTCCTCCGACCACGAAAAGTTGCGCGACATCGACCGGGTCGAACTCGTAGCGTTGATTGCAGAACTCGCAGTGAATTTCGACGTGGCCGCGTTCCTCGATCACGCTGTCGACTTCATCGCGGCCGAGCATCTTCAGCATCGCGCCGACTTTCTCGCGCGAACACGTGCATTCGAAGCGCGCGGTAACCGGTTCGAAATGCTGGACGTTTTCCTGCCAGAAGAGGCGCCGGAACACCGTCTCCGGTTCCTCCTTCAGCAGCTCGTCCTGCGATAGCGTGCGGCCGAGCGTGCAGACGCGCTCCCAGGTATCCGCGTCGAGCTCGCCCGGATGCGGGACGATGCCGCCGTCGCCGGGCAGCTTCTGCAGCAGCATGCCAACCGCGCGCTCGGTGTTCGCCGCGAGCCACATGCGCGTGTCGAGCTGCTCGGAGTGATGCATGTAGTGCTCGAGCACTTCGGAGATCGAATTCAGCGGTCCGTTCACGCCCGAGAGCGGCACGATACTCTGGTACGGCTGCTGGCCGGGCTGCTTTTCGGTCGGATCAAGCGTGATCACGCAGCGGCCGTGGCCGCTCGCGTTCAGCAGATCGACGAGCGAGGTCGTGTCGTCGATCGTATGGGCGGCTTCGCCGGAAAGCTTCGCGGTGGCGCGCATCGTCAGGTTCGAGCTGCACTGCACGACCAGCATCTTGACCGGGCCATCGCCGAAAATCTGCATGACTAGCGTGCCGTCGAACTTCAGGTTCGCCGACAGCAGCGCGCAGGCAGCCATCATTTCGCCCAGAATCGTTCGCACGGGCGCCGGATAATCGCGGCGCGTCAGCACGTCCTGCCAGGTATTGCGCAGGGAAACGATCTCGCCGCGCACCGGCGCCGCGCTGAACATGAATTTTTGCAACTGGTCGCTCACAACTTTTCCTCGCTGGAATGGCGCGGCGTGATGCCGCGCCTTTGCGCGCCGCGCGCGCCGGCCTTCTAGCCGATGCGTACGAGCTGCGCCTTGAAATAATCGCGGCGCCCGGCATAGCTTGCCGTGCCGCGCTGCATGTTGGCGATATCCGCTTCCGTCAGTTCGCGTACCGCCTTCGCGGGCGCGCCGAGGATCAGCGTATTGTCGGGAAACACCTTGCCCTCGGTGACGATGGCCCCCGCTCCGACCAGACAGTTGCGGCCGATCACCGCGCCATTCAAGACCACCGCCTGAATTCCGATCAACGCGCCTTCCTTGATCGTGCAGCCGTGCAGCATCGCCTGATGGCCGATCGTCACGTTCGGCTCGACCGTCAGCGGATAGCCGGGGTCGGTGTGCAGCACCGCGTTTTCCTGCACGTTGCTGCCGGCACCGATCGTAATCGGCTCGTTGTCGCCGCGCAGCGTCGCGCCGAACCACACGCTCGCGTTCTCCTCGAGCGTCACGTTGCCGATGATGTTCGCTGAATCGGCGACAAACACGCTTTCATGAATGATCGGGGCGGCTTCGCCCAGCTTGTAAATCGTCACAATGTCTCCTCGTCGGTCGGAGCCCGGTATTGGGTGACTCCGATCGCTTGCACGATGGTTGCCTGATCGGTTGCCGCACACCGGCAGGACGGTGTACGCCCGGCGCGGTGCGAAATTGGAAGTCCTGCGTCGCCAACTGACGGGCGTGCCCGAAAGCGCGCCGAATGGTCGAATCGGGTATTGTAAACGGTTGTGTGCTTGGGCCGCCTGGCCGACGGTCCTTCGCCTTTAACGCTTCCATCGCCGATCTGTTCGTCATGACGTCCGCTGCTTCCCTCGCTTCTCCCGCATCGAATCCTCGCGACGAGCCGTCGTGCGCGCGCAACGCCGCGCTCGCCGCGTTGCGAGAGCGGGATCCGGCCGCGAAGGCCGCGGCGGTCCGCGAACTGTACGCGGCGGTACTCGACGGCCGGGCGCTCTGGAATGCCAGCCTCAACCTTGCCGAGCCCGCCGACCTGCCGGGCCGCCCCGAGCGGCCCGAACTGGTCGAACCGCGCCAGCTCGGCCGACGCAGCATGCAGTCGCCGCAGGGTCGCGCAGTGCTCCTCCATGCGCTCGCGCATATCGAGTTCAACGCGATCAATCTGGCGCTCGACGCTGTCTGGCGCTTCGCTCAAATGCCCGCCGCGTTCTATACCGACTGGCTCAAGGTCGCCGCCGAAGAGGCGTATCACTATTCGCTGCTCGCCGCGCGTCTCGCCGAATACGGTCACGCGTACGGCGATTTCCCGGCGCACGGCGGCCTGTGGGACATGTGCGAGCGCACCCGTGGCGACGTGCTTGCGCGCATGGCGCTCGTGCCGCGCACGCTCGAAGCGCGCGGCCTCGACGCGTCGCCGCCGATTCGCGCGCGTTTGCAGCAGGCCGGCGATGTCGCGTCGGCGGCGATTCTCGACGTGATCCTGCGCGATGAAATCGGCCACGTGCTGATCGGCAACCTCTGGTTTCGCCACCTGTGCGACGCGGACGGCCTCGATCCGCACGACACCTATATGCGCCTCGCCGACCAGTACCACGCGCCGAAACTGCGCGGCCCGTTCAATTTCGAAGCGCGCCGCGACGCCGGCTTCGACGACGCCGAACTCGCCGCGCTCGCGCGCCAGGATGCGCAGCAAGCCGCGCGGGCAACGGACGACCGAGCGTCGCCTCAATAATGCGTTACCACTTCTTGCGCTGCTGTCCCTATAATCGAACGACCATTCTTTTTTGTGGGTGTGCCGTTCATGAATACTTCCCGCTCTGAGTTCGTTGCCGTGCGCGGCGTCCGGCTGCACGTGCGGCGCTGGGGGCATCCCGAGGCGCCGACGCTGTTCATGCTGCACGGCTGGATGGACGTCGGCGCGTCGTTCCAGTTCGTCGTCGATGCGCTCGGCGGCGACTGGCAGGTGATCGCGCCCGATCTGCGCGGCTTTGGCCTGTCCGACTGGCCGGTCGCCGAGCGCGGCGGCGGCAGCTACTGGGTGCAGGACTATCTCGGTGATCTCGACGCGCTGATCGACCACTACGCTCCGAACGGCGAGGTGAACCTCGTCGGTCACAGCCTGGGTGCGAACGTCGTGTGCCTGTACGCGGGCGTGCGGCCGCAGCGGGTGCGGCGGGTGGTCGATCTGGAGGGCTTCGGGCTCGCGCCATCGCATCCGGCGCAGGCGCCGAAGCGTCTCGTTAACTGGCTCGACGAATTGCGCGATCCGCCGCAGCTGAAGCGCTATGCGTCGCTCGACGACGTCGCCGCGCGCCTGATCAAAACCAATCCGCGTCTCGAGCCGCGGCGCGCGCAGTTTCTCGCGCAACACTGGTCGAAGCCGGACGGCGAAGGGCGCTTCATGCTGCTCGCCGATCCGGCGCATAAGGTCCGCGGCCCGACGCTGTATCGCCTCGACGAGGTGATGGCGGTGTGGCGCAAGGTCAGCGCGAAGGTGCTGCATGTCGAGGCCGCCGGCTCGCCGACGCTCACACAGATCGCCGGTGACATCCCCCTCGACGAATTCAAGGCGCGTTTTCAGGCGTTTCCGGACTGGCGCGAGAAGATCATCGACGGCGCGGGCCACATGGTGCATCACGACCAGCCGGAGCAGATCGCCGCGTTGATCGAGGGATTCTGCGCCTGACGTCGTGCCCGAAACGGCGCCGCGAGATACCTCTGCGGACCCTTACTGCATTGCAGTAAAATGACTGCAGACCCTCTCCATGACCACGATGAACGCCGATCTTCACTGCCACTCCACGGTTTCCGACGGCCTGTTCGCGCCGGTCGACGTCGCGCGCCGCGCGCATGCGAACGGCGTGACGCTGTGGGCCCTCACCGATCACGACGAAGTGGGTGGCCAGCACGAGGCGCGCGCCACGGCCGAGGCGCTCGGCATGGACTACCTGAGCGGCGTCGAGATTTCGGTCACGTGGGCGGGGCGCACCGTGCACATCGTCGGACTCGGCATCGATCCAACCAGCCAGATCCTGATCGACGGTCTCGCCCGTACTCGCGACGGCCGCGCCGCGCGCGCCGAAGCGATCGGCGAACAACTGGGCACGCTCGGCATTCAAGGCGCGTACGAGGGCGCGCTGCACTACGTGTCGAATCCCGACATGATGTCGCGCACGCATTTCGCGCGCTTCCTGGTCGAGCACGGCCACTGCGCGAATACGCAGGAAGTGTTCGACCGCTATCTCGGCGACGGCAAGCCGGCTTACATCGCACACCGCTGGGCCAAACTCGCCGACGCCGTCGGCTGGATCCAGGCCGCGGGCGGCGTAGCGATCGTCGCGCATCCGGGCCGCTACGCCTATTCGCCGCTCGAATTCGATGCGTTCTTCGGCGAATTCATCGACCTCGGCGGCAAGGCGATCGAGGTCGTGACCGGCAGCCATACGCCCGACCAGTACCGCGAATACGCGGACGTCGCGCGTCGTTTCGGCTTCGAGGCCTCGCGTGGCTCCGACTTCCACGCGCCCGGCGAAGGCCGCATCGAACTCGGCGCGCTGCCGCAGCTACCCGCCGATCTGAAGCCCGTCTGGGAACGCTGGCTGTGACCGCGCGCCGTGCCGGTACGGCACGTCTCGCGCGCGGGCCTGCTGGATGCGGCACGCGCTCTGTTCGCCGTAGCCCATCCGCCGCAGTTCGTCTGCCGCCACCGTGAGTCTCCATGTCCCAATACTTTCGGCTTCATCCCGACAATCCGCAGCCGCGCCTCGTCAAGCAGGCCGTCCAGATCATCAACGACGGCGGCGTGGTCGCGTTGCCGACCGATTCGACCTACGCGCTTGCCTGCCGTCTGGACGACAAGGACGCGGTCGAGGGTCTGCGGCGCATTCGCGGGCTGGACGAAAAGCAGTTGCTGTCGCTGCTCGTGCGCGATCTGTCGGAGCTCGCCAACTTCGCGATGGTGGACAACTGGCAATATCGGCTGCTTAAATCGGTGACCCCGGGCCCGTACGTATTCGTGCTGCAGGCCACCAAGGAAGTGCCGCGGCGCGTGTCACATCCGTCGCGCAAGACGATCGGCCTGCGCGTGCCGGATCACGCGATCACGCTCGCGATTCTCGAGGAACTCGGCCAGCCGTTGCTCAGCACGACGCTGATCATGCCCGGCGAAACCGAGCCGCTGAACGACCCTGAGGAAATCCGCGCGCGGCTCGAAAAGCAGCTCGATCTGGTGATCGACGGGGGCGCGTGCGTGTGCGAGCCGTCGACCGTGATCGATCTGACCGGCTCGGAGCCAGCGCTGGTGCGGGCAGGGCGCGGCCCGCTCGCGCCGTTCGGCCTCACGGAAGCGGCGTGAGCGAAAGCGGACAGACGCGCGCGAGCGCATTGTTACAATAGCGAGTTATGGATTCTTCCCTCATACAGACCATTGCGGTGTACGCGCTTCCGGTGATCTTCGCGATCACGCTGCACGAGGCCGCGCACGGTTACGTCGCGCGCTGGCTCGGCGACAACACCGCCTACGTGCTCGGCCGCGTGTCGTTGAACCCGATGCGGCACATCGATCCGCTCGGCACGATCGCGATTCCGCTGCTGCTGTACTTCGCGACGAGCGGCGCGTTCATGTTCGGCTATGCGAAGCCGGTGCCGGTCGCATTCGGCAACCTGCGCAATCCGCGCTGGGGGAGCCTGTGGGTCGCGGCGGCAGGACCCGTGTGCAATTTCGTCCAAGCGCTGATCTGGGGCGTCTTCGGCGTCGCACTTGCAGTGCTCAATATCAATGAACCGTTTTTCACGCGCATGGCCGGTGCGGGCGTCGGCGTGAACCTCGTGCTCGGTGTGCTGAATCTCTTTCCGCTGCCGCCGCTCGACGGCGGCCGCGTGCTGGCGGCGCTATTGCCGCCCAAGCAATCGATCGCGTTGTCGCGGCTTGAGCCGTACGGCTTTTTCATCGTGATGGCGCTCGTGATGACGGGTACGCTCACGCGGTTCTGGTTGAGGCCGCTCGTTACGCTCGGCTATAGCGCGATCACCGCAATTCTGACTCCACTTGTTTCGCTTTTCTAAATAACCATGTTCCCAGACCGTATCTTCTCCGGCATGCGGCCCACCGGGTCGCTGCACCTCGGCCACTATCACGGCGTGCTGAAAAACTGGGTGCGGCTGCAGTCCGAGTACCCGTGCTTTTTCTGCGTGGTGGACTGGCACGCGCTGACGACGCACTACGAAACGCCCGAAGTGATCGAAAAGAACGTGTGGGACGTGCTGATCGACTGGCTCGCTTCCGGCATCGATCCGGCGCAGGCGACGCTGTTCATCCAGAGCAAGGTGCCCGAGCATGCCGAGCTCGCGTTGCTGCTCGGCATGAGCACGCCGCTCGGCTGGCTCGAACGTGTGCCGACTTACAAGGAGCAGATGGAAAAGCTGAAGGACAAGGATCTGTCCACCTACGGCTTCCTCGGCTATCCGGTGCTGATGGCGGCGGACATTCTGCTGTATCGCGGCTCGCTCGTGCCGGTCGGTGAAGACCAGGTGCCGCACGTCGAAATGACGCGCGAAATCGCGCGCCGCTTCAACTACCTGTACGGTCGCGAGCCGGGCTTCGAAGAGAAGGCGAACGAGGCAGCGAAGAAGCTCGGCGGCAAGCGCTCGAAGCTTTATCACGAGCTGCGCAACGCGTACCAGCAGGAAGGCGATGACGAGGCGCTCGAACGCGCGCGGGCGCTGCTGCAGGAATCGCAGAGCCTGTCGATGAGCGATCGCGAGCGCCTGTTCGGCTATCTCGAAGGCTCGCGCAAGATCATCCTCGTCGAGCCGCAGGCGATGCTGACCGAGGCCTCGCGCATGCCGGGTCTCGACGGCCAGAAAATGTCGAAGTCGTACGGCAACACGATCGGCCTGCGCGAAGACGCGGAGACGATCACGAAAAAAGTCCGCACGATGCCGACCGATCCCGCGCGCGTGCGCCGCACCGATCCGGGTGATCCGGACAAGTGCCCGGTGTGGCAGCTGCACCAGGTCTATACCGATGAAGCGACCCACGAGTGGGTGCAGAAGGGCTGCCGCTCGGCGGGCATTGGTTGTCTCGATTGCAAGCAGCCGGTCATCGAAGGGATTCTGCGCGAGCAGCAGCCGATGCTCGAGCGCGCGCAGAAGTACATGGACGACCCGTCGCTGTTGCGCGCGATCGTCGCCGATGGCTGCGACAAGGCGCGTCGCTTCGCGACCGAAACGATGCGCGACGTCCGCGAGGCGATGGGGCTGTCGTACAGCTGATGCGCACTAACCGCGACTGCGCCAAGCCGCAGCGATGAGCACGCCGGTTACGAGTGGCTTGCATGGCCTCGGCGAACCGTCGCGCTGGGTGCGTCACTGGGCGCACCTGGTCGCGGCGGGCGGCGTGGTGCTCGATGTTGCGTCGGGCGCCGGGCGGCACGCGCGCTTTTTTGCGTCGCTCGGTCATCCGGTCACCGCGATCGATCGCGACGCGACCGCTCTCGACCTGCTGAGTGACGTGCCGCTCGTCACGCCGCTCGTGGCCGACCTCGAAGGCGCGCCGTGGCCGTTACCCGATGATGCGGCGTTCGCTGCCGTCATCGTGACCAACTACCTGCACAGGCCGCTTTTTCCGCAGTTGCTGCGCGCGCTCGCGCCCGGTGGCGTACTGGTTTACGAGACCTTCGCGCAAGGAAACGAAAGCGTCGGCAAACCCTCCAATCCGGCGTTTCTGCTGGCGCCTGGCGAGCTGCTCGACACGGTGCATGGCCAGCTGCGGGTGGTCGCATTTCAGGACCGATTTCTCGCCAGGCCGCGTCCGGCATACGTTCAGCGCATCTGCGCGGTTCGGGAAGCAGTGCGCGCGGATGATCCCATGCGGGCAACAGCTCCGCCTTGTTACGAGTTGGCTGGCTAATCCGCTACAATCGCGGTTTACCTGATCAAATCCATGGCTTTTCATGACTAACGGCAACCACAGCGGTCATCAGGACGGCGTTCGGATCCGCGGCAGCATTCCTGCCATCATCACCCCGATGCTCGAAGACGGCAGCCTCGATCTGCCAGCGTTTCGCAAGCTGATCGACTGGCACATCGAGGAAGGCACGGACGCACTCGTCGTGGTCGGCACGAGCGGCGAGTCGGCCACGCTATCGGTCGAAGAACACGTGCTGATGGTCAAGACCGCGGTCGAGCACACCGCGGGCCGGATTCCGGTCATCGCGGGCGCGGGCGCCAACTCCACCGCTGAGGCGATCGAACTGACGCGGCACGCGAAGGACGTCGGCGCGGATGCCACGCTGCAGGTCGTGCCGTACTACAACAAGCCGACCCAGGAAGGCATCTATCGCCATTTCGCGAAGATCGCCGAAACCGTCGATCTGCCTGTGATCCTGTACAACGTGCCGGGCCGCACCGTCGCCGACATGAGCAACGAGACCATCCTGCGCTGCGCGCAGGTGCCGGGCATCGTGGGCGTGAAGGAAGCCACTGGCAACATCGACCGCGCCGCGCATCTGATCAAGTCGGCACCGGCGCACTTCGCCATCTATAGCGGCGACGATCCCACCGCGATTGCGCTGATGCTGCTCGGCGGCCATGGCAATATTTCGGTCACCGCGAACGTCGCGCCGCGCGCAATGAGTGAGCTGTGCAAGGCCGCGCTCGCCGCGGACGTGAAGACCGCGCGTAACATTCATCTAAAACTCCTGTCGCTGCACAAGTACCTGTTTGCCGAGGCGAATCCGATTCCGGCGAAATGGGCGCTGCAGCAACTGGGGCGTGTGCAGGGTGGCATCCGCCTGCCGCTCACGCCGCTCGACGCGCAGTACCACGAAGTCGTGCGCGGCGCACTGCGCGAAGCGGGCCTGCTCGGCTGAACGGCCCGATCGTCCAGCCGTCCACGCAAGACCGCCACCGGCATTTCATTAACCGACGTCGCTTCAGCCCACGTTCCCGGCAGATCGAACGAGGCATCGCGTTCCAGCATCACGAAGGACCTCATGAAACGTTCCGCACTTTCCCTCCACGCAACCCGCATGGCGGCGCTGGCGCTTGCCCTGTCGACGCTCGCCGGCTGTGACACGCTGAACGACTGGTTTGCTTCCGACCGCGTCAACTACAAGGCCACCTCGAGTGCGCCGCCGCTCGCCGTGCCGAGCGATCTGAGCACGTCGCCGAACGACCAGCGTTATGTGGCACCGCCCGCCAATCTGGCGCTCGGCGGCACACCGACGCGCGCCGTCACTGCGGCCGGCAACGCGACCGAAGGCCAGCCGACCGCGCAGGATCCGCTTGGCATGCATATCGAGCGCGACGGCGACCGTCGCTGGCTCGTGGTAGACGGCCGCTTGCCGGAACAGCTGTGGCCGCAGCTGCAGGAGTTCTGGCAGGAGAACGGCTTCGTGTTGAAGACTGACGCGCCGGCCACCGGCATCATGACGACCGACTGGGCGGAAAATCGCGCGAACATTCCGGACGACTGGTTCCGCCGCACGGTCGGCAAGGTTATCGACTTCGCGTATTCGTCGGGCACCCGTGATAGTTTCCGCACGCTGGTGTCGCGCGGTGGGGACAGTGCGACCGATATCTCGATCACGCATAGCGCGATGGAAGAAGTGATGACTGGTCAGGACAAGACGTCGTCGCGCTGGGAAGAGCGTCCGCGCGATCCGGCGCTCGAGGCGGAGTTCCTCGCCAAGCTGATGCAGAAGTTCGGGCTGACCGAAGCGCAGTCGAAGCAACTGCTGACCGACGCGCGTCCGGCGGCCGCGCCGACCACGATCGAGCAGAACGCAGGCGCGTCGACGCTCGATCTTCAGGAGTCGTTCGACCGCGCCTGGCTGCGCGTGGGCCTCGCGCTGGATCGCACCAACTTCACGGTCGACAACCGCGATCGCGAGAAGGGCATCTACTACGTGCGCTATGCGGATTCGATGCAGGAGCTCAAGAAGGAAGGCCTGCTCGGCAAGCTGTTCTACAGCGGTAATTCGACGCGCAAGCCGGGCCAGGAATTCCTCGTCAACGTGCGCGCGAAGGGCGACGCCGTGACGCAGGTAGCGGTAGTCGACGCGAACGGGCAGATCGACACGTCGTCGGACGCGCAGCGCATCGTGTCGCTGCTGCACGCGCAACTGAACTAGGTGGGTCGTGCGCTTCGCAAGCCTCGGCAGCGGCAGTGAAGGCAACGCGCTGCTGGTGGAAGCGCACAGCGGCGCGAGCACCACGCGCGTGCTGCTCGATTGCGGTTTTTCCGCGCGCGAAGTCGAGCGGCGTCTGGCGCGGCTCGGCGCGAGCGCCGAGCACCTCGACGCGATTCTGATCACGCATGAGCATAGCGATCACATCGGCAGCGCATTGACGCTGGCGCGCAAGTGGTCGATTCCGCTGTACATGAGTTGGGGCACCGCACGCGCGGTGGGCGCCGGCGAAGCCGGCGTCGACCTGCAGGTGCTATGGGGCGACGAGTCGGTGGCGATCGGCGAGCTCAGCGTCCTCCCTTATACCGTTCCGCACGACGCCCGCGAACCGCTGCAATACGTGTTCTCGAACGGCGCGAGCCGACTGGGCGTGCTGACCGACGTCGGAACGTCCACACCGCATATCAGCGCGGTGCTCAGTGGCTGCGACGGGCTCGTGCTCGAATGCAATCACGACGTGCAGATGCTCGCGGGCAGTCGTTATCCGCCGTCGCTGAAAGCGCGTATCGGCGGCGATCATGGGCATCTGAACAATGATGCGGCGGCTGAAATCCTGGCGTCGCTCGACCGCTCACGTCTACGGCATCTGGTCGCCGCGCATCTGAGTCAGCAGAACAATTTGCCGGAACTCGCGCAGGCGGCGCTGGCGGGCGTGCTTGGCGCGGCGCCCACGGAGGTGGTGGTGGCGTCCCAGAGCGAAGGTTTCGCGTGGTTGACGCTGTGACTCAGACGCAGGGTTGACGTCCGGTCGCGCCGCACGGCGCGCATCAGGTTGCGACGCAATGAGAAAAGCCCATAACGATTACTCGCTATGGGCTTTTACTTTTCGCGTCGAGCGTGGCGTGGGGGGCACGCCGCGCGACCGCTCAGAGTTAATTGCGGTTGCCGCCGAAAATGCCGAGTAGCGCGAGCAGATTGACGAACACGTTATACAGATCCAGGTAGATCGCGAGCGTCGCGGTGATGTAGTTCGTCTCGCCGCCGTTCACGACACGCTGCACGTCGAACATGATGTAGGCGGAAAAGATCACGATTGCCATGACCGAAACCGTCAGCATCAGTGCCGGCAGTTGCAGGAACACGTTCGCGACCGAAGCGAGCAGGATCACGATTACGCCCATGAAGAGCCACTTGCCGAGGCCCGAGAAGTCGCGCTTGCTGACGGTGGCGATGGTCGCCATGGCCGCGAAGATCACACCAGTGCCACCAAACGCGAGCATGATCAGCGACGGGCCGTTCGAGAAGCCGAGCACGAACGCAAGGATGCGCGACAGCATCAGCCCCATGAAGAACGTGAAGCCGAGCAGTACGAAGACGCCGACGGCGCTGTCTTTGGTGCGCTGGATCGCAAACATGAAGCCGAAGGCGATCGCGAAGAACGCCAGCATGCTCATGGCAGGGCTGGTGGCCGCGAACAGCGAGAAGCCGGTGGCAAGACCAACCCACGCGCCGAGCACGGTTGGAATCATGGACAGCGCTAGCAGCCAGTAGGTGTTCCGTAGCACGCGGTTGCGTGTTTCGGCGGTGCTAACCGCGCCATTGCGGCCAAACATATACGGATGTTCGTTCATGGTCTCTCCTTACCTCGGAAGCGTGTTTCGTGAGGGTGATACGGCAATTTGCGAAGCGCCGACGGGCGCAGCGTGCATCCGTAAGATTAGCGCGGCGGCATGGAGTTTCAATACCCTCCAGTCGCCCACATGGCCTACGCTACCAGTATTTTGCGCCCTTTGCTTCGATTCTTTCGGTATTGTAAGGGATCAATCGCAATGATATACGGGAATATGCTACAATTGCGGATTCATTTGAATCTGTAACCTCTTAATTTTTTGGAGTTTTTATGGCGATCGAACGCACCCTGTCGATTATCAAGCCGGACGCAGTGGCCAAGAACGTGATCGGCCAGATCTACACCCGTTTTGAAAACGCTGGTCTGAAGATCGTGGCATCGCGCATGGTTCAGCTGTCGCGCGCTGACGCCGAGAAGTTCTACGCTGTGCACGCGGCACGTCCGTTCTTCAAGGACCTCGTCGACTTCATGATTTCGGGCCCGGTGGTCGTGCAAGCGCTGGAAGGCGAAAACGCGATCCTGAAGCATCGTGACCTGATGGGTGCGACGGACCCGAAGAAGGCAGAGAAGGGCACGATCCGCGCCGACTTTGCCGACAGCATCGACGCCAACGCAGTGCACGGCTCGGACGCAGCGGAAACGGCAGCTGTTGAAATCGCGTTCTTCTTCCCCGAAGTCAACGTCTACTCGCGCTAAGCGCCTTGCACTGAGGTCAGGCGCTGACCTCGGTCGCGCATCGTAAGCCGTCTTTCGCGTGGTGTATTTTGTGCGGCCGAATTGTTTTATCGCATGAATCGCGCGCGGGTCGCGGCAAAGTAGTAAGGTAAAAGCAGCAGGAATGGGCGCGAACGGCATGGCGTTCATGCAGCTTGTTGCATGAACGTAGTCTCGCACTGAAATGGCAGGATTCGATATGACGAGCAGTCCCTCCGTCAACCTTCTCGACCTCGACGCCCAAGGGCTCGTCGCCTACTGCGACAGCCTGGGCGAGAAACCGTTTCGCGCCAAGCAATTGCAGCGCTGGATCCACCAATACAACGCTGCCGACTTCGACGGCATGACCGATCTCGCGAAGTCCTTGCGCGAAAAGCTCAAGGGACGCGCCGCGATCACGATGCCGGGCGTCGTCAGCGACCATATTTCGTCGGACGGCACGCGCAAGTGGCTGATCGACGTCGGCAACGGCAACGCCGTTGAAACCGTGTACATTCCCGAAGAAACGCGCGGTACGCTTTGCGTGTCGTCGCAGGCCGGGTGCGCGGTCAACTGCCGGTTCTGTTCGACCGGCAAGCAGGGGTTCTCCCGCAATCTCACCACCGGCGAAATCATCGGCCAGTTGCGCATGGCCGAGTTTGCGCTGCGCGCGTCGCGCGGCGATGCAGGCGGCCGCGCCATGGGCGGCGACGGCAAGGGTGAGCGCGTCGTCACGAACGTCGTGATGATGGGCATGGGCGAGCCGCTGCTCAATTACGACGCGGTTGTGCCGGCCATGCGTCTGATGCTCGACGACAACGCGTACGGCCTTTCGCGCCGGCGTGTCACGCTGTCCACCTCGGGTGTCGTGCCGATGATGGACCGGCTCGGCGCCGATCTGCCGGTCGCGCTCGCGGTGTCGCTGCACGCGCCGAACGACGCGTTGCGCGACGAGTTGGTGCCGCTGAATAAGAAGTATCCGCTGCGCGAGCTGATGGCGGCCTGCGAGCGCTATCTGAAAGTAGCGCCGCGCGATTTCATTACGTTCGAATACTGCATGCTCGATGGCGTGAACGACAGCGAGGCGCACGCGCGTGAGCTGCTGGCCGTCACGCGCGACGTGCCGTGCAAATTTAATCTGATTCCGTTCAATCCGTTCCCCGAATCGGGCCTCATCCGCTCGAAGCAGGAACAGATCAAGCGGTTTGCGCAGGTGTTGATGGACGCGGGCGTCGTCACCACCGTGCGCAAGACCCGCGGCGACGATATCGATGCTGCCTGCGGTCAGCTGGCCGGCGCGGTGAAAGACCGCACGCGTCTCGCTGAGCGCACCGGGAAGGCGGCCAAGGTGATCGAGGTTCGCGCCGTGTAATTGCGCAGGACAGCAGGGCGTCGGCTTTCGGCGAAAAGCGCCGCGAGCGCAAAAATGCCCCCATGGCACCGCCGGTTGAAAAGAAAGTTTGCAGAATCGATCGGGAGCGGCACACAAAGCCGCACATTTTGTTATAAACGGTCTGCGATTCGGACGTGAGGCTCGAGCCCGTCCGGTCGCACGATTAAAAGAATCGACGGGAAAGGATTTGGGATGAGTGAGCCGCAGCACCCGCAGCCGCATCAGACAGACAGGAACGACGGCCATCCGGCACCCGTAGCTCGGGCGGTGGTCCAGCCTGTCGTGCAGCCGGCCCTCGATTCGTTGGCGGCGGTTGGTGCGCGTTTGACCCAGTTGCGCGAGTCGAAGGGCTGGACGATCGAAGACGTGTCGGCGCGGCTGAAAGTGTCGGTCGTCAAGCTGAGAGCGCTCGAGGCGGGCGACATCAGCCATCTGCCGGACACGACGTTCGCACTCGGTGTCGTGCGCAGCTACGCGAAAATGCTTGGTGCCGATCCGGCGCCTTTTACGGCGGCGCTGCGTCGCGAGAAGGGGGTGCCGGCACCGAATCTGTCGATGCCGGCGTCATCCGGCAAGGATCTGCCGCGCGGCAAGGTTTCGCTGTCGCTCGGCGACAGCGGGCACAAGAGCCGTTCGTGGCTGTGGGGCATTGCTGCGATCATCGTTGCGGTCATTGCGCTGAGCATGTGGCGCACCAACGGCGGCGATTCGTCAGCATGGCTCGCGCGCCTGAAGGCAAGCGCGAATAGCTCGACAAGCAGCGACACGGCGGCATCGGGCGCGGTCGCGCAAGGTCCGACGACACCGGCGCCAGACGGCGCATCGGCGCCGGAGGCCGCAGCCACGGCGGACAATGCGGCGAGCGCGGACAATGCGGCTTCTGCGACGGTAACGCCGATGCCCGCACCGCTTGCCGCAGGCACCGCACCAGGCTCGGCGCCGGCGGCGAATACGGCAGCAACGCCGGCAGCGGCGCCGAAGGCCGGCTCGCAAGCTCGGGCTCAGGCAGCTACGGCAAGCGCAAGCGCACCGGAGGTCGTGACGAACGCCTCGGAACCGCCGGGCACGTCAGCGCCCGGCGAGGCGGTCCTTGCGCTGCGCGTGACGCAGGACAGCTGGTTCAGCGTGCGTGACAAGGACGGCAAGGAGCTGTTCTCCGGCCTCGTGCATGCGGGCGACGCGAAGGAAGTGACAGGCGCTGCGCCGTTTAAGGTCACCGTCGGCAACAAGGCCGGTCTCGAGTCGGTGACGCTCGACGGCCAGCCGGTCGATCCGTCGAAATATTCGGTAGTCAAGGGCAACGTGGCGCGCTTTGCGCTGCCTTGACAGATACGGTACGCGCCGCGGCCAACCGGTCCGCGGCGCTTTTTCAATTGAGGCGCTGCGTTTTTGCATAGCGCGTGCGGCGTAAATGGGTTTTTCGATGCAAACCGAAGCTCAATCCCAATCCTGTAGCAAGATCGTTTCAGACGAGCCGGTGTTCGGCGGCCCCGCGATGCGGCGCAAGTCGCACGCGGTCAACGTCCGCTGGGGCGGCCAGCTTGTGACCATCGGCGGCGATGCGCCGGTGCGCGTGCAGTCGATGACCAACACCGACACCGCCGACGCGATCGGCACCGCGATCCAGATCAAGGAGCTCGCGCAAGCCGGTTCCGAACTGGTGCGTATCACAGTGAATACGCCGGAAGCGGCGGCTGCCGTGCCGGCGGTCCGCGAGCAGCTCGACCGCATGGGCGTGATGGTGCCGCTCGTCGGCGATTTCCATTACAACGGCCACCTGCTGCTGCGCGACTATCCGGGCTGCGCTGAATCGCTGTCGAAGTACCGGATCAATCCGGGCAATGTCGGGCACGGCGCGAAGCGCGACACGCAGTTCGCGCAGATGATCGAGACGGCGGTCAAATACAGCAAGCCGGTGCGCATCGGCGTGAACTGGGGCAGCCTCGACCAGGACCTGCTCGCGAAGATGATGGACGAAAACGCGTCGCGCGCTGCACCGTGGGAAGCGCAAAGCGTGATGTACGAAGCGCTGATCCAGTCGGCGATCGGCTCGGCGGAACGCGCGGTCGAACTGGGCCTCGGGCGCGACCAGATCATTCTGTCGTGCAAGGTCAGCGGCGTGCAGGATCTGATCGCCGTGTACCGCGAACTCGCGCGCCGTTGCGATTTCGCGCTGCATCTTGGCCTCACCGAGGCCGGCATGGGCTCGAAGGGCATCGTCGCGTCGACCGCAGCGCTGTCGGTTCTGCTGCAACAGGGTATCGGCGACACGATCCGTATTTCGCTGACGCCGGAACCGGGCGCATCGCGAACCGGCGAAGTGATCGTCGGCCAGGAAATCCTGCAGACGATGGGCCTGCGCTCGTTCACGCCGATGGTGATCGCGTGCCCCGGCTGTGGCCGCACCACGAGCACGCTGTTCCAGGAACTCGCGTCGCAGATCCAGACCTATCTGCGTCAGCAGATGCCGGTGTGGCGCGACCAGTATCCCGGCGTCGAGAAGATGCACGTCGCGGTGATGGGCTGCATCGTCAATGGCCCAGGCGAGTCGAAGCAGGCGAATATCGGTATCAGCCTGCCGGGCTCGGGCGAGAACCCGGCCGCGCCGGTGTTCATCGACGGCGAGAAGGTAAAGACGCTGCGCGGCGAGAACATCGCGCAAGAATTCCAGCAGATCGTGAGCGACTATGTCGAGCGCCGCTACGGCCGCGCCGACGCGCTCAACTAAATACCGGCTATCGAAACACAGATGACTGAACAGAAGAAAAAGCTCGAGAAGCTGTCCGGCGTGAAGGGCATGAACGACATCCTTCCGCAGGAAGCCGGGCTCTGGGAATTTTTCGAAACTACCGTCAAGTCGATGTTGCGTTCGTACGGGTACCAGAATATCCGTACGCCGATCGTCGAGCATACGCAGCTGTTCACGCGCGGTATTGGCGAAGTGACCGACATCGTCGAAAAAGAAATGTACAGCTTCACCGACGCATTGAATGGTGAAAATCTGACGATGCGCCCGGAAAACACGGCGGCGGTGGTGCGCGCGTCGATCGAGCACAACATGCTGTACGACGGGCCAAAGCGCCTGTGGTACATCGGTCCGATGTTCCGCCACGAGCGTCCGCAGCGCGGCCGTTATCGCCAGTTCCATCAGGTCGGCGTCGAGGCGCTCGGTTTCGCGGGTCCGGATGCGGACGCTGAAATCATCATGATGTGCCAGCGCCTGTGGGACGACCTCGGCCTGACCGGCATCAAGCTCGAAATCAATTCGCTGGGCCTCGCTGAGGAGCGCGCCGCGCATCGCGTAGAACTGATCGCGTACCTCGAAAAGCACATGGACGTGCTCGACGAAGACGCGAAGCGTCGTCTGTACACCAACCCGCTGCGCGTGCTCGATACTAAGAACCCCGCGTTGCAGGAAGTCGCGCAGAACGCGCCGAAGCTGATCGATTTTCTCGGCGAAGAGTCGCGCGCGCACTTCGAAGGCCTGCAGCGTCTGCTGAAGGCGAACAACCTGCCGTTCACGATCAACCCGCGTCTCGTGCGCGGTCTCGATTATTACAATCTGACCGTGTTCGAGTGGGTGACCGACAAGCTCGGCGCCCAGGGCACCGTCGCGGCGGGCGGCCGCTACGATCCGCTGATCGAGCAGCTTGGCGGCAAGCCGACGGCCGCGTGCGGCTGGGCGATGGGTGTCGAGCGGATTCTCGAACTACTGAAGGAAGAACAGCTCGTGCCTGAAGACGAAGGCTGCGACGTGTACGTCGTCCATCAGGGCGACGCCGCGCGCGAGCAGGCGTTCATCATCGCCGAGCGTCTGCGGGATACGGGCCTCGACGTGATCCTGCACTGCAGCGCGGACGGTCAGTCGGCGAGCTTCAAGTCGCAGATGAAGCGCGCCGACGGCAGCGGCGCCGCGTTTGCGGTCGTGCTCGGCGAAGACGAGATCGCCAACGGCACGGTCGGCGTGAAACCGCTGCGCGATACGCAAGCCAACGGCGGTAAGAACGAGCAACAGAACGTGCCCGCCGAAGACTTGACCGAATTTCTAATCAATGCGATGGTTGCATCCGCCGAAGACGGCGACGACTGATCGCGATGTCGTCGGGCCGGCTGGCTCGACACATACACGTAGCAAGAAAGAGGAAATCGCCGGGCAAT
The DNA here is from genome assembly GCF_021390595.1 of Paraburkholderia sp. HP33-1. NCBI lineage: Bacteria > Pseudomonadati > Pseudomonadota > Betaproteobacteria > Burkholderiales > Burkholderiaceae > Paraburkholderia > Paraburkholderia sp. HP33-1. The sequence continues at coordinate 2,114,445 of NZ_JAJEJR010000001.1, read as the reverse complement.
GAGTTACCACGACGAACAAGAATCGATTGAAAGTCTGAAGGCATGGTGGAAGCAGTGGGGCAATGCGACCACGTGGATCGTGCTGGTGGTGTTGTTGGCAGGCGCGAGCTGGAATGGCTGGAATTTCTGGCAGCGTCGTCAGGCCGCGCAAGCCGCGGTGCTGTATGACCAGGTTCAGCAGGCTGCGGCCGCGGGTGACAAGGCGCAGATCGCGCGAGTCGCCGCCGACATGGAAGACAAGTTCGGCCGCACCGCCTACGCGCAGATGACCGCGCTCGGCGCCGCCAAGGCGCTCTACGCCGCCGGCGACGAAGCCGGCGCGAAAGCGCAACTGCAGTGGACGATCGATCACGCAAAGGACGACGAGTTCAAGCAGATCGCGAAGCTGCGCATGGCGTCGCTGCTGCTCGACGACAAGGCTTACGACCAGGGCCTCGCGCTGCTGGCCGAGCCGCAATCCGATGCTTTCAAGGGCGTCGTGGCAGACCGCCGCGGCGACCTGCTCGCCGCCCAGGGCAAGCGCGACGACGCGCGCGCGGCCTACAAGCTCGCGCTCGACTCGCTGCCGAAGAGCGACACCTCGGCGCGCCAGTTGATCCAGTTCAAGCTGGATGCGCTTGGCGGCTGAGCGTCCCGCGCGGCGCGCCGCGAGCCACGACCGCAAGACGGTCTCCCTTAATCCATTTCCTGAATGCTTCGTCCACCGATGAATCTGCTGAAACGTTACGCCGTGCCCGTTATCTGTGCGATGACCGTCCTCACGCTGGCGGCTTGCTCATCCACGAAAGACGAGCGCCGTGTGCCGACGCCGCTCACCGAGTTCAAACCTGTGCTCGACGTGCAGCAGTCCTGGTCGGCCAGCGTCGGCAAGGCGGGCCGCTACATGTTCTCGCCGGTCGCGGTCGGCAATGCCGTGTACGCCGCCGGCGCGAACGGCACGGTCGCCAAGATCGACGCGCAAACCGGCAAGGACGTGTGGCGCATCAAGCTGCATGACGACCTGTCGGCGGGTGTCGGCAGCGATGGCACGCTGACCGCGGTCGGCGGCCTGAAGGGCGATGTGTACGTGCTCGGCGCGGATGGCAAGCAGTTGTGGACCGCGAAGGCGCCGGGCGAGATCATTTCGCCGCCGCTCGTCGGCAACGGCCTCGTGATCGTGCGCACGATCGACGGTCAGATCGTCGCGTTCAACGCGCAAACCGGCGAGCAGAAGTGGAACTACCGCAACCGCGCGGTGCCGCTGAACCTGCGCGTATCGTCGGGCATGACGTTCGCGGGCGATGCAGCCGTGCTGGCAGGCTTCCCGGGCGGCTCGTTCGCAGCAATCAACCTGCAGACGGGCGACACCTACTGGCAGACGCCGGTGTCGTATCCGAAGGGTGTGACCGAGGTCGAACGTATCAATGACGTGACCGGCCCGCCTACGCTGGTCGGTTCGGAGACCTGTGCGGTGACGTTCCAGGGCCAGATTGGCTGTTTCGATGCGAACTCGGGCCGCGCGCTGTGGGGCAAGGCGTTCTCGAGCACAAGCGGCCTCGCGCAGGATGAGCACAGCGTGGTCGCCGCCGACGACTGGTCGGTTGTGTCCGCGTTCGACGTGAACAACGGCACGGTGCTGTGGAAGAACGAAACGCTGAAGAACCGCGATCTGAGCGTGCCGATGCTGCTCGGCCGCGCGGCCGTGTTCGGCGACTACCAGGGCTTCGTGCATTTCCTGTCGACCGCAGACGGCACGCTCGTCGCGCGGGTGAAGACTGACGGTAGCGCGATTACTGCGGCGCCGGTGCTGGCCGGCGACACGCTGGTCGTGCAGACGCGCGACGGCGGCCTGTTCGGCTATCGTCCGCGCTGATCGCGGCGCATGGTGTCTGGCGCGCAGGCCGGCTTTGCCGGCCGCGCGTTTTTTAATTGAAGTCTGAGTAGTAGAAGTCTGAGTCGGCCTTGACGGGCGGCTCCCGCGTCGGTTTGCCACGCTGCCCGTCGCATGATGGGGCAGGCTCAATCGAATCAATCGCCGGACGGGCGGGTCCGGCAAGTCGTGTCGAGGTGCCGGCCGCCATGCAAGGCCGTGCGTGCGCTTCGTCGGCGGCCTTGCAAACCAAAGACGCGCTCGAAACCGAGCCGGCGAGCCGTCGAGCAGCCCGGTCTGAAGCGGACGGCCCCCGGTGGCGTCTGTGCCGCCTACTCCCGTCCGCCTGGATGCGCATATCGATCGCGTATCCGGAGCAGGCTGAATTCGTGATAATTTCGTCAAAACGCCGCCGCGTGGCGGCCGCCTGGCGTCGCCACGCGCGCGATCGGTTGAGATCCCGCGTTTCACCGTGAACAACATCTGATGAAACCCGTTATTGCCCTTGTCGGGCGCCCCAATGTGGGGAAATCCACGCTGTTCAACCGCCTCACGCGCTCGCGTGACGCGCTGGTTGCCGACCTGCCCGGTCTTACGCGCGATCGCCATTACGGCGAAGGACGCACTGGCGAGCGGCCGTATCTCGTCGTCGATACCGGCGGCTTCGAGCCGGTCGCGAAAGACGGCATCCTGCACGAGATGGCGCGCCAGACGCGCCAGGCGGTCGAGGAGTCGGACGTCGTCGTGTTCATCGTCGACGGCCGCAATGGTCTCGCTCCGCAGGACAAGTCGATCGCCGACTACCTGCGCAAGGTCGGCCGGCCGATCTTCCTCGTCATCAACAAGGCGGAGGGGATGAAGTACACCAACGTCGCGGCCGACTTCTACGAACTCGGCCTCGGCGATCCGCGCGCGATTTCGGCGGCGCACGGTGACGGCGTCACCGACATGATCAACGAAGCGCTCGAAGTCGCGTATGCCGGTCAGCCGGAGGAGGGCGAGGAAGACAAGGAAGCGCGCGGCGTGAAGATCGCGATCGTCGGCAGGCCGAACGTCGGCAAGTCGACGCTGATCAATGCGCTGGTCGGCGAAGAGCGTGTGATCGCGTTTGACATGCCGGGCACCACGCGCGACTCGATCTACGTCGATTTCGAGCGCAATGGCAAGCCGTACACGCTGATCGACACGGCCGGCCTGCGCCGCCGCGGCAAGGTGTTCGAGGCGATCGAAAAATTTTCGGTCGTGAAGACGCTGCAGTCGATCTCGGATGCGAACGTGGTGATCCTGTTGCTCGACGCACGCCAGGACATTTCGGATCAGGATGCGCACATCGCCGGCTTCGTCGTCGAGCAGGGGCGCGCGCTGGTGGTCGGCGTGAACAAATGGGACGGTCTCGATCCGCATGTGCGCGAGCGCACCAAGGCCGACCTCGAGCGCAAACTAAAATTTCTGGACTTCGCCAAATTCCATTTCATTTCCGCTGCGGAAAAGACCGGAATCGGGCCGTTGATGCGTTCGGTCGACGACGCATACACGGCCGCCATGTCGAAGCTGCCGACGCCGAAGCTCACGCGCGCGCTGATCGAGGCAGTCGAGTTCCAGCAGCCGCGCCGTCGCGGTCCGGTGCGGCCGAAGCTGCGCTATGCGCACCAGGGCGGGCAGAATCCACCGATCATCGTGATTCACGGCAATGCGCTCGATGCGATCACGGATACGTATAAGCGTTACCTCGAAAATCGCTTCAGGGAAACTTTCAAGCTGACCGGGACTCCATTGCGAATAGAGTTCAGATCGTCGACAAACCCTTACGCGGACAAAGGCTGAAACAGGCTGAAGCTGGTCTGAAACCCGCATGTATCCTGGGTTTGGCCGCGGGGCCCGGCCCCGCGCGGCGAAATGAAAATCAGCTATAGTGTAGCGGTTGGCGGCGGATCTCTTTTTCTTCGCCGTCAATTCAGTCAACCTGCAAAAAAATACGGAGTTTGCTATGAGCAACAAAGGGCAATTGTTACAAGACCCGTTTTTGAACGCACTGCGTAAAGAGCATGTGCCGGTGTCGATCTACCTGGTCAACGGCATCAAGCTTCAAGGGAACATCGAATCGTTCGACCAGTACGTCGTGTTGCTCCGGAATACGGTCACCCAGATGGTCTATAAGCACGCCATTTCGACGGTCGTGCCTGCCCGTCCGGTGAATTTCCACCCGGATTCCGAACAGTCCTAACCCTCGTCGCGGCCGGCACAGCGTCGCCCGTCGGCGATCACTCCCGGCCGCGTCATTTTGATACCCTCCAATTTGATCAATGCAGCACTCGTTGGCATCGACTTCGGCAAGATCGATTTCGAAGCCAGTCTCGAAGAACTCAGCCTGCTCGCGCAAAGCGCGGGCGCGAATCCCTTAGTTACCCTCACCGGACGCCGTTCCAGTCCCGACGCGAAGATGTTCGTCGGTAGTGGCAAGGCTGAAGAATTGCGCCTTGCGTGTGAAGCGAACGACATCGAGCTCGTGATCTTCAACCACGCTCTGGCACCAGCTCAGCAGCGCAATCTGGAGCGGGCGCTTAATCGGCGTGTGGTCGATCGCACCAGTCTCATCCTCGACATTTTCGCGCAGCGCGCGCGCAGCCACGAAGGCAAGCTGCAGGTCGAGCTCGCGCAGCTGCAATACCTGTCGACACGACTGATTCGCGCATGGACCCACCTGGAACGTCAGAAGGGCGGTATCGGTTTGCGCGGTCCAGGTGAAACGCAGCTCGAAACCGACCGCCGGCTGATCGGCGAGCGCATCAAGGCGCTCAAGATCCGCCTCGACAAGCTGCGCCGCCAGCATGGCACGCAACGCCGCGCGCGTAATCGCAACCAGACGATGTCGGTGTCGCTCGTCGGCTATACGAACGCGGGCAAGTCGACGCTCTTCAACGCGCTGACCAAGGCGCAGGCGTATGCTGCCGACCAGCTCTTCGCGACGCTCGATACCACTTCGCGGCGCGTGTATCTGGGCGACGAGGCGGGACAGGTGGTGGTCTCCGATACCGTTGGTTTTATCCGCGAGCTGCCGCACCAGCTCGTCGCCGCGTTTCGCGCGACGCTCGAGGAAACCATTCACGCGGACCTGCTGCTGCACGTCGTGGATGCATCGAGCGCGGTGCGGCTCGACCAGATCGATCAGGTCAACGAGGTGTTGCACGCCATCGGCGCGGACACGATCCGTCAGGTGCTCGTGTTCAACAAAATCGATGCGGTGCCAGAGCTGGCGGCCCGTGGCGACGCGGTCGAGCGGGACGAATATGGTAATATTTCGCGCGTCTTTTTGAGCGCGCGCACCGGGCAGGGGCTGGATGCGTTGCGCGCTGCCATCGCTGAAATCGCTACTGCCGAACCGCTTTCCGAGATGCCGCTCGATGCGTCGGAAGTTGAACGCACGGCGCATCTGCGCGACGACCACAAGGTTCCAGAACTCGGGCACTGACCCGTTCCAATTGCACTGACCCGCTGTCTACTCTGGTGAACGAATACAGGTGAACGATTACAACGAGCGGAGTATCTGGCTGCGTATGCGCGCCTTGCTTTCACTGAACGATCCGCGTTGGGGTCGGGGCGACGGCAATGGCGACCGGCAACGGCCGAACGATCCGAAGCGTCCGGCACGCGACGGTGAAGGTCCGCCCGACCTCGACGAAATGTGGCGCGATTTCAATCGCCGTCTCTCGCGGATTTTTGGGCGCAAGGGCGGCGGTGTCGGTGGCGGCCGCCCCGACAATGGACGCGGCGCACGTATCGGCGTGGGTATCGTGATCGGCGTGCTGATCGCGATCTATCTCGGCAGCGGCGTGTTCGTCGTGCAGGATGGCCAGGCGGCCGTCGTGCTGCAGTTCGGCCAGTATCGCTATACCGCGGCGCAGGGTGTGCACTGGCGTTTGCCGTATCCGTTCGAGTCTCACGAGTTCGTCAATGTGGGGCAGATCCATCAGGTCGAGATCGGCCGTAGCAATGTGGTGCGTCTCGCGAGCGTGAAGGATGCGTCGATGCTCACGCGCGACGGCGACATCGTCGACGTGCGCTTTGCCGTGCAGTACCAGGTTCGCAAGCCCACCGACTTTCTGTTCCGCAGCGCCGATCCCGATCAGAGCGTGATGCATGCCGCGCAGGCGGCGGTGCGCGGCATCGTCGGTGCGCAAAGCACCAGCGAGATCCTCGATCAGGATCACGAAACATTGAGTCAGAAGTTGATCGCGGCGATCCAGCAGTCGCTCGATCAGTTCCAGTCCGGTCTCGCCGTCACGGGCGTGACGATTCAGAGCGTGCAGGTGCCCGAGCAGGTGCAACCCGCATTCGACGCCGCCGCGAAGGTGCGCGACGAAAACGAACGCGCGAAGCGTGATGCGCAGGCTTATGCGGCCGACCTTCTGCCGCGTGCGAAAACCGACGTCGCGCGTCAGCTCGAGGAAGCCAGAACCTACAGCGAGACCACGGTCGCGCAGGCGCAGGCTGAGGCCGAGCGCTTCAAGCAGGTCTACGCGCAATACGCGAAGGCGCCGGCCGTCGTGCGCTTCCGCCTGTACATGGAAACCATGCAGCAGATCTACGCGAACGCGACCAAGGTATTCGTCGACGCGAAGAACGGCAACAACGTGCTGTATCTGCCGCTCGACAGGCTCGTCGAACTGAACCGCGAGCGCCAGGCCGCGGCGGCGGGCGCCGGCGCTTCGGGCGCCGCTGCCGCGGGCGCGCCGCAAGCGGCGAGCGCGCCGCAAGCGGCGAGCGCGGCCGCAGCATCGGCCCCGCCGGCGGCTGAGACAGGTGCTGCGGCAGCCTCTGCCGCCGAAGCGGCGTCCGGTCCCGCCGCTTCCGCACCTGCGCCGGCGAGCCGGCCGAGCGCCGCGTCGCTGCGTTCGCGCGAAGCGTTCCGCAATCGCATGCGCGAAGAAGACGTTCAATAAGGAGCGCACCAGAATATGAACCGAATCATTGCGCTCGTCGTCGCCGTCGTCATCGTGCTGTTCGCGGCATCGTCGATGGTGTTCGTCGTCGATCAACGGCATATGGCCGTGCTGTCCGCCCGCGGCGACGCAGCGCCCACGCTGCTCGGCCCGGGGTTGCACGTGAAGCTGCCGCCGCCGCTGCAAACGGTCACGCTCGTCGACAATCGCATCCAGTCCCTCGACGCACCCGACGAAGACCATTACGTCACGTCCGACAAAACCGATCTGCTGGTCAATCCGGTCATCAAGTTTCGCGTGACTGATCCACTCAAGTTGATCGCCGAAACGAAGGGGGACCTGCAGAGCCTGCCGGACCGGCTCGCGCTGCTGTCGCGCGGCGCGCTCGGTGACGCGTTCGGCAAGTTCACGCTGTCCGACGCGCTTGCCAAGCAGCAGGCGGTCGCTGAAGAGGCGCGCGGTGCGATGGACAAGGGCGCTGCATCGCTCGGCGTGTCGGTGGTGGACGTGCAGCTCACGCGGGTCGATTTCCCGGCGGCAGTGGCCGACTCGGTATTCAAGCGGATGATTGCCGCGCGCGAGCAGGCCGCGGCCGACGAGCGCGCGAAGGGCGCCGCCGAGGCCAACCAGATCCGCGCGGACGCGCTTGCGCAGCAGCAGGCGGTGCTTGCAGAAGGGCTTGCGCAGGCACAGGGCATTCGCGGCGAAGGCGATGCGAAGGCCGCGGAGATCGCCGCCGAAGCGTTCGGCAAGGACCCGCAGTTCTACCAGTTTTATCAAAGCATGCAGGCGTACCGGAAGACCTTCAAGCCGGGCGATCTGATCGTGGTCGACTCCAGCAGTGAGTTCTTCCGCTTCATGCGTAGCCCGACCGGCGGCGCCGCCCCGGACGCTTCCGCGCCCGCTGCGCGCAAACGCTGATTACCGAAGGCCGCGGCATTCGCATCGCGGCCGCTTCACTCGCATGGACATAGCTGGTTCGTTATTGCTCGCGATCGCGTTGATGCTGATTATCGAGGGGATGTTTCCCTTCGTTTTTCCGAGCGCCTGGCGCGACACGTTCCGTAAAATAGCGGAACGGCCGCCGCATCATATTCGCGTCGGCGGGCTCATCGTGATGTTGCTCGGGCTGATTTTGCTGTTCATCGCGACCTGAAGCGGCCTTCCTTGTCTGACGAACGCCGCGTGCCGGCGCATCTTGCCGCGTGTTTTGCCCGCTCGAGCATGGCGCCGGCTGTCCGGCCAGGGCGCGGCGCGTCGGACGCGCGTCGCAAAACGCGGCGCGCGCGTTTGTACTCACCGCCAGAATCAAGCCGCTGCACGCCATTCACACTCATTCATCGGCGCTTCAAGACGCCGTGTTCAACGCCGTAGGACTGTATCGATGTCGACCTGGTTGCTTCCCGAGAATATTGCCGACGTGCTGCCGTCGGAGGCCCGCAAGATCGAAGAATTGCGGCGTCATTTGCTGGACCGTTTCCGCTCGTACGGCTACGAGATGGTGATGCCGCCGCTGCTCGAATACCTCGAGTCGCTGCTGACTGGCGGCGGTCATGATCTGAATCTGCGCACCTTCAAGCTCGTCGATCAGCTGTCGGGCCGCACGCTCGGTCTGCGCGCCGACATCACGCCGCAGGTCGCGCGTATCGACGCGCATCTGCTGAACCGCCAGGGCGTCACGCGTCTTTGCTATGCGGGCAACGTCGCGCACACGCGGCCGCGCGGCCTGCATGCGACGCGCGAGCAGATCCAGATCGGTGCGGAAATCTACGGCCACGCGGGCCTTGAAGCGGACCTCGAAATCCAGCAGCTGATGCTCGACGCGCTGCGTCTCGCCGGCCTCGCGAAGGTGCGTCTTGACCTGTGTCACGCGGGCGTGCTGGCGGCGCTGATCGAAGCCGAGCCGGCCGCCGAGGAACTCGGCGAGGCGCTCTACGACGCGCTTGCCGGCAAGGACGTGCCGCGCCTCGTCGAGATGACCGCGCAATTCTCGCCGGTGATTCGTGATGCGCTGCGTGCGCTGCCCACGCTGTACGGCGACGCGTCGGTACTCGAAGAGGCCCGCGCGCGTCTGCCGAATTCGCCGGCGATCGCCCGCGCGCTCGACGACCTCGCGTTCCTCGCGAGCCAGGTCGACGGCGCCGAAGTGATGATCGACCTCGCCGATCTGCGCGGCTACGCCTATCACAGCGGCGTGATGTTCTCCGCGTACGTGGACGGCGTGCCGAACGCGGTCGCGCGCGGCGGCCGTTACGACCATGTCGGCCAGGCCTATGGCCGCGCGCGCGCGGCAACCGGCTTTTCGCTGGATCTGCGCGAAGTCGCGCGCATCTCGCCGATCGAAGCGCGCAGCAGCGCGATCCTCGCGCCGTGGCGGCACGACGAAGCGTTGCGCATCGCGGTCGCGGCATTGCGCGATGGCGGTGAAGTGGTGATTCAGGCACTGCCTGGCCACAAGCATGATCTCGATGAATTCGCGTTCGACCGGGTGCTGGTCGAGCGCAATGGCGCGTGGGTAGTCGAACCGCGCGCTTGAGCCGCGCATCCCTCGCAATACTCAACATAACGTGCATACCGTTGAGCGGAAACGGAAAAATTCCGGAGCCTTCCGCGAACCTAGGTAAAATACGTTTTTAACCAGCTTACGAAACAACATGTCTGCCAGCGCAGTGAATGTGAACCCCGGGCGCAACGTCGTCGTCGTGGGTACCCAATGGGGTGATGAGGGCAAGGGCAAGATCGTCGACTGGCTGACGGACCACGCTCAGGGCGTCGTTCGCTTCCAGGGCGGTCACAATGCCGGTCACACGCTAATCATCGGCGGCAAGAAAACCATCTTGCGTCTGATTCCGTCGGGCATCATGCATCCCGGCGTCGCGTGCTATATCGGCAATGGCGTCGTGTTGTCGCCGGAAGCGCTGTTCAAGGAAATCGGCGAACTCGAAGCCGCGGGCATCGACGTCCAGAAACGCCTGTTCATTTCCGAAGCCACCACGCTGATCCTGCCGTATCACATCGCCATCGACCAGGGCCGCGAAGCGCGCCGTGGCGCGAGCAAGATCGGCACGACCGGCCGCGGCATCGGCCCGGCCTATGAGGACAAGGTGGCGCGCCGCGGCCTGCGAGTGCAGGACCTGTTCGATGCGCAAGCCTTCGCCGAGCGTCTGCGCGAAAACCTCGACTATCACAACTTCGTGCTCACGCAATACCTGGGCGTCGCCGCTGTCGACTTCCAGCAAACGCTCGACACGATGCTGAGCTACGCCGACCGTCTGAAGCCGATGGTCACCGACGTGTCACGCCGTCTGTACGACGTCAACGCGAACGGCGGCAATCTGCTGTTCGAAGGCGCGCAGGGCACGCTGCTCGACATCGACCACGGCACCTATCCGTTCGTCACGTCAAGCAACTGCGTCGCGGGTGCCGCGACGGCAGGCGCGGGCGTCGGTCCGCAAAAGCTCAACTACATTCTCGGCATCACCAAGGCGTATTGCACACGCGTCGGTTCGGGCCCGTTCCCGAGCGAGCTGTACGACGCGGACAATGCGTCGCGCCAGGACCCGATCGGCCTTGAACTCGCCACCGTCGGCAAGGAATTCGGCTCGGTCACCGGCCGTCCGCGCCGCACCGGCTGGCTCGACGTCGCGGCGCTGCGCCGCTCGATCCAGATCAACGGCGTGTCGGGTCTGTGCATGACCAAGCTCGACGTGCTCGACGGTCTCGACGAAGTGAAGCTGTGCACCGGCTACACGATCGACGGCCAGAACGTCGATCTGCTGCCGCGCGGCGCGACGGAAGTCGCGCGCTGCGTGCCGGTCTACGAAACGTTCGCGGGCTGGAAGGAAAGCACGGTCGGCATCAAGGAGTGGGACAAGCTGCCCGCTAACGCGCGTGCGTATCTCACGCGCGTGCAGGAAGTCGCGGGCATTCCGATCGACATGGTCTCCACCGGTCCGGATCGCGACGAAACGATTCTGCTGCGTCATCCGTTCAAGGTCTAAGCGATGCAAGGTGTACCGATGATCGCGATGAAAGATCCGCGTAACGACGACAAGAACCTGTGGGTTGGCTGGGACGAATATCACCGGCTGATCGAGGTGCTTGCACTTGCCGTGCACGAATCGGGCTGGAAGTTCGACCAGATCCTGTGCCTCGCGCGCGGCGGTCTGCGCGTCGGCGACCAGCTGTCGCGCATCTATGATCTGCCGCTGGCGATTCTGGCAACGAGCTCGTATCGCGAGGCGGCCGGCACGCAGCAGGGCGAACTCGACATCGCGCAATACATCACGATGACGCGCGGCGAACTGCACGGCAACGTGCTGCTCGTCGACGACCTCGTCGATTCCGGTGTCACGCTTGCGCGCGTGCAGCAGCATCTGAAGGACCGCTATCCGGCGATCACCGCGGTGCGCTCGGCGGTGCTGTGGTACAAGGGCTGCTCGAAGGTTAAGCCCGATTATCACGTGCAGTATCTGCCGACCAACCCGTGGATTCATCAGCCGTTCGAGGAGTGGGACACGGTGCGTCCGCACAACCTCGGTGCGTGGATCAAACGCGGTATCGCGCAGGCCGAGGAGTCGTCGGACAAGTAACGCGAAGCCGTGCGCGTCATGGCGGTATCGCAAAACGGAGCCTGATGGGCTCCGTTTTTTATGCGCGCGCCGCGGCTGTCGCGACACCGGGATCGCGGCAGACGCGTCCATACCGCAGTGCTACACTGCGCGGACATCCACGTGGCGTATCCACAACAAGGCGGGCGGTGCTGGATGGGCAGTTTAGAATAGCGGTCGTTTTTTCCGCCCGGAAACGGATTCCCTCGCGTCCATGACAGATAACAATCACGTACACAAGCAGCCGCTACCCTCCCTTGCGATTGCCGCGATCGGAGTGGTGTTCGGCGATATCGGCACGAGCCCGTTGTACTCGCTGAAGGAAGCGTTCAGCCCGTCGCACGGTATCCCGTTGACCGATCAGTCGATCCTTGGCGTGATCTCGCTGCTGTTCTGGGCGATCGTGATCGTAGTCAGCGTCAAGTACGTGCTGTTCGTGATGCGCGCCGACAACAACGGCGAGGGCGGCGTCCTCGCGCTGATGGCGCTGGCGCTGCGCTCGGTAGATCAGAAGACGAAAATGGCCGGCGTTCTGATGATGCTCGGCATCTTCGGCGCCTGCATGTTTTACGGCGACGCGGTGATCACGCCGGCGATCTCTGTGATCTCGGCGGTCGAAGGTCTTGAGATTGCCGCGCCGCATCTGTCGCATCTGGTGATTCCGCTGACCATCGTGATCCTGATCGTACTGTTCTGGATCCAGCGGCACGGCACGGCCACTGTCGGCCGTCTGTTCGGGCCGATCATGACACTGTGGTTCCTCGTGCTCGCTGCGCTGGGCCTGTGGCACATCATGCAGTCGCCGAATGTCGTCCGTGCGTTCAATCCGTACTACGCGTACACGTTCATGGCCGCGCACGTGTTGCAGGCCTACGTGGTGCTCGGCTCGGTCGTGCTGGTGCTGACCGGTGCCGAAGCGCTGTACGCGGACATGGGGCACTTCGGCGCGCAACCTATCCGCATGGCGTGGTACGTACTCGTGATGCCGTCGCTGGTGCTGAACTACTTTGGCCAGGGCGCGCTGCTGATGCGCGACCCGAAGGCGATCGAAAATCCGTTCTTCCTGCTCGCGCCTGACTGGGCGCTGCTGCCGCTCGTCGTGCTATCGACGGTGGCGACGGTGATCGCGTCGCAGGCGGTGATTTCGGGCGCGTACTCGCTGACGAGCCAGGCGATCCAGCTCGGCTACGTGCCGCGCATGAAGGTGCTGCACACGTCCGAGCTCGCGATCGGACAGATCTATGTGCCAGTCGTGAACTGGATGCTGCTGTTCATCATTCTGTGCATCGTGATTGCGTTCAAGAGCTCCGACAATCTCGCGGCCGCGTACGGTATCGCGGTGACGGCAACGATGGTGATCACGACCATTCTCGCCTGCGTCGTGATGGTGAAAGTGTGGAAGTGGAACAAGCTGCTTGTCGGGCTCATCATCGGCGTGTTCATGGTGGTCGACATGGGCTTTTTCGGCGCGAACCTGCTGAAGGTCGAAGAGGGCGGCTGGTTGCCGCTGTGCATCGGTGGCCTGCTGTTCTTCCTGTTGATGACGTGGTTCAAGGGCAGGATGATCGTGAAGGAACGCACGGCCGCCGACGGCATTCCGCTGATGCCGTTCCTGCAGGGCCTGCTCGCGCATCCGCCGCATCGCGTCTCGGGCACCGCGATCTATCTGACCGGCAGCGACGCACTGGTCCCGGTGAGCCTGCTGCACAATCTGAAGCACAACAAGGTGCTGCACGAGCGCACGATTTTCCTGACCTTCATCACGCGCGACATTCCGTATGTGAAAGATGCCGACCGCGTGACCGTGAAAGACATGGAGGGTGGCCTGTATCTCGTGAAGGCAGCCTACGGCTTTAACGAAACACCCGACGTCAAGGCGGTGCTGCTCGAGGTCGGACGCACGCACGATATGACCTTCGAAATGATGGACACGTCGTTCTTCCTCGCGCGCGAGACGGTGGTGCCGACGCAATTGCCGGGCATGTCGGTGTGGCGCGAGCGTGTGTTCGCGTGGATGCATCAGAATGCCGCGAAGCCGACCGACTTCTTCAGCATCCCGGCTAACCGGGTCGTGGAACTGGGAACGAAGATCGAGATTTGACGGGGTGTGCGGAAGCGCAAACAAAAAGCCCACGCGAATGCGTGGGCTTTTTGTTTATACGCGTGTGTAAGTCGCTTACTTCTGCTTGAGCTTCGCAAACGCGGCCGCCATCGCGCCACCCGGCTCGGGTTCGCGCGAGCGTTGCGGCGCGCCGCGTCCCGCGCCGCCGCGATTGGAGTTGGCCCCCGAGCCGCCGTGCTCCTGCGCTGCGCCGCCGCTGCGCGCGGCCGCCGCGCCGGGTTCGTCGTCGAGACGCATCGTCAGCGCAATGCGCTGGCGCTTCACGTCGACTTCGAGCACCTTGACCTTGACGATCTGACCGGCCTTCACGACCTCGTGCGGGTCCTTGACGAACTTCGTCGACATCGCCGACACGTGCACGAGACCATCCTGATGCACGCCGACATCGATGAACGCGCCGAACGCCGCGACGTTCGTCACGACGCCTTCGAGCACCATGCCCGGGATCAGGTCGCTGACCTTCTCGACACCTTCGCGGAACGTCGCGGTCTTGAACTCGGGACGCGGATCGCGGCCAGGCTTTTCGAGCTCGACCAGAATGTCGCGCACGGTTGGCAGACCGAAACGTTCGTCGACGAATTCGATGGGTGACAGTCCGCGCAACGCGTCGCGATTGCCGAGCACTTCGCCGGCCTGCTTGCTGATCTTCGCGAGGATGCGCTGGACGACCGGATATGCTTCTGGGTGCACCGACGAGCGGTCGAGCGGATTCTCGCCGTTGTTGATGCGCAGGAAGCCGGCTGCCTGCTCGAAGGTCTTGTCACCGAGACGCGGGACCTTGCGCAGATGCTCGCGCGACGGGAACGGCCCGTTCGCATCGCGATAGTCGACGATGTTGCGCGCGAGCGTTGCATTGAGCCCCGACACGCGGGCGAGCAGGGCGACCGACGCCGTGTTCGCATCGACGCCGACCGCGTTTACGCAATCTTCGACGACCGCGTCCAGCGAGCGCGCGAGTTCGCGCTGGTTCACGTCGTGCTGATACTGGCCGACGCCGATCGCCTTCGGCTCGATCTTCACGAGCTCGGCGAGCGGGTCCTGCAGACGGCGCGCAATCGATACCGCGCCGCGCAGCGACACGTCCATGTCGGGGAATTCCTTCGCGGCGAGTTCGGACGCCGAGTACACCGACGCGCCCGCTTCCGACACGACGATCTTCTGCAACTTCAGTTCAGGATGACGCGCGATCAGTTCGCTGGCGAGCTTGTCCGTCTCACGCGATGCGGTGCCGTTGCCGATGCTGATCAGCTCTGCCTGCGTCTGCGCGGCGATTCGCGCAAGCTTCGCGAGCGAGCCGTCCCAGTCGCGGCGTGGTTCGTGCGGGTAGATCGTGTCGGTCGCGAGCACCTTGCCGGTGCGGTCGACCACCGCCACCTTCACGCCGGTGCGTAAGCCCGGATCGAGACCGATCACGGCCTTCGGGCCCGCGGGCGCCGCGAGCAGCAGATCCTTCAGATTGCGCGCGAATACGCGAATCGCTTCGTGTTCGGCTTCGTCGCGCAGGTTGGTCAGCAGCTCGTTTTCGAGGTGCGGCTGCACCTTCACGCGCCAGCACCAGCGGCATACGTCGGAGAGCCACTTGTCGGCGGGGCGGTTCTGATTGGCGATGCCGAAGTGCCGCGCGATCAGCGCTTCGCCCGGATGCGGCACCTGCGCGTCGAGCTCTTCGCCAAGCCCGAGCTTGATCATCAGCACGCCGGCATTGCGGCCGCGGAACAGCGCGAGCGCGCGATGCGACGGCACCGTGCGGATCGTTTCGGCGTAGTCGTAGTAGTCGCGGAACTTCTCTTCTTCCGCGGTTTCCTTGCCTTCCACGACCTTCGACGACACCACGCCCTGGTTGAACAGGTAGTCGCGCAGCTTGCCGAGCAGCTCGGCCGTTTCGCCGAACTGTTCGGAGAGGATGTCGCGCGCGCCGTCGAGCGCGGCCTTCACGTCAGCGACGCCCTTTTCGGCGTCCACGTAGGCGGCGGCTTCGGTTTGCGGATCGAGCAGCGGATTGCCGAGCAAGGCGTCGGCGAGCGGTTGCAAACCGGCTTCGCGCGCGATCTGCGCGCGCGTGCGGCGCTTCGGCTTGTACGGCAGATAGAGGTCTTCCAGCACCTGTTTGCTGTCGGCGCCTTCGATCGCGCTGCGCAGCTCGTCGGTGAGCTTGCCCTGTTCCTCGATGCTCGCGATGATCGCCGCGCGCCGGTCTTCCAGTTCGCGCAGATACAGCAGGCGTTCCTCGAGATTACGCAGTTGCGTGTCGTCGAGATTGCCGGTCACTTCCTTGCGGTAACGGGCGATGAACGGAACGGTCGCGCCTTCGTCGAGAAGTTCCACCGCGGCCGCGACCTGGCGCGGCTGGACGGACAGTTCGGTGGCGATGCGCTGGACGATCTTGAGTGCTACGGTTTCCGTCATAAGGTCTTGGTGTTCCTGCGGACTCAGTGATGGGCCGCGCGCGGGCGGCAAATCGGGACAGGCCGGGCGTGTGCCGCGACCAGGTTGCTAGAGCGGGGCATTTTGCCATAAATGCCAAAGGGCTCAAGCGCGGGGTGTTAGAATTTCGGGCATGTTCCGTGGACCCTCTACGACGTTGCCAATCTCCTTGTCCATCAACCGCCTGGTCACTTCGCTGGCGTCAGGATCGCTGCCGGGTTCGTCTCGGGGCTCGTCTCAATTGCCGCTCGTTTCATCGCGCTTGTTCCGTCGTTCGCTCGTGTCGGTCGCGGTGTCGTGCGTGATCGCTTCGGCGCTCGCCGTGCCGGTGTCGGCGGTGGCGCAGAGCGCGGCGCCCGCGCAAGGCATGGCATCGGGGCCGCAAGCTGCCGCAACCGTCGGCAGCCCCCAAAGCGCGAGTGACGCAGCCGCGCTGGACAAATCGTTCGAGGAGCGGCAACAGGTGCTCAATCAGCGCTCCGACGACAACAACTATCAATACGCGGTCGCGCAGCACAACTGCTACAGCCGCTTCTTCGTCAATCACTGTCTGAACCGCGCGCGCGACGCGATGCGCACCGTGCAGGCGGACATCCGCAAGGAACAGCTCGCGCTCGACGCCGAGCAGCGCGCGCAGCGCGCCCGCGAGCGCGACGAGCGCACCGCATTGCGCCGCGCGCGAAGCGAGGCGGAAGCGCCGCAACGTGCCGCCGAAGACGCGCGCAACGAGCAGGCGTATCAGGAAAAGCAGCGTCAGCATGCGCTCGATCAGGCGCAGCGCGAGGCCGAGGCGCCGCAGCGCGAAGCCAATGCGCAGGCGTATCAGGAAAAGCAGCGCCAGCATGCGCTCGACCAGGCGCAGCGCGGCATTACGCCGGCACAGGCGGCGGCCAATCAGCAGGCTTACGACCAGAAGCAGAGCGATTACCAGCGCAAGCTCGAGGAAGCGCGTCAGCAGGGTGCGCAAAAGGCCGCGGAGCGCCAGCAGAAGCAGGAGAATTTCGAGCGGAAGCAGGCCGACGCCGCGCAGCATAAGCTCGATGTCGAAACGCGTCAGAAGCAGGCCGCCGAGAAGGCCGAGCAGAAGCGTCAGGACGAATTGAAGCAGCAACAACTCGAAGAGCAGCAAAAACAGCAACAAGAGCAACAGTAAATGTGCCGTAGTGGCTGTGCCGTAGCGTGAGCCGTCGCGCTCGTGCCCAGGGCCGCCGTAGTCGCCGTAATGCGTTTTGAGCCGGACAGCAACCTCAGGCATCGGACCGCGCGCACGCGGTTCGTGCCGCCGACCAGAGGAGGCGAGCATGCGCGATCGTCATCACGTCATCGACGCGAACACACTTCGCGACCGCATTCTGCAACTGGAATCGGAGCATAGTGGACTCGACCGCTTGATCGACCGGATGTCGGATGAGCCTGGCATCGACGACTTCGAGTTGCAGCGCCTGAAAAAGCGCAAACTCAAAGTCAAGGACACCATCATCTTGCTGCAATTGCAGCTCGAACCGGACGCGCGCGCCTGAGTTCGCGGCCTGGCAGGCGCCGGGCGCGCAGCGCGCGAGCCGGACTTAGCAGGAACGCTTGCCTTGAATTCACCGCATGACACTTCATCCCGGGCCGCGCCGGGCAACGCATCAGCATCCGGCACGGCCGCGTCGGTGCCGGGTGCGTCGCTGAGTCGGCGCCGCGCGAGCGAGCTCGAAGATATCTTCGCCGACAACGGTCTGCTTGCGAGGCAGATCGACGGCTATCGGCCGCGTGCGTCGCAGATCGAGATGGCGCGCGCGGTTGCCGCGGCGCTGGAAGCGTCGGGCCGCACGATGCCCGAGCCCGCGATGTTCGAGGCACAGAAGCGCCCGGGGCGGCGCTTGCAGCAGACGGGCGCCGATACCGCCTCGGAGTCGAGCGGGAACAGCGCCGAAACTGATGGCGTGGAAGGCGGTGAGAACACGTTGATCGTCGAAGCGGGTACCGGTACCGGCAAGACCTATGCGTACCTCGTGCCGGCCATGCTGTGGGGCGGCAAGGTGATCGTCTCCACCGGCACCAAGCATCTGCAGGATCAGCTGTTCCAGCGCGACATTCCGACCGTGCGCGACGCACTCGCGGTACCGGTGTCGGTCGCGATGCTGAAGGGCCGCGCGAACTACCTGTGCCACTACTACCTGCAACGTACCGCCGACAACGGCCGTCTGCCGTCGCGCCAGGAAACCTCGTATCTGCAGGACATCGTGCGCTTCGCGAAGATCACGCGCACCGGCGACAAGGCCGAACTCGCGAGTGTGCCGGAGACCGCGCAGGTGTGGTCGATGGTCACATCGACGCGCGACAACTGTCTCGGCCAGGAGTGTCCGCATTACAAGGACTGCTTCGTGATGCAGGCGCGCCGCGAAGCGCAGCAGGCCGATATCGTGGTGGTCAATCACCACCTGTTTTTCGCGGACATCATGTTGCGCGATACCGGCATGGCCGAGCTGCTGCCGACCGCGAACACGGTCATCTTCGACGAAGCGCATCAGCTGCCCGAAACCGCTACGCTGTTTTTTGGCGAGACGTTGTCGACCGCGCAGTTTCTCGAACTCGCGCGCGATTCGATCGCCGAGGGCCTCGGCCATGCACGCGATGCGGTCGACTGGGTCAAGCTCGGCGCGACGCTCGAGCGCGCGGCGCGCGACGTGCGCCTCGCGTTCAAGGAAGACACGGTGCGTCTGTCGATCGGCCAGTTGCCCGATGATCACCCGCTGTTCTCCGCGCTGGAGACGCTCGAAGCCGAGCTCGACGCGTTGGCCTCGGCGTTGGCGGGGCAGGCCGAGCGAGCCGAATCGCTCGGCTCTTGTCTGCGTCGCGCGCGCGAGTTGCAGGACGTGCTGGGCGGCTGGACCACGCCGCCGACGAGCGCCGAACGCGACGCGGTAGCCACACGCGACGGTGACGCCAACTCTGAGCGCGCCGATCCGAACGAAAAAGTGCGTTGGGTCGAGGTGTTCTCGCACACGGTACAACTGCACGAAACGCCGCTGTCGGTTGCGCCGATTTTCGCAAAGCAGCGCGCCGGTGTGCCGCGCGCGTGGATCTTCACGTCAGCGACGTTGTCGGTGCGCGGCGACTTCACGCACTATGCCGCGCAGATGGGCCTGAACTCGAAACGCTCGATGACATTGCCGAGCCCGTTCGACTATCCGACGCAAGGGCTCCTCTACGTGCCGCGCAACCTGCCGCAACCCTCATCGCCGACGTTCACCGACGCCGTGTTCGATGCCGCGTTGCCTGCGATCGAAGCATCCGGTGGCGGCGTATTCATGTTGTGCACGACGCTGCGTGCGGTGGACCGCATCTCGATGAAGCTGCGCGATGTGATCGAGGCGCGCGGCTGGGACTATCCGTTGCTCGTGCAGGGCGACGCGAGCCGTACCGAATTGCTCGACCGCTTTCGCGCGTACGGCAATGCGATTCTGGTCGGCAGTCAGAGCTTCTGGGAGGGCGTGGACGTGCGCGGCGACGCGCTGTCGCTGGTGGTCATCGACAAGCTGCCGTTTGCGCCACCGGACGACCCCGTGCTGGCCGCGCGGCTCGATGCACTGACGAAGAAAGGCTTGAGCCCGTTCGCCGTGCACCAGCTGCCGCAGGCCGTGATCACGCTGAAGCAGGGCGCGGGGCGGCTGATTCGTGCGGAGACCGATCGTGGTGTGCTGATGATCTGCGATACGCGTCTCGTCGATAAGCCGTATGGCCGCCGCATCTGGCAGAGTCTGCCGCCGTTCAAACGGACCCGGGAGATCGACGTGGTCCGCGAATTCTTCGAAGAGAACGCAGTGTCGCGAGCAAACACCCGATAAACCGGGTGAGGTTGTACGCTGGAATAAACGCCGCTATAAAAAGCGGCGTTTTGTTTTTCAGGCGACGGGGCCGTTATCGGGGCGTCAACGCGGGAAAAATCGCGCGCCAAAAAAGCAAAACGCCACGGAAATGAATCCGTGGCGTTTTGCCGGACTGCCCGGGAAATCGCGACGATTTCCCGGAGCAGTTTTCGCCCAGAGGCGAACCCTACGCGACAGCTTACTGGCTTGCGCCCGAAGCCGGAGCAGCAGCCGAAGCAGCTGCGTCCGAAGCAGCAGCGCCTGCGTCCGAAGCAGCAGCCGCTGCCGGAGCGGCTTCCGAAGCAGCGGCAGCCGGTGCCGATGCGACTTCGCTCGCAGCAGCAGCCGGTGCCGAAGCAGCAGCTGCATCGCTAGCCGGTGCAGCGGCCTGGTCGCTGCTCTTGTTGCATGCAGCGAGTGCCACAGCTGCCAACAGGGATGCTACGAGGAGGGATTTCTTCATGATCACGTCCTTTTATGGTTTAAAGGTAAGCAACAGCGCAAAATAAAACCGGTAATGTGCTCCAACACCGACCTGGGCCGCTGGTGGAGAAGCTCTTTTGATGAGCTGGAATCTTCCCTACGGCTTGGGCGGAAATTATATGCACTTTCGTACTGACAGTCGATAAATCCGGGGTCAATACGTTGTCTTTCTCATACAAAATTTCACTGTACGGTATAGCACGTGGGCAGAGTTACGCAACCTCGCCCACCTGTATCCAGCCCGCACGATACCACTCGTGTAGCAGTGCTGTCACCGATGAATCGTGTGATAGTGTTACAAAGCGTTTCGCACTCATGCATCGCAGATTTGCGAGATCAAACAGCCATTTTTTCGCGCCACTCCACGTTATTTCTTCTCCATTTACGAAGAAAAAACGACGTTCATACAACAGGTTAGTCTTGCGGTCGAGCCGCAGACCGGCTTTCGACACCGCGCCGGCGAAACGGGCTTCGTTGAGCGGCCGTTGCGGCGGATCAAACACCACACTCGGCTTCGGTTCGCTGAGGTAGGTGCCAAGGAACGACGCAATGTCCTGCTCATTCCACCGCACTTTAGCAAGGATCGCGCCCACCCGTTCGACGAGCGCCGCGGGCAGCTCGGCCGGCCGCTCGACGGCGGCCTGCTGCGGATCGCGATAGAGCGCGCCGGCCTTGCCCGCGGCCTCGCCGCGCTCGGCCAGATGGTAGAGGAACTGCGCGGTCAGCTCGCTCTCGGACGGCGCGCGAAAACCGATCGAACAGGTCATACATTCGCCTTCGGCAATGCCGTCGTGCGCGATGTGCGGCGGCAGGTACAGCATGTCGCCGGGCTCGAGCACCCACTCCTCGTCGGGCTCGAAGTGCTGTAAAACTTTCAAAGGCAAGCCGGGTTGCAATGTCAGATCTTTCTGCGCGCTGATGCGCCAGCGGCGCTTGCCCTTTACTTGCAAAAGAAACACATCGTAGGAATCGAAGTGGGGGCCGACGCCACCGCCGTCGCTCGCATACGAAATCATCAGGTCGTCGAGGCGTGCGTCCGGCACGAAGCGGAAACGGTCGAGCAACGCGCGCGCGCGGTCGGCGTGCAGGTCCACACCCTGCACGAGCAGCGTCCACGCGCGCTGCTTGACCGACGGCAGTTCGTCGGGCGCGAACGGGCCGTGCTCCAGCTGCCATTTGTTGCGGAAGTGCGTGATCAGGCGCGCTTCGACGTCGTCCTGATCGGCGAGCTCGAATAGTTCGTCGCGTGACAGCGGCGCTTCGATGTCGGGAACTGCCTGACGGATCAGCAGTGGCTTCTTCTGCCAGTAGCGGCGCATGAATTCCGACGGGCTCAGATTGCTGAGCAGTACGGTCGGAATGTCGGGCGAGGGCGGAACAACGGGTTGCGTGGCCGGCTTTGCAGCAGACGACGAATTGCGTGCCGAAGCTGCATCGGCCGGGAGGTGGTTGGGCCGCCTGGGCATCGTATAATGTGAGTTGTATTCTGGAGAGTCGAATGAAAATCGCAAAGAACACCGTCGTGTCGGTCGCCTACAAGCTATCGGATGCGCAGGGCAATCTGATTGAGGAAAGCGAAGAGCCGATGGTCTATCTGCACGGCGGCTATGATGGCACGTTCCCCAAGATCGAGGAAGAGCTCGACGGCCACGAAGCCGGCTTCGAGACCCAGATCCAGCTCGAACCGCAAGACGCGTTCGGCGAGTACGATCCCGAGCTCGTGAAGATCGAGCCGCGCGATCGCTTCCCGGAACCGCTGGAAGTCGGCATGCAGTTCGAAGGCACACCCGAAGATGGCGACGAGGAAATCGATTCGCTGGTGTACGTGGTGACCGACGTCGCGGAAGACAAGGTCGTGCTCGATGGCAATCATCCGCTCGCCGGCATGGCGCTGCGTTTCGCGTTGACCGTGAAGGACGTGCGTCCTGCTACCGAAGACGAAATCGAACACGAGCACGCGCACGGCGCGGACGGCCTCGAAGTCCTTGACGACGATGAAGACGAGGACGACGAAGACAGCTCAAAACCGACCCTGCACTGAGCTTGCAGGCATGCGCGGTGTCGTCGCGGGGGCAGGCGGCACCGATGCCGGCAAGGCTGGCGACGCTGGCAGTATCGACCCCGGCGGCATCGAAATCGCGGGCCCGTAGTCGCCACCACCCTGGTCGGACGGGATGTGCGGCTGCTGGTCCGGCGACTCTCCGGGCGTCTGCAATACCGGCGGCAATTCCGAAGCCGGCCCGAACCCTTCCACATTCGGCATCTCCGGCGCACCCGGCATCGACGCGCCGGATTCCTCGCGCGGCGAGGCGGGCGGCAAGACCGGCGGCGTGGTCGGAAGGGGCATCTGCTTCGGCACGTCGCGCACGCTGACCTTGAACGGCGTCCTCCTGCCGAAATCCGCTTCAATCTGAATCCACTGGTTATGACGATCACGCGGCGCAAGTGCAATGCGCGTGAGATTCGTCACGACCATTCCCTTGTCGTTGCGTAGCGGCTGGTCGATGACAAAACCGCCCGAAGCGCGTTCGTCGTCGGCATGAATGACGACTACGGGTCCGGGGAAAATCTGCGCGAGCTTGACGAGACTGCGCTTGAATTCGAGAAAGCCGTCACGGCGCGAGCTGTGTGCGAAGTGCAGCCATGCGAACCGTTCGGGCCGCTCGTAACGCTCGGGGTCGAAGTCGCCTTGAATGAACACGACGATCGCGCGGGCGTCGCGGCGCTTCGCATATTCGCCCGCGTGCTCGAGCCAGAATGCGTTGGCGATCACACGATCTTCGAACTCACCGTTGCGGCCGCCCGCGCTCAGGTAGTGATTGTTCGGACCCGGCGCATTCAGGCCGATGAAGACGATGTTGCCGGCTTTGTCGTTCGCTTTATCGTTCGCTTTGTCGTTCACCACCCAGCGCACGTTTTCGCGGAACGGTCGAAAGCGCGACACCTCGCTTTCGCGCGTCAGCGCGATCGGGTTCTGCCCCATCGATGTCGGATCGGCGAACATTGTTTGCCGCATCTGGTCGAGCCGCTCGACCGGATCGAAGCCGCCGGCTTCGGCCGTGCCGCAATCGACCCAGTCATGCTGGCCGGGGATAAAGAAGAGGGCCGCGCGCGAGCTGTCGAGCAGCGCGTGGCGGCGCTCGAACACCGCATCGCGGCATACCTCCTTCGGCCCCTTCAGATTGCCGTTGTAGACGATGAAGCGCACATCGCGCTCGCGCCCGATCGCCTCGAGCAGCCGTTGCGTGGCCGCTTCGTCGGCGGGGCTGTGCATCGTGTCGGAGATCACCGCGAACGCGAAGCGCGAGGTTTCGGCGTGCGCTGGCGCAGTCCACCCGCACACTGCCGCGAGCACAACGATGCCGCCCGTTGACGCGAGCACGTCGCGCAGCGCCGCGCGAATCCCGCGCGGGTGCAGCTGGCGCCTCGGGGTGTCAGTGGTCCGCATCCGGCGCGACGGCCAGTTCATGCAATTCGTACAGCAGATCGAGCGCTTCGCGCGGCCGCAGATCATTCGGGTCGATGCCGCGAAGGCGCGCGACGAGTGTCTGCATCGCGGGTGACGCTGATGTCGCGCTGGAATCGGCATCGTTGTCGTCGTCTGCGTCTTCGACGAGCATCGGTGACGGCGCGGCAAACAGATCGAGCTGCGGCGCGGGCTGCGCGGCCGATTGCTGCTCCAGATGCGCGAGATGCTTGCGCGCCGCGCGGATCACCGCGTTCGGCACGCCGGCGAGCTGCGCGACCTGCAGGCCGTAGCTCTGATTGGCTGGCCCTTCGTTGACCGCGTGCAGGAACACGATGCCGTGCCCATGCTCGACCGCCGACAGATGCACGTTGGCCGCGTGCGGAAACTCCGCGGGCAGTTGCGTCAGCTCGAAGTAGTGCGTCGCGAACAGCGTGTAGCAGCCGTTGTGCGCGAGCAGATGCCGCGCGATCGCCCACGCGAGTGCGAGGCCGTCGAACGTCGACGTGCCGCGGCCGATCTCGTCCATCAGCACGAGGCTTTGCGGTGTCGCGTCGTTGAGGATGGCGGCCGCTTCGGTCATCTCGACCATGAAGGTCGAGCGGCCGCCGGCGAGGTCGTCGGCCGCGCCGATGCGCGTGAAGATGCGGTCGATCGGTCCGAAGGTCGCGCGCCGCGCCGGCACGTAGCTGCCCACGTACGCGAGCAGTGCGATCAGCGCGGTCTGGCGCATGAAGGTCGACTTACCGCCCATGTTCGGGCCGGTGATCAGCAGCAGCTTGCGCTCGGTCGCGAGCGTGCAGTCGTTGGCGATGAACTGCTCGACCTGCGCCTCGACGACCGGATGTCGGCCCTGCTCGATGTCGATGCCCGCGTTGGCCGAGAACGTCGGTGCGACCCAGTCGAGCGCGCGGGCGCGTTCGCCGAACGCGGCGAGCAGATCGAGTTCGGCGAGCGCGAGCGCAACGCGCTGACAGTCGGGAATGAACGGCAGCAACGATTGCAGCAATGCGTCGTACAGCCCGCGTTCGCGAGCGAGTGCGCGTTCCTGCGCAGACAGCGCCTTGTCCTCGAAAGTCTTCAGCTCGGGTGTGATGTAGCGCTCGGCGTTCTTCAGCGTTTGCCGCCGGCGATAGTCGTCGGGCACCTTGTCGGTCTGGCCGCGCGTGACTTCGATATAGAAGCCGTGCACCTTGTTGTACTCGACGCGCAGATTGTTGATGCCGGTGCGCGCGCGTTCGCGTGCTTCGAGATCGATCAGGAACTGCCCGCAGTTCTCAGAAATATCACGCAGCTCGTCGAGTTCGGCGTCGTATCCACGCGCGATGACGCCGCCGTCGCGCACCATCGCGGCCGGCTCCTGCGCGACCGCGCGAATGAGCAGTTCGACGCACGCTTGCGGCGGTTCGAGCGCCGCGTCGATGCGCGCGAGCGAATCCGCGTTCGATGCCACCGCCGCGAGCTGCGCGCGCAACGCAGGCAGCGCGATGAAGGTATCTCGCAGGCTCGACAGGTCGCGCGGCCGCGCCGACAGCAGCGCGAGACGTCCGGTGATCCGTTCGATGTCCGAAATCTGCCGCAACGCGCTGCGCAACGTATCGAGATCGGCGCCCGGCGGCGCGTCGAGCAACGCACCGATCGCCTGCTGACGCGCCTGCGCGAGCGCCGAATCGCGCGGCGGATGATGCAGCCAGTGGCGCAGCAGGCGGCTACCCATCGTCGTGCAGCAGGTGTCGAGCAGCGAGCACAGGGTCGGCGATTCGGTGCCGCGCAGCGTCTCCGTAAGTTCGAGATTACGGCGCGTGGCCGGGTCGAGACCGATGTATTCGGATTCGTGTTCGACCTTCAGGCTGCGCACGTGACGCAACTGCTGGCCCTGCGTGGACGCCGCGTACAGCAGCAACGCGCCGGCCGCGCCGCATGCGCAACCGAGCGAATGCGCGCCGAAGCCATCGAGGCTCGCGACTTCGAGCTGATCGCACAGGCGCTTCGTGCCCGACGTAATATCGAAGTGCCAGGCGGGCACGCGCTTGAGCGCGCCGGCGTTGACGGGGGGTGCCCAACTGGCCGAATCGACGGTGGCATCGGCGACCAGAATTTCCGCGGGGCGGATGCGCTCCAGTGCGGCAGCGACCTGATCGGGCGCGACTTCGGCAAGGCGCAGCGCGCCGCTCGCGAGGTTGAGCCACGCGAGACCGACGCTCGTCGCGACACCGCGGCGATTGTGCGCGACGCACAGCGCGAGCAGATAGACGTCGCTCTTGTCGGACAGCAGCGCGGCGTCGGTCAGCGTGCCCGGCGTGACCACGCGCATGACCTTGCGCTCGACCGGGCCTTTCGACGTGGCCGGGTCGCCGATCTGTTCGCAAATCGCAACGGATTCGCCGAGCTTCACGAGCTTGGCCAGATACTGCTCGACCGAGTGATGCGGCACCCCGGCCATCTTGATCGGATTGCCCGCCGACGCGCCGCGCTGCGTGAGCGTCAGGTCGAGCAGGCGCGCGGCTTTCTCCGCGTCGTCGAAAAAGAGTTCGTAGAAGTCGCCCATCCGGTAGAACACCAGCGTGCCCGGATGCTCCGCCTTGATGCGCAGGTACTGCTGCATCATCGGCGTGTGTTGTGCGACGTCGTTGGCCGCTGCGGTTTGAATGCCCATCCTTCGTGTCTTCTTGCGGTAGATGCTCAGGGCGTGAGTTTAACCCGCCGGCGCGGCGAACGGACCCTGCCCGAACGGCCGATGGCTAACGCAAAAATCGTATGGCAGCATGATTGAACCGATCGCGGCCTGTGTTTCGCGAGCCACATCAGCAGCGCGATGAAGCAGCCGAACACGACGATGATCCACTTCGCCGGCATTTTCGCGGTGAGCATCATCGCGCCCATCGCGAGATCGGCTGCGGAGCGGATCAGCGGCACATACGCACGCGCGACGAAATGCCCGACGACCGTGCTGATCAGCGCACCGCCTTGCATCGTCCCGACGATTGGCGCGAGCAGCCCGTACGAGATCGCGAAGAAAGTCTGCAGCAGCGTTGTGACCCATGCGGCCGAGCGAATCACGGAACGGTCCCGGCCGAGTCCTGCCCTGGCAACTCCGAGCGTTGTCGCACGAAGCCTCGCGCGTTGCAGCGCCGCCAACAAAAAAGCGGCCGAAGCCGCTTTCTGCACCACCGTTACACGTCGTTGCCGCGGACCGGCCGCGGCGGCGCCCCTCAAGCCGACTGCTGATGCGTGCGGCTGAAGCGCGACAGGATAGGAATCATCTGCGCGTAGACCTTCGGGTTGCCCGCGACGACTTCGCCGACGTGCAGGAAGTCCGAATCGCCCGTGTAGTTGCCGACCAGACCGCCGGCTTCGGTGATCAGCAGGCTGCCCGCCGCGACGTCCCATGCGCTCAGGCCCTGCTCGAAGAAACCGTCCATGCGGCCGGCTGCGACGTAGGCCAGATCGAGCGCGGCAGCACCCGGACGGCGCAGACCCGCGCAGGCTTCGGTCATTTCGGCGAACTGGCGGCCGTACGATTCGAGGCTGTCCTGCGCGCGGAACGGGAAACCGGTGCCGATCAGGCAGTCGGCAAGGCGGTCACGCCTCGCTACGCGGAGGCGGCGATCGTTGAGGAACGCGCCACGGCCGCGCGATGCGGTGAACAGATCGTTGTGGTTCGGATCGTAGACGACGGCCTGCGTGACGACGCCTTTGTGAGCGAGCGCGATCGACACGCAGTAGTACGGGAAGCCGTGGATGAAGTTGGTGGTGCCGTCGAGCGGATCGATGATCCACTGGTATTCGGACTCGTGGTCCGACTTGCCCGACTCTTCGGCGAGGATGGCGTGATCGGGATAGGCGGTCTTCAGCGTTTCGATGATCGCCGCTTCGGACGCTTTGTCGACCTCCGTGACGAAATCGTTGTGCTGCTTCTTGCTGACCTGGATCAGGTCGAGATCGAGCGACGCGCGGTTGATGATCTGAGCTGCGCGGCGCGCGGCCTTCACAGCGATATTGAGCATGGGATGCATAAACTGATCCTTGAGCCGGGGCAGCACGGCTGCTGGCCGGTAAATGAGCGCGAAACCTGCGCCGACGGGCGCCGCAGCGACGCAAACACAGCACGGAACGCCAGCCGGCTATCATGCCGGAGCGCATTCCGTCGACGGAGACGAATTGAATAAGAACAGTGCGGCCGGTTCAGCGCAAGCCTGGGGCGAATGCCGGCGCCGGACGCGAAAAGCGGTATTTTACCTGAGTCCGCGCGTGCCCGCGCATCGGTCTGATTCGGCACCAGCGCCCGTTGGCGCTACCATACGCGTCTTGAGTCACCTGGCCAGCAGAGTTTCATCGTGGATCACACGCACCATTCTTCCGACCCCGCCGTGGCCGATTTGCGCGGCGGCTTTACCTCGACGCGTTTCGTGCTCGTCGAGCCCAGCCATCCGGGCAATGTCGGCGCCGCGGCGCGCGCGCTGAAAACCATGGGTTTTTCGCGGCTCGTGTTGGTGTCCCCGCGCGTGGCGAACGTGCATAGCGATCCCGAAGCAATCGCGATGGCCAGTGGCGCCGACGACGTGCTCGCCTCCGTGCACGTGGTGCCGACGCTCGCCGATGCGCTGACCGGCGTCCACTGGTCGGTCGCGCTGACCGCGCGTCTGCGCGAATACGGACCGCCCCAATGGGCGCCGCGCGCGGCGGCCGCCGCCGCGCACGAAGAGGCGGTACACGGCGAGATCGCGCTGGTGTTCGGCAACGAGCGCACGGGTTTGTCGAACGAGGACGTCGAGCGATGCAGCGCGCTCGCACATATTCCGGCCAATCCCGCCTATAGCTCGCTCAATCTCGCGCAGGCGGTGCAGGTGCTCGCCTACGAGCTACGCACTGCGTATCTCTCTGATGACGAAACGACCGACGGCTCGTCCGCTGGGGGAGCCGGGGCAGCGCAGGCCGAATCCGCCAGTACGCGCGCGCAGATGGCGGCGAGCGACGAGATCGAAAGCATGTTCGCGCATCTGGAAAGCGCACTGGTCGCGCTCGAGTTCCTTGATCCGGCCAATCCGAAGAAGCTCATGTCACGGCTACGTCGGCTCTTCGCGCGCTCAGGCCTGGAGCGCGAGGAGGTCAACATCGTGCGCGGCATCGCCAGGCACATCCTGCTGAAGACGAAGCGGACCGACTGACGGTCCATCGATCAGTCCGTCGCGGCGCATCGCATGCACCGCCTTCATCTGACGACAACCTTGCAGTCGGCGGGGGCTTCCGGCACGTTTCGCGCAATCAACCTACAATCCACGAAACGTTGGAAGCAAAGCTGCCGCGGTGCTAAGCGCGCGGACCCGCTCACGCAGACGGTTTTTTTCCCACAACACGATCCCTGCCATGTTCACGAGACTTCGCGAAGATATCGCCACGATCCGCGAGCGCGATCCCGCTGCCCGCAGTGCATGGGAAGTGCTCACGTGTTATCCGGGGCTGCACGCGCTCGTGCTGCATCGGTTCGCGCATACGTGCTGGCGCGCGAAGCGCCGCTGGCTCGCGCGTTTCGTGTCGCAGATGGCGCGCTTCATGACCGGCATCGAGATCCATCCGGGGGCGACGCTCGGGCGGCGCGTGTTCATCGATCATGGCATGGGCGTCGTGATAGGCGAAACTGCGCAAATCGGTGACGACTGCACGATCTACCAGGGCGTGACGCTTGGCGGCACGTCGCTCACGCGCGGCGCGAAGCGGCATCCGACGCTCGAGCGTGGCGTGATCGTCGGTGCGGGCGCGAAGGTGCTCGGCGGCTTCACGGTCGGTGCGGACGCGAAGATCGGCTCGAACGCGGTCGTGACGAAACCGGTGCCCGCGCGTGGCACGGCGGTTGGCAATCCGGCGCGGATCATCGTGCCGGCGGCGCCGGTCACTGAGGCCGCGAGCGGTGCGAACGCCGGGTCGAACCATGCCACGCGCGACGCGAAGCGCGGCAGCGAAATCAGCGCGTTCTGCGCGTACGGCATCACGCCGAACGCGGACGATCCGGTGTCGCTCGCGATTCACGGTCTGATCGATCATGCGGCTACGCAGGCGCGGCGTATCGATGAAATCGTCGCCGCGCTCGAGCGGCTTGGCTCGAGCCTCGAAGGACTGCAAGGCGCCGATGCGGCGTTGCTCGACTTGCGACGGCTGTCGGCAGCGATCGCGGGGAAGGTGGATGGGGTAGCGGCGGAGCGCTAGGTATCGGCGCTACGGCAGCGCAAAGCGCAAGCCGTACCCAACCCGTCAATCCAGCGGCAATACCCGAAACCCGTCGGCATCGATCTTCAGATAGCCGCCACGGCGCTGGCCGTGATCGAGATCCCAGTCCGGCAGGACCCAGCGCGTGCCACCCGGCTCGCGATGCCGCGCGGGCAGATGCGTGTGCCCATGAATGATCGTCGCCGTCTTCGATGTTTTGAACAGCGCGGCGACACCTTTCGGCGTTACGTCATACCTGATCGCCATCGGCCGCGTGCGACCTTGCTCGCTCTTCGAGCGCATGTTCTCGGCAAGCTTGCGGCGCCAGCGAAACGGCCACGCGAGAAACAGCGTCTGCGCGAGCCGATTGCGCGCGAAGCGTCTGAATAGTTGATAGCCGCGATCCGCGGTGCACAGACCATCGCCATGCGCGAGCGCGATGCGCGTGCCGAACGCGGTGATCACGAACGGATCGGGTAGCCAGATCGCGCCGGCCGCTTTCATGAAGCGCTTGCCCAGCAGGAAGTCGCGATTGCCGTGCATGATGTAGAGCGCGATGCCGCGCTCGGAAAGCGTGTGCAGCAACGCCGCAATACGCGCGACGAACGGCTCGCTCAGCATGTCGTCGCCGACCCAGTACTCGAACAGATCACCGAGGATGAACACCGAATCGGCCACGTCGGCGTTCACGCGGACGAAATGCTCGAACGCGGCGACCGTGCGCGGAATATCCCCGCTCAGATGCAGATCGGAGAGGAAGAAGAATGGGCGCGCGGCGTGCGGGCGTTGGCCCTCGCCCGGCACGCCCGCGGCGACGCTTCGCAGCGGCGTCTCTTGCAGCATTGAAGGTGCCTGATTTCAGTTCAAATGAGTCGACGCCCGCATGAGGCGCGACTCACTCACGGTTTAGCCGACGATGACAGCCTTTTCGATCACGACGTCATCAACCGGCACGTCCTGATGGAAACCCTTCGAGCCGGTCTTGACCTTCTTGATCTTCTCGACGACGTCCATGCCTTCGACGACCTTGCCGAATACCGCGTAGCCCCAGCCTTGCGGCGTCGGCGACGAGTGGTTCAGGAAGTCATTGTCGTTCACGTTGATGAAGAATTGCGCGGTCGCCGAATGCGGGTCGTTGGTACGCGCCATCGCGATCGAGCCGCTCTCGTTCTTCAGACCGTTGTTCGCTTCGTTGGTGATCGGCTCGGCCGTCGGCTTCTGCTTCATGCCGGGTTCGAAGCCGCCGCCCTGGATCATGAAGCCGTCGATTACGCGGTGAAACACCGTGTTGTCATAGTGGCCGGCCTTCACGTAGTTCAGGAAGTTCTCGACCGACTTCGGCGCCTTTTCAGCGTCCAGTTCGAGTTTGATGACGCCGTGGTTCGTATGCAGTTCAACCATGATGGAATCCTTGGATGTTCAGGTGGATAAAAGGCGCGGCGCGTCGTCATGCACTGACGGCAGGCCGCGCCGGGCGTGGGTTGCGCTCCGGGCTGCGGCCGCGCGGGTTCGCTTGCTCGTTCGCTCGCTTGTTCGTTGTTACTTGCTCACCACCGTCGCCGACTGGATCACGATGGCCTTCTGCGGCACGTCGGACATCGGACCGCGCGTGGTGGTGGGCGTGGCTTCGATGCGCTTCACGACGTCCATGCCGCTCGTGACCTTGCCGAACACCGCGTAGCCGTTGCCGTCCGGATTCGGGTAGTCGAGATTTGCATTGTCCACCGTGTTGATGAAGAACTGCGCGGTGGCCGAATTCGGGTCGCTGGTGCGCGCCATCGAGATCGTGCCCGTGGTGTTCTTCAGGCCGCTGCGGCTCTCGAGCGGAATCGGCGCGCGCGTCGGCTTCTCGACGAAGCTCTGCGTATAGCCGCCACCCTGAATCATGAAGCCCGGAATCACGCGATGAAAGATCGTGCCGCTATATTGGCCGGCCTTCACATAGTCGAGGAAATTGGCGACCGTCTTCGGCGCTTTCTCGGGATACAGCTCGACGCGGAAGTCACCCTCCGACGTCTTGAACAGCACGGACGGATGGGCGGCCTGCGTACCGGACTGCGCAAATGCGGGTGCATTTGCGATCAGGGCGGCGCTGCCGAGCGCCAACATCAACCATTTCATGAAAATCCTCGGGGTTGGAGAAAACGTGCGGCGGGGCAACGAGTTCGGCGTTCAGCGCGACGGCGCCATGTACGGCGGCATGGCGAGCGAGCCATTCGGGCCACCGAACTGGAAGCTCGGGCTGTCCGTGATGTCCGACGTGGGGTGCGCGGTGGGCTCGATCGTGGCCGCGGGCTGCGAAGCCGCGGGGGCGGGCGTCGCCGGCGACACCACTTTCTGGATCTCCGCCAGACGCTGCGCGGTCCTCGGGCTCGCCTTGCCGAGGCTCTGCGCGCGACGGTATGCGGCATCGGCGAGGCGCAGATAGAGGTCGCCAAGATTCTCGAATGCCAGGCCGTAGTTCGGATTGACCTGGGTGGCCATCTCCAGCGCGGCGCGCGCTTCGGTCAGGCGACCCTGCCTCGCAAAGAGCGTCGCGAGGTTGTTGTACGGCTCGGGCAATTCGGGATAAAGCTGCGTGAGTTCGGTGAACGCGGCGATCGCCTCGTCGTCGCGATTCAGATGCACGAGCACGTTTGCCCGTTTGAACTTCGCCTGCGCGTCGCGCGGATTCGCGGCGACGCGCGCATCGAGTTGGGTCAGTGCGGCTTGCCAGTTTTGCTGCGCGATGGAGGCGTCGATTTCGGGCGTATTGTCGCGTACGGCGGGGCCTTGCGGCATCACCGCGGCCTTCTGGGCATAGGCGCTCGCGACCGGCACCACGGCAAGCGCGGCAACCACGGTGACGCGCCACGCGAGGGTGCGCGCCGCTTCGAAAGTAACGCCGCCGACAACGCCGCCAAACGCAGTCGCGACGAGGGTCGCAGCGCTGCGCGCGCGGCCGCTGGAGTGTTTCATAGGCTCAGGTCTGGATGTTATACTCCGAGCCATTCTAACAAAAGGTCTGCGCGTTCCGTCGAACCGCCGACTGTCTTTTCGTCACTCGTGGCCGTCTCCGCCCGGTTCGCAGCTTCGTCTGCAGCCTGATCGCCGCACGAGGTGCGCCGGTTTCAGCTGTATGCGATGCACCCGTTGTCCTGTTCGTTTCGCGGGTCGCGGCGCGCATGAAGCACAATGCGGATTCTTTCGGCCCACGCACCGTTCTCTATGGAATCTCTGCGCATCTACAACACGCTCGCGCGTGACAAACAGACTTTCGTGCCGCTGCGCGAAGGTGTCGTGCGGATGTACGTCTGCGGGATGACCGTATACGACTATTGTCACGTCGGTCATGCGCGGGTGATGGTCGTGTTCGACATCGTGCAGCGCTGGTTGCGCACGCTCGGTTACAACGTGACCTACGTGCGCAACATTACCGATATTGACGACAAGATCATCAAGCGCGCAGTCGAGAACGGCGAAACCATCAAATCGCTGACCGATCGTTTCATCGCCGCGTTGCATGAAGATGCGGACGCGCTCGGCATCGAGCGTCCGGACATCGAGCCGCGCGCGACCGACTTCATTCCGCAGATGCTCGGCATGATCGAGACGCTCGAGAAGAACGGCTATGCCTACCAGGCGAGTGACGGCGACGTCAACTACGCGGTGCGCAAATTCGAAGGCTACGGCAAGCTGTCGGGCAAGTCACTCGAAGACCTGCGCGCGGGCGAACGCGTCGCGGCCAACGACGCGAAACAGGATCCGCTCGACTTCGTGCTGTGGAAGAAGGCGAAGCCCGAGGAACCCGCCGATACCGGCTGGGATTCGAAGTACGGGCGCGGTCGTCCCGGCTGGCATATCGAATGCTCGGCGATGGGCTGCACGCTGCTCGGTGAACAGTTCGACATTCACGGCGGCGGCCAGGACCTGCAGTTTCCGCACCACGAAAACGAAATCGCGCAAAGCGAAGCCGCGACCGGACAAACTTTCGTCAATTACTGGATGCACAACGGCTACGTACAGATCGACAATGAGAAGATGTCGAAGTCGTTGAACAATTTTTTTACGATTCGCGAAGTGCTAGCGCAGTACGATGCAGAGGTCGTGCGCTTTTTCATCGCGCGTGCGCACTATCGTTCGCCGCTGAACTACAGCGACGTGCATATCGACGACGCGCGCAATGCACTCGCGCGTTTGTACACGGCGTTGAAGGACGTCGCGCCTGATACCGCCACGCTCGACTGGAACGAAGCGTACGCGCAGCGTTTCCAGGCGGCGATGAACGACGACTTCAACACGCCGGTGGCCGTGTCGGTACTGTTCGAACTGGCCACGGAAGTGAATCGCACGCGCGACCCCGCGCTGGCCCGTCAATTGCGCGCGCTCGGCGCGGTGCTCGGGCTGCTCGGACGCGAACCGCGTGCGTACCTGCAGCAGGCAGCGGGTGCTGCGGCTGAAGGCGCGCTCGAGCCCGCCGCGATCGAAGCGAAGATCGCCGCGCGCATCGCCGCCAAGCAGGCAAAGGACTATGCGGCAGCAGACCGGATCCGGGCTGAATTGCTCGATGCCGGCGTTGCCCTTGAAGACAAACCCGGCGGGTTGACCGAGTGGCGGCGCGTGTGAGCGCCCCTCGTACTTCCCTCTGATCGACTCGCCAGGCAGGAGGCAGGATGGCAACGGCCACGAAGACGCCGGCTAAACGCGCGGCGTCTCAAACCAGTGCGGCAGCCGCAGCGTCGGCTGGCGCGGCTAAGTCGACGCGCGCGTCGACTCGCGCAAGCGGCGGCGCGATAGAGAAAGCGTCGTCGAAGGCGGGCGGGGCGGCGGCGAAAACCGACTCGGCCGCGGCGAAGAAGAGTGCGACCAAACGCTCGCTCAATGGCGGGGGTGGCGTGCTCACTGAAGCTCCGGATGCGCCAGCTGCGAAGCGCGCGAAAACGGCGTCGCGTGCCAAGGCCAATGGCGCATTGCCGGCCAAACTCGCGGCTGAGCTCGCCGGCGAAGTGCAGGAACTCGCACGCGATACGAACACAGGCGAAGTCGTGCGCAAGACGCGCGTGTCGGCCGCTTCGGCGAGTACGGCCAGTGCGAGCGGCGAAGCGGCCGGTGTCACATCGCTCGCGAACGAAGTCGCGGTGCCCGTACAGATCGGCGGTCTTGCGCCCGAGGTCACGCGTCCCGCGTATTGGGACAAGGCATGCGCGGATCTCGTCAAGCGCGATCGCATTCTGAAGAAGCTGATTCCGAAGTTCGGCCCCGTGCATCTGTTGAGCCGTGGCGATCCGTTCGTCACGCTTGCGCGCTCGGTGGTTGGCCAGCAGATTTCCGTCGCGGCCGCGCAGGCGGTTTGGGGGAGGGTGGAGGCCGCGTGCCCGAAGCTCGTGCCACAGCAGTTCATCAAGCTCGGCCTCGAGAAGCTGACCGCGTGTGGTTTGTCCAAGCGCAAGGCCGAATACGTGCTCGATCTCGCGCAGCATTTCGTCTCGGGTGCGTTGCACGTCGGCAAATGGACGTCGATGGACGATGAGGCTGTGATCGCCGAACTCACGCAGATTCGCGGCATCGGCCGCTGGACTGCGGAGATGTTCCTGATCTTCAACCTGTCGCGTCCCGACGTGCTGCCGCTCGACGACCTCGGCCTGATCCGCGCGATCAGCGTCAATTATTTCAGCGGCGAACCCGTCACGCGTAGCGAAGCGCGCGAGGTTGCCGCGAACTGGGAGCCGTGGCGTACTGTCGCGACCTGGTATATGTGGCGTAGTCTCGATCCATTGCCGGTCGACTACTGAAGAAGAACAGGAAACGAGGCCGTTTCAAAGACTATCGCGTACGTGATGTCGATAGTTGAGAAATGGTTTTGACATCGGCGCGCGCGGTTAGAATACGCGCTGCCCGGTAAGTCCAAGGATTACAACCAATGAAGACCACGTTTCTGGATTTCGAGCAGCCGATCGCTGAACTCGAAGCGAAGATCGAAGAATTGCGCTTCGTGCAGGACGATTCGGCCGTCGATATTTCGGAAGAGATCGAGCGGCTGTCCAAAAAGAGCCAGCAGCTCACCAAAGATCTGTACGCGAACCTCACGCCGTGGCAGGTATCGCAAATCGCCCGTCACCCGCAGCGTCCGTACACGTTCGACTACGTGAGCGAGCTGTTCACCGACTTCCATGAACTGCATGGCGACCGCAACTTCGCGGACGATCTGTCGATCGTCGGCGGTCTCGCGCGATTCAACGGTCAGGCGTGCATGGTGATCGGCCATCAGAAGGGCCGCGATACCAAGGAGCGCGCGCTGCGCAACTTCGGTATGCCGCGTCCTGAAGGCTATCGCAAGGCCGAGCGTCTGATGCGCCTCGCCGAGAAATTCGGCCTGCCGATCTTCACGTTCATCGACACGCCGGGCGCTTACCCCGGCATCGGTGCGGAAGAGCGCGGCCAGTCCGAAGCGATCGGCCGCAATCTGTACGTGATGGCCGAGCTGAAGACGCCGCTGATCGCGACGATCATCGGTGAAGGCGGCTCGGGCGGTGCGCTCGCGATCGCGGTCGCCGACAGCGTGCTGATGCTGCAGTTCTCGACCTATTCGGTGATTTCGCCGGAAGGCTGCGCGTCGATCCTGTGGAAGAGCGCCGCGAAGGCGCCGGAAGCGGCCGAAGCGCTCGGCTTGACCGCGCATCGTCTGAAGGCGCTTGGTCTGATCGACAAGATCGTCAACGAGCCGCTCGGCGGCGCGCATCGCGATCCGAAGGGCATGGCCGCCATGCTGCGCCGCGCGCTCGCCGATTCGCTGCGCCAGTTCCAGGGCATGAGCACCAACGACCTGCGCGAACGCCGTTTCGAACGGCTGATGGCGTACGGCAAATTCAAGGAAACGACGCCGGGCGCATAAGCCCGCGCGCGTTAGCCTGTCTCATTCGTCCACCGGCGCTTCCCGCGCTAACGACGTGACCACTACAGCCGACTCATCCGCCGAGCGCCTCGTAATCGATGCGCTCGGCGAGGCGCTGTCCGGGCTCGATCCGGACGTCCGTATCGCCCTCGCGTTCAGCGGTGGCGTCGATTCGAGCGTGTTGCTCGATGCGGCCGTGCGTGTCGCGGGTGCCTCGCGTTGTATTGCGCTGCATGTGCATCACGGTTTGAGTCCGCATGCCGACGCATGGCTCGCGCATTGCGAGGCATTCGCGCGCGAGCGTGGCGTCGAGTTCGACGCGCGACGTGTCGACGTATCGCGCGCGCCGGGTGTGAGCATCGAAGCCGCGGCGCGCGACGCGCGTTATCGCGCGCTCGACGCGATGTGTGAAACGCACGGCATTCATACGCTATGGCTCGCGCAGCATGCGGACGATCAGGCCGAGACCGTGCTGCTGCAACTGCTGCGCGGCGCGGGGCTCCCGGGTCTCGCGGCGATGGCGCCTGGTTCGCTGCGCGCGGGTGCTTCCACGACACGCGTGCGGCCGCTGTTGCATCTGCTGCGCGCGCAACTCGAACACTACGCCAGCGTGCGCAAGCTGCGCTGGATCGACGACGAGTCGAACGCGGACATGCGTTACGCGCGCAATGCATTGCGTCATCAGGTGATGCCGGCGCTCGCGGTGCATTTCCCCGGTTTTCGCGATGCGCTCGCGCGCACGGCCGCGCATGCGGCATCGGCACAGCGCTTGCTCGATACGCTCGCGCGCGCCGACATGGAGAGCGCGTCGCGCGACGAAGGACGCGCGCTTGCACACGATGCGCTGCTCGCACTCGACGACGATCGCGCGTTGAATCTGCTGCGCTACTGGATGCGCGCGCTTGGCTTCGTCGCGGCATCGAGCGCGCGTGTCGCGGATGCGCTGCGGCAGTTGCGTGAAGTTGGCGCTGGGCAGGACGGGCATCGTTTGCGCATCGATCATGCGGGGCATGCGTTGCGCAGCTATCGCGGCCTCGTCTACTGGGAAGCGGGCGAGAGCGGCGAGCCCGCCGACGAAACCGCGCTGGTCGAGCGCGAGATCAGCGAGCTCGTGTGGCGGGGGCAGGAGGTCTGGTATTTGCCGCAGTGGCGCGGCACGTTTGTGTTCGCGATGGTGGACGCAACCACTGCTTTCGACGTTGCCGAGGCATCCCGCGAAGCGTCCGACACCATTCCCGTCAGCGTCCTGCAACGAGCATCTCTGAGCGCGCGAGCGCGCGGCGGCGGCGAACGCATGCGCGTTGGCACGTCGAACGCGCCGAGCCGCACGCTGAAGAACCTGTTTCAGGAGCGCGGCATTCCCGCATGGAAGCGCGACGTGCCGCTGCTTTATATCGGCGACAAACTGCTGTTCGTGCCGCTGATCGGTGTGAATCGCGCGGCTGCGCGCGATACATCCCAGCACGGCGAAGCGCGCGTGAAAATCGCCTGGCGCGAGGATCTGTTGATCGCCTGACGGGCCGGGCGGATAGTCGCGTAACCCGTGCGCGCAAATGTCGAAATCGTGAAATAGGACGCAAATCAGCGATAAAACAGGCCATTGCAGGCCCGATTTGACGCATTTGGACGCTCGTTGCGCCTTGTCTTTTTGCGCTCAATCAGGTATTTTAGCTTGTTTGCCCGACCCGATTTCGCCGTCGCTTTTGTCGCTATCGGTCGGTAGTGCCGGCTGGCGAGCGTGATCCGTCGTCGCCGTTCAGTTCCGATCAGCCATTTGCGATCTCATCCCGGGCAAATCCGCGCGTGCTGCACGCGTGCTGCATTTACGCCGCCACACACTTTGCCGCCGTTCACGAGACGTTGCGCCCCTGTGCTTCTGTGCGGTTGTCTCCAGCGCGCCAGCGCGGTTTCTCTTCCAGTTCAGAACGACAATGGCACTCATCGTACATAAATACGGCGGCACCTCGATGGGCTCGGTCGAGCGCATCAAGAACGTCGCCAGGCGCGTCGCGAAATGGCACAAGGCTGGCCACCAGATGGTCGTCGTGCCCTCGGCAATGTCCGGCGAAACCAATCGCCTGCTTGGCCTCGCGAAAGAAATCACGACTCAACCGAGCCCGCGTGAACTCGACATGATCGCCGCCACCGGCGAGCAGGTCAGCTCGGGTCTGCTCGCGATCGCGCTGCAGGAAGCTGGCGTCGACGCGGTCAGCTACGCAGGCTGGCAGGTGCCGGTCAAAACGGATAGCGCGTTCACGAAAGCGCGCATTAGCGACATCGACGGCGAGCGCGTCACGCGCGACCTCGCGGCCGGCAAGGTGGTCGTGATCACCGGCTTTCAGGGTATCGACCCGAACGGCAACATCACGACGCTCGGCCGCGGCGGCTCGGACACGTCGGCGGTCGCGGTCGCGGCCGCGCTGAAGGCCGACGAGTGCCTGATCTACACGGACGTCGACGGTGTGTACACGACGGACCCGCGCGTCGTTGAAGAAGCGCGCCGGCTCGATCGCGTGACGTTCGAAGAAATGCTGGAAATGGCCAGCCTGGGTTCGAAGGTGCTGCAGATCCGCTCGGTGGAATTCGCCGGCAAATATCAGGTGAAGACGCGTGTGCTGTCGAGCCTGACCGATCCGCTGATGCCGCTCGACGAAGAAATGAAGTCGGGCACCCTGATTACTTTTGAAGAAGACGAGACCATGGAAAAAGCAGTCATCTCGGGCATCGCGTTCCAGCGCGACGAAGCTCGTATCGCCGTGATGGGTGTGCCCGACAAGCCGGGCATCGCGTACCAGATTCTCGGCCCGGTGGCGGACGCGAATATCGACGTCGACATGATCATTCAGAACCAGAGCGTCGAGGGCAAGACGGCGTTCACGTTCACGGTCGGCCGCGGCGACTATGCGCGCGCAATGGAGATCCTCACCGGCACGGTGAAGGCGCACGTGCAGGCCGAGCAGGTGCTGGGGGACCCGAAGGTGTCGAAGGTGTCGGTGGTCGGCGTGGGCATGCGCTCGCACGTCGGCATCGCTAGCAAAATGTTCCGCACGCTGTCGGAAGAGGGCATCAACATCCAGATGATCTCGACCTCCGAAATCAAGATTTCGGTGTTGATCGACGAAAAGTACATGGAGCTCGCGGTGCGCGCGCTGCATAAGGCTTTCGAACTCGATCAGGCGTAAATGGCGGGAAAAACGGGGCGATCGAGAGCGCCCCGTTTGTTTTGTGGCGGTTACGTGAACGAATTGCGTCGCGAGGCCCCACGCTGGCACAAAAAATGTTCTTCAGACATTGACCTTCTCGGCCTGGCCCGCTATTATCTTGGCTTCGTCGCACTGACTCCCTGTGCGACAGAAAGTTTGGGAGACGTGGCCGAGAGGTCGAAGGCACTCCCCTGCTAAGGGAGCATCTGGGCCAAAACCTGGATCGAGGGTTCGAATCCCTCCGTCTCCGCCAGCAATGGTGGCGAAACCCCGCAGAGTCTAGGCTCTGCGGGGTTTTTGTTTTTCGGCGGGGAAATGTCCGCTCTATGCGAGCGGCAGTGATATCCTGGGCATTGCCCGACCCGTCTGCGCATGACCACGTTCCGCCTGGATATGCAGGTCTCCTGATCAACGCCGGGAGGCGTAACCGCTGCTGCAAACCCGTGGCAACTTCGCCTCACATCTATCCGTCATGGCTCCATAAAACGCTCGATCCACCGGCATCGTGTCGCTTTACGCATGGTCCGATATGGCCGCAATGCGTTCGCCGGTATGCGTTTTAAGATTAATCAAGCCGTACCACGGGCTAAAACCGCGCACGCCTAGAATGCGTGCCGCAACCCCACCATGCCGACGAACTGCGACGGACCCGACGACGGCGTCGTGTTCTGCGAGTCGCCGACCACCGCGACCGCGTCGGCGATGGTCACGCCGCTGCCCGACGCGATCAGCGACTTGCCGCTTGCGTGCTGATAGGCCTCGAGAGCGTACAACGTGGTGCGCGTCGAGAGGTTGTAGGTCTGTTCGAGCGAGATCTGGTGATAGTGCGCCGGATCGGTGATGCCGTTCGCCCGGCTCGCCTGCGTGAAGCTGTAGCCGCCGCCGAAGGTCACGCTCGGCGTGATCCGGTACGTCGCAATCGCGCCGTACGTGTTGAACACGGCCTTGTCGAAGAAGAGCGAGCCGTGGCCTGGCGCGTATTGCACGTTCGAATAGTTGAGGCCCACCATCAGGTCATGCCACGTATAGCGGCCCGCCGCCGCGAACAGCTGCGCGCTGCGCGCGCTCGCGTAGCCGTTGTTGACCGGCGAGTTGATCGCGAAGCTGCCGAGCGCCGCGCTTGTCGCGATGTCCTTCAGCTTCACGTAGCCAGCCGCGAGCGACACCGGCTGGAAGTCGTAGCGCAAGGCCGCGCTGAACAGGCTGCCGTTCGCGATGCTGCCGGGCACGCCGCCGAGACCGTACTGCGCGCTTGCCTGCAGGCCCGCGATCGTCGGCGATAGGTAGGTCACCGAATTATTGAAGCGCAGCGTCGTGTCGAGGGCGTCGAGATCACCCGGGTGCGCGCCGGTCGCGCCGGTCAGCACGCCGGTCGGCCCGAGTGCACCGACCATATTGAAGTAGGGCGTGTACTGGCGGCCGAGCGTGACGGTGCCGTAGCGGTCGTTCGCGAGACCGACATAGGCCTGGCGGTTGAACAGATAGCCCGCGGTGCTTTGCGCGCCGGTCAGCGAATTGAAGCCGCTCTCCAGCCGGAAGATCGCCTTCGTGCCGCCGCCAAGATCTTCCGCGCCGAGGAAGCCGAACTTGCTCGCCTGCAGGTTGCCCTGGCTCATGTAGAAGTTCGAATGCCCTTTCTGGTTGCTGACATAGGCGAACGCGTTGTCGACGACGCCATACAGCGTGACGCTGCTTTGCGCCGCCGCGCTGGTCGACAACGCGGCGCTTGCAAACGGCAGGCAGCAGAGGACGAACGCGCGGGTGCGCGCGCGCTGGGTGGTTTTCATTGGGATGTCTCCAGACTGAGTGCACGGCCTGATCCCTCAGGCCGGTGAGGTTTGTTGTTCGGTGCCTAGTAGCGGGAGTGGGTGATCTTGTGTCTCAGTGCGTCAGCGCGATGGTCAGGCAGCGCCAGCCGTCCGCGTTGTGATCGGCCACGAGCGTGCTGTTCGTGCAAACGATCGCGCGCGTTTCGTGCATCGGCACAAACACGCGCACTTGCGACTGCGCGTGGAGCATCCATTGCGGACGTTCGAGCGTCACGCGCAACGTGGTGTCGTCGCCCGTCAGCGTGACGTTCCAGCGGCCTTGCTCGCCGTGGCGCCAGGCTTCGGTCTCGCCGTCGTCCTCAATCGAGCCGCCTTGCGCGGTGCCCGCGCCGGCATATGGCATCGCGAGGAACGCGCGCTCGTCGGCGGGACGGCCGAAGTGCTGCTCCGCGACGTTCAGTGGAATCACGCTGCCTTCGCGCAGCAGAAATACCGGACGTTCGAACGGCGCGGGCAGCGTCACGGTCTGGCCGCCGTCGAACGCTTCGCCGCTCCAGTACGACACCCAGCGCGAACCGGCCGGCAGGTACACGTCGCGCGTGCTCAGGCCTGGATCGACCACCGGCGCGACCAGCATCGACGAGCCGAGCATCATGTCGTCGCCATCGACGAGGCAGCGCGGGTCGTGCGGAAACTCCGCGAACAGCGGCCGCAGCACCGGCTCGTACGCGCTATGCGATTGCCACAGCAGCTCGTATAGATAGGGGATCAGGCGATAGCGCAGCTTGATCAGGTCAGCGACATGCCGCGTGACTTCGGGGTGCATCCACGGCTCGTTGACGGTGCCGTCGTCGTTCCACGAGTGAATCGAAAAGCGCGGCAGGAAGATGCCGAACGCGACCCAGCGCGCGAAC
This sequence comes from Paraburkholderia sp. HP33-1, assembly GCF_021390595.1. Classification (NCBI taxonomy): domain Bacteria; kingdom Pseudomonadati; phylum Pseudomonadota; class Betaproteobacteria; order Burkholderiales; family Burkholderiaceae; genus Paraburkholderia; species Paraburkholderia sp. HP33-1. Next base: position 2,071,736 of record NZ_JAJEJR010000001.1, on the reverse strand, counting down.
AGTTCCGGCTCCGGCGCCGGACCCGAGAAGCCACCGATGTCGTGGCCGCTATTCGACACGCCCGACATGGCGAGCCCGAGCCCCATCTTGAGATTGAAGCGCAGCGTTTCCCACGACGTGTAGTTATCGCCAGACCACGTCTGTACGTAGCGATGCATGCCGACGCCGCCCGAGCGTGACACGAGAAACGGGCGTTTGTCGGGCGTGTGCTCGCGCTGCGCGTCGTGCGACGCGCGCATCATTAGCTGGGTCTGCAGTACCTTCGCCTCGTGCGCTGGATAAGGCTTGCCGAAGCCGTGCGCGATCGCATGCGGCGACCAGATCTCGAACTCGTTGTTGTCGTTCCACGTGGCTGCGATGCCGTATCTGAGCAGGGCTTCCTTCACGCGCGATTTCCACCAGTCGATCGTGGCGGGATTCGTGAAGTCGAGATACGCGCCGACTTCGTCCCAGAACTGCACCCATGCGGGGTCGCCGTCGGGCGCTTCGATCAGCAGGCCGGCCTTGGCGATGTCGTCGAACGCCGGGTGGTCCTGCAGCAGACACGGCTTGATGTTCGCGCACAGACGCACGCCGTGATCGAGGTAGCTTTGCACGAAGCCGTCGATGTCTGGAAACTTCTCGTGATTCCAGTTGAACACGTAGCGCTTCGGCCCGATCGACGTATAGCCCGACGACAGATGGAACGAATCGCACAGCACGTCGTGCTCGCGGCAGCGCTCGATGAATTCGCCCATCTGCCGCTGTGCGTCCGGCGCGTCGGTGTAGCTCATCGTCGAGCCCGAATAGCCGAGTCCCCACTTCGGCATCCACGCGGGACGTCCGGTGAGCCACGTGAAGCGGCGCACCGCGTCGAGCGGCGAGCCGGGCGACGCGATGAAGTAGTAGTCGAGATCGCCATGCTCGGCGATGAAGTGCCGGTAGTGGCCGTGATAGTTGTCGAGCTCGCGGCCCATGTCGAAGCGGCAATCGGCCAGCGTGTCGTAGAAGAGGCCAAAGCCCGTCGACGTTTGCGGCTGCCACGTCACGTAGAACGGGATGTGCTTGTACAGCGGGTCCGTGGTGCGCGCGCTGTAGCCCATCGCGTCGATGTTGCGCATCTCATAGCTTTGCTGCGCGCGATCGAGCGAGCCGGCACGCTCGCCGAGGCCCACGTACATTTCGTCGCGGCGCCGCTCCACGTAGTGATACACGCGCGAGTCCCACCAGCCGAAGTTATACGCCTGGGTTTTGCGATCGCTCATCACGCGCCGCCACGTGCCTTCGTGCAGGATGTCCCACGCACATGCACCTCCTTCGAGCGTGACGCTTACGCGCACGCGTGCCGTTTCGATCACAACCTGACCGGCGGCTTCTTTCACCGTGAACGGCGGCGGCGTGAAGCCGCTCATGTCGCGGCGCTCGCGGCCTTCGAGCGGCACGTCGTCCGCGCCGGGCGCAATCGCCCATGTGCGCGGGCCGCGGGTTTCGCCGTCCGGCAGCACGAGCACGCGGATGATGTCTTCGGCGAGCACGAACAGCTCGATGCGGCAATCCGGCTGTGCGGTCAGCACGACCGGGTTGCCCGCGGTGGGGGCGAGCGCGAAGCGCGGCGGATGCTTGAGATTGATCAATGAGCGCATGATGAGTGTTCGAGGGAGGTCACGCAGCGGTTCTGACACCGAGCTCGGCGCGGCGCGCGCGGCCGTGGCGCGGCACACCGCGCATCAGGATGATCAGTAGCGTCGCGCCGATGATGTCGAATGCGCCGAGCGCGCCGAACAGCGGCGTGTAGCCGATCGAATCGGCGAGCGCGCCGACCATCAGCGAGAAGCCGAGGCCGCCGATCCACGCGGCCATCCCCGCGAAGCCGGCGACGGTGCCGACTTCGCCCGGATCGAATACGTCGGCGGCAAGCGTGTTGACGAGCGCCGAGATCATCTGGTGCGCGAAGCCGCCGACACAGAAGAGGGCGATGGCCTGATACGGCGATGCGACGAGACCGATCGACGCCGGGCCGAGCATCATCAGCGCGCCGAGCACGACGCCCGAGATGCGCGACCAGATCAGCGGCACGCGAAAATGCTTCATCAGGAACGGCGACAGATAGCCGCCGAACAGGCCGCCCAGGTCCGCGGCGAGAAACGGCAGCCACGCGAACATGGCGATCTGCTTCAGGTCCATATGACGCTGGGTGGCGAGATAAAGCGGAATCCAGAAGCTGAACGTTTGCCACGCGGGCTCGGCGAAAAAGCGCGCCTGCGCGATCGCCCAGAAGCGGCGCGTGCGCAGCACTTCACGCACGCTCGCACGGCGCGCCGCGGGCGGTGCCTGACCTTCGACGATCGCGGTGCGCTCGGCATCGCTCACGCGCTTGTGCTCGGCGGGCGAGCGGTACAGCACGAACCATGCGGCGGCCCACACGAAGCCGAGCGCGCCGGTGACCGCGAACGCGCTCTGCCAGCCGTAGCGCAGCGACAGGAACACGACGAGCGGCGGCGCGAGCAGCGAACCGAGCGAGGTGCCCGCATTGAAGTAGCCGACCGCGACAGACTTTTCGCGATCGGGAAACCATTCGGCGACGACCTTCATACCGGCCGGAATCGCGACCGCTTCGGAGAGGCCCATGAAGCCCCGCAGCGCGGCGAGCGAAAACCAGCTGCCCGCGAAGCCGTGGAACACGCCGACCAGTGACCACAGGCACGCAAACAGGGCAAAGCCGAGACGCAGTCCGATCAGATCGATGATCAGACCGCAGACGGGCTGCATGACCGTATAGCCGACCTGGAACGCGCCGACCACGTACGAATACTGCTGCGTGCTCATGTGCAGCAGCTTCATCAGCTCGGGCGCCATCACGCCGAGCGCGTTGCGCGACAGATAGTTGACGATCGTCCCAACGCAAACGAGGGCGATGATCCACCAGCGCATTCCCTTGATCGTTTTCAAAATCAGTCTCCGTGGCGCATCGAGTCATTGCTTTCGAAGCAGCGTCCGTGTATGCGCGAATTCGAACATTTATTGGTTTTCGCTCGCAGTCATCCTACCACTCGGAAGCCGCCTAGATATTCGGGAAAACCATAGTTTATGCCGAACATTCCTTGATTTATCGGAATAAATTTATAATTTTCGGCATGGTCCGCACAAGTGATCGGATGACTTGCCGGATGTGTGTTGAATGAATATGTTCTTTCGAACATGAAAATGTTCGTTTGTGCGAAGCCTGCAGGCGAACGATCCGGCGCCCGCGCGGGCGGCGTTTTTTCACCGCCGTCCGACGGATGTAACCACGCGTTACGTCCCCGGCCGAGGGCGATTTTCAGCATCAGTTATTACAAAGTTGAAATACGGGCCTTGCTGCCTTGCGTTATATTTCCGCCAACAAAACATGTTCCTCCAAAGGTGATCAATGAAGTCCGCTCGTCTTGTTCCGCTTGTGCTCGGGGTGTTGACGTTGGCTGCATCGGGTGCCGCGATGGCTGCCGGGCTCAACGTCGGGGTCAATATCGGTATTCCCGCGCCGGTCTACGTCGCACCGGCTCCGGTCTACGCACCGCCGCCGCCTCCGCCGCCGCCCGTCGTCTATCAGCCGGCTCCCGTGTACTACGGCGGCCCGCAAATCGTGATTGGCTGGCATGGCGATCGTTACTGGGACGGCCGTCGCTACTGGGGGCGTGACGAATGGTATCGCCACCATCCGCCGGGCCACGGCGGCTATGCGCGCGGTCACTACGACGAGCATCGTGGCTGGCACTGAGTCGGCACGGGGTCGGCACTAAAGCGCGCCGATCTGCCGCAAGCAGGCAACAAACCGCCCCTCGAGGGCGGTTTTTGTTTATGCAGGCACAAAGGTCCTTCGGGCATTTCGTCGCAGCCGGCTGCCGGATCGAGCAAGGTAATTGGGTAGAATCCCCTCACATCGCCACTGCCCACTTACCAGCACGACTCCATGACAACTGGCTCGCGACGGGTTCAAACGCCTCAGCCGCTTCGACACAGCGTGATTCACGGACCCTTGAGCGCCGCGTTCGCCGCAGCGCTGCTGTGCGCGAGTCTGCTGGTCGCGCCGCACGCACACGCGGCGCATGCGATCGCGCAATACGGCGAGCCGAAATATCCGGCCGGCTTCAAGCATTTCGATTACGTCAATCCCGATGCGCCGAAAGGCGGCACGCTCGTGCTCGCGAACCCGAGCCGCCTGACGAGCTTCGACAAGTTCAATCCGTTCACGCTGCGCGGCAATGCCGCGCCCGGCCTCGAGCTGATGTTCGAGAGCCTGACGATCGGCAGCAGCGACGAGGTTGCGTCGGCCTACGGGCTGCTCGCCGACGACATCGTCGTCGCGCCCGACGGCCTGTCGGTTACGTTCCACATCAACCCGCGCGCACGCTTTTCGAACGGCGATCCGGTGACCGCCGACGACGTCAAGTTCTCGCTCGACACGCTGAAGAGCCCGCAGGCCGCGCCGCAGTATGCGTCGATTTTCGGCGAGATCAAGCGCGCGGTCGTCGTCGATCCGGCCACGGTGCGCTTCGAGTTTCGCGAGCGCAATCGCGAGTTGCCGCTGCTCGCGGGCAGCATGCCGGTGTTCTCGCGCAAGTGGGGGATGAAGCCTGACGGCAGCCGCATTCCGTTCGATCAGATCGCGTTCGAAAAACCGATCGGCAGCGGGCCGTATCTGATCGACAGCTACGATAACGGCCGCACGATCACGTTCAGGCGCGATCCGAACTACTGGGGCGCCGATCTGCCGGTGCGCGTCGGCATGAACAACTTCGATCGCATCGTCTACAAGCTGTATGCGGATAGCACCGCCCGGCTCGAAGCATTCAAGGCCGGCGAGTACGATGCGCTCGTCGAATACATCGCGCGCAACTGGGTGCGGCGCGACGTCGGCAAGAAGTTCGACAGCGGCGAGTTGATCAAGCGCGAGTTTGCGCAGCACAACGGCACCGGCATGCAGGGCTTCTTCCTGAACACGCGCCGGCCGCTGTTCCAGGACATGCGTGTGCGCAAGGCGCTCGATCTCGCGCTCGACTTTCAATGGCTGAACCGTCAACTGTTTTTCAGCCAGTACACCCGCATCGACAGCTATTTCGCCAACACTGAGTGGCAGGCGAAGGGGCTGCCGTCGCCAGGCGAGCTCGCGCTGCTCGAGCCGTTTCGCGCCCAGCTCGACCCGGCGGTATTCGGGCCGATGCCGAAGCAGCCCGACACCGATCCGCCCGGCTCGCTGCGCGCGAACCTGTTGCAGGCGCGCGATCTGCTGCAGCAGGCCGGCTGGACCTATCGCGACGGCGCGCTGCGCAACGCGAAGGGTGAGCCGTTCCAGTTCGAGATACTCGACGACGCGGGTTCGGCCTCGTCGATGGAGCCGATCATCGCGACCTTCACGCGCAATCTGCAGAAGCTCGGCATCACCGTCAATTTCCGCACCACCGACTTCGCCGTCTATCAGAAGCGGCTCGATGCATTCGACTTCGACGTGACGACGATTCGCATGCCCGACGTGCAGGTGCCCGGCGCCGAGCAGATCACCCGCTTCGGCAGCAAGACCGCCGATACGCCCGGCTCGGACAACGCGATCGGCCTGAAGTCGCCGGCCGTCGACGCGGTGCTGGACGCGCTCGTGCATGCGCAAACGCGCGAGCAACTGACCGACGCCGCGCACGCGCTCGACCGTCTGCTGACGCATGGCTACTATGTGGTGCCGCACTGGTACAGCCGTACGCATCGTGTCGCGTTCAGGCGCGGGCTCGCGTGGCCGAAGACTTTACCGCTGTACTATGGCGCGGAAGGCTGGATTACGACGATGTGGTGGTATGAGGATCCGCAGGCGCGCACGCAGACGCACAGCACTGATTGATCCGCAGACCCATCGCCCCCAATAACGCCTTCGCACGGGAATACCGCTATGTGGAGCTACATCCTCAAACGCCTGCTGCTGATGATCCCGACGCTGCTCGGGGTGCTGACGCTGACCTTCGTCGTGATCCAGTTCGTGCCGGGCGGGCCTGTCGAGCAGATGACGCACGAACTGCGCAAGGGCGCGGAGGGCGCCTCGCCGTTCGGACTGCGCACGCATAGCGGGGTCGATGCGCAACAGGTCGCGCAGCTAAAGCAACTGTACGGCTTCGACAAGCCGCCGCTCGAACGCTACGTGCTGATGCTCAAGCGCTTCATGACCTTCGATCTCGGTCAGAGCTATTTCCGTCATCAGAGCGTGTGGTCGCTGATCGTCTCGAAGCTGCCGGTGTCGATCAGCATCGGCCTGTGGACGTTCTTCCTGACCTATCTGATATCGGTGCCGCTCGGCATCGCGAAGGCGGTGCGCAACGGCTCGCACTTCGATCTCGCGACGAGCCTCGTCGTACTGGTCGGCTACGCGATTCCAGGCTTCGTGCTCGGTGTGCTGCTGCTCGTGCTGTTCGGCGGCGGCACGTTCCTGCAGCTCTTTCCGCTGCGCAACCTCACCTCCGACAACTGGGACCAGCTGAGCCTCGTCGGCAAGATCCTCGACTATCTGTGGCATATCACGTTGCCGATCACGGCGTCGGTGGTGGGCAGCTTCGCGGTCGTCACGATGCTGACGAAAAATGCGTTCCTCGACGAAATCCGCAAGCAGTACGTGTTGACCGCGCGCGCCAAAGGTTTGTCCGAGAGGCGCGTGCTGTGGAAGCACGTGTTTCGCAATGCGCTGCTGCCGCTGATCGTCAATTTCCCGGGCGCGTTCATCGGCGCGTTTTTCACCGGCAGCCTGCTGATCGAAACGCTGTTTTCGCTCGACGGGCTCGGGTTGCTCTCGTATGAATCGGTGATGCGGCGCGACTATCCGGTCGTGCTCGGCACGCTGTATCTGTTTACGCTGATCGGCCTCGTCACGCGGCTGATCTCCGACCTTTGCTACGTGTGGGTCGATCCCCGCATCCAATTCGAACAACTGGAGCGCTGATGAATCGAGCCCGCCTTTCCGCCGATGCGGCGGCGCGCACCGAACCCGCGCGCGCACTGATGTCGCCGGCGCCGGCGCGCCGCGTGTGGCGACGTTTTCGCCAGCAGCGCCTCGGCTACTGGAGCCTGATCATCTTCGTCGTCGCGTTCGCGGCGAGTCTCGTGGGGCCGCTGTGGTCGAACGACAAGCCGGTCGTCGTGCGCTACGACGGTCATCTGTATTTCCCGCTGGTCAAGACCTACGCCGAGACCACCTTCGGCGGCGACTTCCCCACGCCGACCGACTATCTCGATCCGTATATCCGTCATCGCTTCGATGCACCGGGCAACTTCGCGCTGTATCCGCCGAATCATTACTACTACGACACGCTCAACTACTTCTCGAAAGCGCCCAATCCGGCGCCGCCGTCGCGCGATAACTGGCTCGGCACCGACGACCGCGGCCGCGATCTGTTCGCGCGACTGCTGTACGGCTTTGGCGTGTCGGTCGCGTTCGGCCTCGTGTTGACCGTGATCAGCACGATAGTCGGCATAGCGGCGGGGGCGGTGCAAGGGTATTTCGGAGGACGAACCGATATCGTCGGGCAGCGTCTGATCGAGATCTGGAACGCGATGCCGCAGCTCTATCTGCTGATCATCTTTTCGTCGATCTTCGAGCGCAGCTTTGCGCTCCTGATCGTGCTGCTGTCGCTGTTCAACTGGATTGGGCTGTCGGATTACGTGCGCGCCGAGTTCCTGCGCAATCGCCAGCAGGACTATGTGCGCGCCGCGCGCGCGATGGGTCTGTCGCATGGGCAGATCATCTGGCGTCACGTGTTGCCGAACAGTCTGACGCCGGTCATCACGTTCCTGCCGTTCAGCATGAGCAGCGCGATTCTCGCGCTGACGAGTCTCGATTTCCTCGGGCTCGGCGTGCCACCGCCGACCCCGAGCCTCGGCGAACTGCTGGCGCAGGGCAAGGCGAATCTCGACGCGTGGTGGATCTCGATGTCGACCTTCGGCGTGCTGGTGGCCATGCTGCTGCTGTTGACCTTCATGGGCGACGCGCTGCGCAACGCGCTCGACACGCGTATCTCCGATGCCATGCGCGCCGGAGGTGGGCAATGAGTGCTCTGCCGCATATCGATCCGCAATCGACCGATACGCCGTTGCTCGAACTCGACCATCTGCGCGTCGCGTTCGGCGACACGGTCGCCGTCGACGACGTCACGCTCGCGATCGCGCGCGGCGAGCGTGTCGCGCTCGTCGGCGAATCGGGCTCGGGCAAGAGCGTGACCGCGCTGTCGGTGCTGCGCCTGCTCTCCGACGCGCAGGTGAGCGGCGCGATCCGCTTCGATGGCGAAGACCTGCTCGCGAAGAGCGAGCGCGCGATGCGCGGCCTGCGTGGCTCGGACATCGCGATGATCTTCCAGGAGCCGATGACCGCGCTCAATCCGCTCTACACGATTGGCGACCAGATCGCGGAGACGATCGTCGTGCACGATGGCGTCAGCGCGACCGAGGCAGCGAAGCGCGCGGTCGCGCTGCTCGCGCGCACCGGCATCGCCGAGCCGGAGAAGCGCGTGAACAGTTACCCGCATCAGCTGTCGGGCGGACAGCGGCAGCGCGCGATGATCGCGATGGCGCTCGCCTGCCGGCCGCGTCTGCTGCTCGCCGATGAGCCGACTACCGCGCTCGACGTAACGATCCGCGCGCAGATCGTCGAACTGCTGCTGGAACTGCAGCGCGACGAAGCGCAAAAGCGCGGCATGGCGGTGTTGCTGATCACGCACGACCTGAACCTCGTGCGTCACTTCGCACAGCGTGTCGCTGTGATGGAGCAGGGCGTGCTGGTCGAAACCGGCACGGTCGAGCAGGTGTTCGAGGCGCCGCGGCATCCGTACACACAGCGGCTGCTCGCGAGCCGGCCGCAGCGCGAGGTCGCGCCGGTGCTGCCGATCTCGCCGGTGCTGCTCGAAGCGCGCGACGTGTCGGTCGACTTCAAAACGAAGCTGCCTGGGCTGCGTGGCTGGTTGGGCTCGGGCCGCTTTCGCGCGGTCGACGCGGCGAACGTGTCGGTTCGCCAGGGCGAGACGCTTGGGATCGTCGGCGAGTCGGGTTCGGGCAAGTCGACGCTCGCGATGGCGCTGCTCGGTCTGCAGCGCACCGCGCACGGCGAGATCGAGTTTCAGGGCAGGGCGCTCGCGAGCTATCGCGGCGCCGAAAAAACTGCGTTGCGCTCGAACATGCAGGTCGTCTTTCAGGATCCTTTTAGTTCGCTTTCGCCGCGGCAGACGATCGAGCGAATCGTCGGCGAGGGGCTCGCGCTGCACCGGCCGCAAATGACGCCGCAGGCGCGGCGCGACAAGGTGGTCGCGGTGCTGCGCGAAGTCGGCATCGACCGGACGGCCCTGTATCGCTATCCGCATGAATTTTCGGGCGGCCAGCGGCAGCGCATCGCGATCGCGCGCACGCTGGTACTGGAGCCGCGCGTGCTGATCCTCGACGAACCGACCAGCGCGCTCGACGTCTCGATCCAGCAGCAGGTGCTCAAGCTGCTCACCGGCTTGCAGCACAAATACAACCTCGGCTTCGTGTTCATCAGCCACGATCTGGAGGTGATCGGGGCCATGGCGCACCGCGTCGTAGTGATGCAAAACGGATCGATCGTCGAGACCGGCGAAGTTGAGAAAATTTTTGCGACTCCGTCACATCCTTACACGCGAAAGCTACTGAAAGCAGCGCTTGACCGTTGATTTTTCACCCTTTCCCCAATTGGGTGCGTAACTCGATTGAATTTTCCTATTCCTTTTGACACGCAAATACTTACTGGCTAGTATCGATCAAACTTTTTTCCGCAGACCCCTGATTTTTTGGCAAAAACTACCGACCAATGCAGCAAAGAAACTTCACCCAGGCTTGCACGCGCGTCGTCGCCGGGATGTTCATTGGCGTCTTGATGGCAGCAACTCCCGGCGCGTTTGCCGACGAAGTAAGCAGTTTTAATCAGAATGCCTCGTATCCGAGCACCAACGGCTCGGATCCTCTCTCGCTCCTCACTCCGCAACCCCGAGCTGCCGACAGCAATAGCGGCGGCGCCAAATCGTTCCTTTCCGGCATGGCCGGCAAAGCGGGCGACGTGGTGGTCGGCGCGCTGAACATGATCGGTGTTCGCTACCGCTGGGGCGGCAATACGCCGGATTCTGGGCTCGATTGCAGCGGTTTCGTGCGCTACGTGTTCCAGGACACGCTTGGCCTCGCGCTGCCGCGTCGTGCCGAGGAAATGAGCCGCATGGGCGAGAAGGTGCGCGTTAGCGACCTGAAGCCGGGCGATCTGGTGTTCTTCAATACGATGCGCCGCACGTTCTCGCACGTCGGCATCTATATCGGCGACAACAAATTCGTGCACTCGCCGTCAACCGGCAGCACGATCCGCGTCGACGACATGGATGACGGCTACTGGGAAAAGCGCTTCACGGGGGCGCGCCGGATCGAGACCTCGTATCAGGGCGACGATTTGCGCAAGCGCGTGACCGCGACGATCGGCGGGAATAACTGATTCCGCGCTGAACTGGCGATAAAAAAGCCTGCTTCATTCGAAGCAGGCTTTTTGCGTTTGAGGCGCGTATTTTTGCGATGGCGGCGCGCGCAGACGGCGCGCCGCCCAAACCGCTTTCAGGCGCCCATCCGCCGCGCGGCGAGCTTGCGCTGCAATTCCGGCATCATCTTCGCGACCGCTTCCTCGCCGGCGAGGATCGCCGCGTTGCGCTGTGTGAAGTCGCTGCCGCTCATCGCGGCGAGATTCGGCCGGATCACCACGTCGGCGTACTTGTCGAGTTCGTAGGCCTTGATCGTCTGGCCCATGATCGTGAAAGTCTGCATCAGCACGTCGAACGAGCTTGCCGTCACGCCGGTTTCCGCTCGCTGCGAGATATCGACTGCGATCACGAAATCCGCGCCCATCTTGCGCGCGAAAGACGCAGGCACCGGGCTCACGAGGCCGCCATCCACGTACTCGCGACCGCCGATCTTCACCGGTTCGAAAATCGACGGCACGCTGCACGAGGCGCGCACCGCAATGCCGGTGTTGCCGCGCTGGAACAGGATCGGCTGGCCGGTTTGCAGATCGGTCGCGACCACGCCGAGCGGCCTGGCCATCTTCTCGATTGGACGGTTGTTGAGCGTCGTGTTCAGGTAGTTCTGCAGCGCGACGCCCTGCAGGAAGCCGCGCGTGCGAAACGGCATCGCCCAGTCGCTGATCGACGCTTCGTCCATCGACAGCGCGAGCTTGTTCAGCGCGAAGCCGTTCATGCCCGACGCGTACAGCGCGCCGACCACCGAGCCGGCGCTCGTGCCGACCACCAGATCGACCTGGATATTGCGTGCCTCGAGCGCCTTGATGACACCGATGTGCGCGAAGCCGCGCGCGGCGCCACCGCCGAGTGCGAGCGCAACGCGCACCGGCTTCTGTTGCGCTTTTTCAGGCGGCGGGGGAACGGTGGGCGTCGCGGTGATCGGCTCGCCACCGAGTTTGCCGCCGGTCGTGGTGCAGGCGGCAAGCACCGCGGATGCGGCCGCCAGCGAAAAGTTGCGGCGGCTCAAACGGGGGGATGAGGGTTTCAACGGGTTCTCCAGCAACGGTTCAGGCGACACAGGCGGCGTCGCGCATACCGTGATCAGGCTGAGGTCAGGCCAGGCGGATCGCCGGCGGCGATTCCATGCGCTGGGGGAGGGTACCACCGTGTATCGGATCGATGTGCGGGTCGGCCCCCATTGCAGCGCGCGCACATCTTAAAGCAAACGATCAGTTCGCGCGGTCCGCTGTAATGAAACGTTGCAGAGGAAGTATTCGGAACTGGCGCGGTTTTTTTCTAATTGGGTTGGGCGAGCGGAGGAAAGGCGCGTGCGCAATCGTCCGGACACCGTTCGCCCAGGCGCCTCGGGCCATGCGGGCGAGGGCGGCAACCCGCTTGCGGAAGGTATAATTCGACTCTTGCACTTATTTCCTTCGTGGCCGTGCGCGACGTCGCGCGCAGCATGGGCACGCTTCGCTGCCGCGCTTCGCAGTCATGTCCGCCTGAGCGCCGGCGCCCGTTTTCCGAGTAACCGCTAATGACCACCTCCGTTCGTACCCGTTTCGCACCGAGTCCCACCGGCTTCATCCACCTGGGCAACATCCGCTCCGCGCTGTATCCATGGGCGTTCGCGCGCAAGATGAAAGGGACCTTCGTGCTGCGAGTCGAAGACACAGACCTCGAGCGCTCCACGACCGCATCCGTCGACGCGATTCTCGAAGGCATGGCGTGGCTCGGCCTCGATTACGACGAAGGTCCGTTCTACCAGATGCAGCGCATGGATCGTTACCGTGAAGTGCTGAAGCAGATGCAGGACGCGGGGCTCGTGTACCCGTGCTACATGTCGACCGAAGAGCTCGACGCGCTGCGCGAGCGTCAACGCGAAGCGGGCGAAAAGCCCCGCTACGACGGCACGTGGCGACCGGAGCCGGGCAAGGTGCTGCCGCAGCCGCCCGCGGGTGTGCAACCGGTGCTGCGCTTTCGCAATCCGCTGACCGGTGTGGTTGCGTGGGACGACGCCGTGAAAGGCCGCATCGAGATCTCGAACGAAGAACTCGACGACCTCGTGATTGCGCGCCCGGACGGCACGCCGACGTATAACTTCTGCGTCGTCGTCGACGATCTCGATATGCGCATCACCCATGTGATCCGTGGCGATGACCACGTGAACAATACGCCGCGCCAGATCAACATTCTGCGCGCGCTCGGCGGCGAGCCGCCGGTGTACGCGCATCTGCCGACCGTGCTGAACGAGCAGGGCGAGAAGATGAGCAAGCGCCACGGCGCGATGAGCGTGATGGGGTATCGCGATGCGGGTTATCTGCCCGAAGCGGTCGTCAACTATCTGGCGCGTCTCGGCTGGTCGCATGGTGACGCGGAGATTTTCACGCGCGAGCAGTTTATCGAGTGGTTTGATCTCGAGCATCTCGGCAAGTCACCGGCGCAGTACGACCACGACAAGCTGAACTGGCTTAACGCGCATTACATCAAGGAAGCGGACAACGCGCGTCTCGCCGAACTGGCGAAGCCGTTCTTTGCGGAGCTTGGCATCGACGAAGCCACGCTCGCGCAAGGTCCGGATCTGGTCGGCGTGGTGGGCCTGATGAAGGATCGTGCGTCGACGGTAAAGGAGATCGCGCAGAACGCCGCGATGTTCTATCGCACGCCGGCACCCGATGCCGAGTCGCTCGCACAGCACGTGACCGATGCGGTTCGTCCGGCACTCGCTGATCTGACCGCCGCGTTGAAGACGGTGGAGTGGACGAAGGAAGCGATCGCTGCCACGCTGAAGGTCACGCTCGGCGCGCACAAGCTGAAGATGCCGCAGCTCGCGATGCCGGTGCGTCTGCTGGTGGCGGGGACGACGCATACGCCGTCGATCGATAGCGTGCTGATGCTGTTCGGTCGCGACGTCGTCGTTAGCCGTATCGAAAATGCGCTCGGCTGAACAGTTGCTGGTGGGCGTGAGAGACATCCTCATGCCGCCGGGAAAAATTCGCATGTAATTGCTCATAGGGTATTTACAAAGCGCAGATCACCCTCTAGAATCTCGTTTCTCTGATGTGCGCGGGGGTATAGCTCAGCTGGGAGAGCGCTTGCATGGCATGCAAGAGGTCAGCGGTTCGATCCCGCTTACCTCCACCAACAGAGCAGAGAAGTTAAAGTGGTTAAGAAGTCTGAGAGTTGTAGAAAAAAAGACTTCCCAAATCGCTGAAATGTAGTTAAAATAGCGGTCTTCGCAGTTGACGAAAACAACTTGGCGAATTAACTGAAAAGTTAGCGCGAGTTGAGTGAGTTAATAGCGAATTAAGACGGATCTGAAAAGATTTTGTCCCCTTCGTCTAGAGGCCTAGGACATCACCCTTTCACGGTGAGTACAGGGGTTCGAATCCCCTAGGGGACGCCAAACATCAGCGTCGCTTTAGTATTTGAGTAGTAGTAAAGCAGCGCAGCTTGCAGAGAATTAACCGACGCTCGCAAGCAGGGTGTAAAGACTGGAGTGGTAGTTCAGTCGGTTAGAATACCGGCCTGTCACGCCGGGGGTCGCGGGTTCGAGTCCCGTCCACTCCGCCAGACAAAGCCCGTTCACTAAAAACTGAACGGGCTTTTTCATTAAAGGTGTAAGCAGTACGTTGTCCCCTTCGTCTAGAGGCCTAGGACATCACCCTTTCACGGTGAGTACAGGGGTTCGAATCCCCTAGGGGACGCCAGAACATCGGCGTCGTTCGGTTGGAAGTTTGAACGGTGCAGCAGGCGGCGAGCATGGCTCGCAGGCTTGCGATGCAAAATCCGGAGCGGTAGTTCAGTTGGTTAGAATACCGGCCTGTCACGCCGGGGGTCGCGGGTTCGAGCCCCGTCCGCTCCGCCAGATTTGAGAAAGCCCACTTCGCAAGAAGTGGGCTTTTTTTATTTCCACTGCCCATCGCCGGCCGACACCCGGAAGGCTCGGGACAAACAGCCATTGCCAGCGTGCCCGGCCTGTTTTACCGTTGAGCCGACTCATCCTAGCGGTCCCGCCATGTTCGACCCCACCGAAGCTCCGTTGCCGTTCCATCTGCGTACGGCCAGCATGGACGATTTCGAGTTTGCCGAGGCGCTGACGCGCAACAACATGGGCGGCTACTATCGCCGGCATCATCTGGTCTGGCGCAGCGATCTGTTTCTGGGCAGTTGGCACGAATCAGAGAATTTCATTCTCGAAGTGGACGGCGTGCCGATGGGTGTGCTGCGTATCACCGAGGAGGGCGATTCGCTGCATATCCGCGACGTGCAGATTGCCGAAGGGTATCGGCGGCTTGGCGCGGGTACGTTTCTGCTCGACATCTCGCATCAATGGGCGCGTGAGCGCGGGCTGCGCGAGTTGCAGTTGCGCGTGTTCGTCGATAATCCTGCGGCGCGGCTGTATCAGCGCAAGGGCTATAAGCTCGCCGGGCCGCGGCTCGCGCAGCTAGGCGCAATCCGTCATCTGGCGCGGCGGGTTTGAGGCGGGGCCTGGGTTGATGGCCGACGCGCACCGCTAGTCATCGCCATTCACCGCTCACCCGCGTCCGCCGAACCGGCTTCCTCCTGCGCCGTTTCATCTTCCTCTTGCGCGTCGTCATGCTCGCCGTTGCTCGCGCGATGCTCAGCGCCTCGCTCGATAAACGCGCGTGGACTCGCGCCGAACGCACGCCGGAACATCGCCGAAAAAGCGCTCTGGCTTTGATAGCCCAATTCCTGCGCGACGTGCGACAGCGGCCGTCCCTGGCTCAACAGAGGAATGGCGCGCGCGAGAATTGCCTGCTGACGCCACTGCGAAAAACTCACCCCCAGTTCCTGGCGAAACAACCGCGCGATCGTGCGCGTGCTCGCGCCGACTGTCGATGCCCACTGCTCGAGCGACTCGCCATGTGTCGGGTCGGCGATCACGGCCTCGCAGAGCGCGCGCAGCCGCTTTTCACCCGGCATCGGAACGGACAGGGGCAGTGGCTCGGAGCGCGTCAGTTCGTCGAGCGCGAGCGAGCCGAGCAACTGCTCGCGCGCCGCGGACAGGTTAGGCGTATCGAGCGCGGCAATAACCTCCCGCAACAGGTTCGATACTTCGACGACGCGCGGCGCATCGAGCGCCGCCGGCACCGTGCTCTCGGTGATGTACAGTGTGCGCAGGAACGCATCCTCGACGGCGATCACTTCGTGCGTCACATGCGGCGGCAGCCAGATCGCGCGCGACGGCGGCACCATCCACGTCGTGCCCGTCGTCGCAACGCGCAGCACGCCGCGCGAAGCATAGGCGACCTGCGCCCATGCATGCGTATGGCGCGCGATATGCGAGCCGGCCGGCATCGGCCGCGAGCGCACGCGGATAGGATGCGTGTCGTTCGGCGCGAACTCCGGCGGTATATCGGCGAAACGCACGCGGCTCAACAGGTCGGAGTCGGCGGACGAGGTCATGGCAAGGTCGGTCGGATAACGGTGCAATGGGGGCGAAGCGTGGTTGCCGCCTGTCGCCGTCGTGGGCTTGAGCCATTGTAGAGCGTGCCCGGTTGATGTTGCCAACGGGTCTGCGCTGCATAATGGGCTGATTTCCCGAGCCACCAACTTCACCTCAGATCAGGGAGACTCAACAACGATGCAGACCGTCTTTGTCTACGGCACACTGCGTGCCGGTGAAGCGAACGACATCAGCGAAGCCGCCGCGCGCAACGAGCTTCCCGCGCCGAGCCTGCTCGGCAGCACCACCGTGCGCGGTCATCTGTTCGATTTTGGCGACTACCCTGGCCTCGTCGCCGACGAGGCTGGCATCGAAGTGCGCGGCGACGTCTATGAAATCGACGATGCGCTAGTCGCGGTGCTCGACGAAATCGAGGCCGTGTATCCGGGCGTCGAGGATCGTTTTCTGGCGCGCGAGGTGATGGTCAAAGTGGAAGGCAACGTCGTGAACTGCCGCTTCTATCCGGTCGCACCGAACGCGGTCAAAGGGCTGCCCGAAATCCGCTCGGGCGATTGGATCGAACATCGGCGCACGCGCTGACTGGGCACACGCAAAAAAAACGGCGCGCGAGGCATGTCCCCGGCGCGCCGTCGTTCAGCTTGTCTCGATGCGATCACATGGCTCGATCGCGCCTACCGCGCTCGAGCCACCATCATGAGCACCATCAAATCTCTTCGTAAAGCGGCAGCGTCAGAAAATCGGTGAACTGCTCCGCGGTCGACATCTGCTCGAAGATCTGAGCGGCACGCTCGTACGGCTTCGTATCGCCGCCAACCGTCTGTTTGACCTTGTCCAGCTCCTGCACCGCGAGCTCGCGCACCAGTTCGACCGTCACCTTGCGGCCGTCGTCGAGTTTGCCCTTCGGCGAGCGGATCCATTGCCAGACCTGCGAGCGCGAAATCTCAGCCGTGGCGGCATCTTCCATCAGGTTGTGAATCGGCACGCAGCCATTGCCCGCAAGCCACGAACCGAGGTAGTGAATGCCGACGTTGATGTTGTTGCGCAGACCCGCTTCCGTGATCGGCGTTTCGGGGCGGAAGTCGAGCAGGTCGGTCGCGGTGACGAGCACGTCGTCGCGCTGCTTGCCGATCTGGTTCGGCCTGTCGCCGAGCACCTTGACGAACTCTTCCATCGCGACCGGCACGAGACCCGGATGCGCAACCCATCCGCCGTCGTAGCCGTCGCCGGCATCGCGCGCCTTGTCCGAACGCACACCGGCCATCGCCTTGTCGTTCGCCGCGGCATCGTTCTTGATCGGAATCAGCGCGCTCATGCCGCCGATCGCCGGCGCGTCGCGTCGATGGCAGGTCTTCAGCAGCAGCAGCGCGTAAGCGCGCATGAACGGCGAGGTCATCGTGATCTGCGAGCGGTCGGCGAGGCAGAAGTCGCGGTCGCTCTTGAACTTCTTGATTGCCGAGAAGATGTAGTCCCAGCGACCCGCGTTCAGGCCCGAGCTATGTTCGCGCAGCTCGTACAGGATCTCGTCCATTTCGAACGCGGCGACGATCGTCTCGATCAGCACAGTCGCGCGAATCGTGCCGCGCGGCACGCCGACCGCTTCCTGCGCGGCGACGAAGATGTCGTTCCACAGACGGGCCTCGAGATGGCTCTCCATCTTCGGCAGATAGAAGTACGGGCCCGAGCCGCGCGCGATCAGTTCCCTCGCGTTGTGCACCATGTACAGCGCGAAGTCGAAGATGCCACCCGACACGCGCCTGCCGTCGACCTTCACGTGCTTCTCATCGAGATGCCAGCCGCGCGGACGCACGATCAGCGTGGCGGTCTTGTCGTTGAGCCGGTACGACTTGCCGTTCTGTTCAAGCGAGATCGTGCGGCGCACCGCGTCCCTCAGATTGATATGCCCGGTGATCTGGTTGTCCCAGCTCGGCGCATTCGAATCCTCGAAGTCGGTCATGTAGGAGTCCGCGCCCGAATTGAGCGCGTTGATGATCATCTTGCGCTCGACGGGACCGGTGATCTCGACGCGCCGGCATTGCAGGTCTTGCGGCAGCGGTGCGATTTTCCAGTCGCCTTCGCGCACGCTCTTCGTGGCGGCGAGGAAGTCGGGCCGCTCGCCCGCGTCGAGCCGCTTCGTGCGTTCGACGCGGGCCTGCAGCAACTGCTGACGGCGCGGCTCGAACGTGCGATGCAACGCGGCGACGAGTTCCAGCGCGTCGCGCGTGAGGATCGCTTCAAAGCCGGGCTTGATGTCTCCGGTGATTTCCATGCCCTGCGGCAGCGACAGCGAATGAGCCATGTTTTCTCCTTGGTCGGTCAGATTGCAGAAATGAGAAGGTTGAAAAGGGGGGAGTGGGTTGCCGCAGGCGTGGGCCGCCGTCATTCGCGCGGGCTGGCGCGTTTGCGACTGCCGGTCGCTCGCGGCGCCGCCGCGAGCGTCTCCAGAAAGCCCGGAAGATCGTTCATGCCGCCGCCAGTGCCACGGGGGCTCACGCCGAGTTCCTCAACGGGCAGGTTCTGCCGGTTCAGCCAGAACGTCGTGAAGCCGAACCATGTCGCCCCCGCCACATCCCAGCCGTTCGACGAGACGAACACGATCTCGCGCGCGGACACGCCGAACGCGTCGGGGCCGAGGGCATACGCGGCGGGCGAGGGTTTGTACGCGCGCACCGCGTCAACCGACAGCACGTGATCGAAGAGGGCGTTCATGCCGGCGCTCTTGACCGCGATGTCGAGCATCTGCGGATTGCCGTTCGACAGAATCGCAAGCCCCACGCGAGGCGCGGCGGTCGACTCGCGCAACGCGCGTAGCACGGGCACCGCATCGGGAAACGCGGACAGGCACGCGTATTCGTCCATCAGCCGCTTTTCGGCCGCGCGGCCGAGCGTGAGCTGCAGTCTTTTCGCGGCGAAGCGCAGTGCGTCGAGGGTGATGTCCCAGAACGGGCGGTAGTGTTCGCCTGGCAGGTCGGTACGCGCAGCAAGCGTGCGCAGTTGCGTGTATTCGATCTGCTTCTGACGCCACAGCTGCGACAGCGCGTCGCCGTGGCCGGGGAACAGTTGCTCCGCGGCGGCGATCACCGAATGCACGTCGAACAACGTGCCGTAGGCGTCGAAAATGACTGCTCGCGGGGAAGGTGTCGTTGTGGCCGACATTGCCATGCGCTCCTGTCAGAGGTCGGGATCGATTGTATTGGTGACTCTAGGTGTTAAAAAATAGGCTAAAAATCACTTGATCTTTTACTTTCATATACCTAATCTGACTCGCACCACTCACTTTTGCGCGTCGCCGTGGCGCATATCGTTCATGGACCGTTTCAAGCAGATCGAGACCTTCGCTACCGTCGCGGCCAAAGGAAGCCTGTCCGCTGCGGCGCTTGCCGAGGGTGTCGCGCCCGCGATCATCGGCCGACGCATCGACGCGCTCGAAGAGCGCCTCGGCGTCAAGCTGCTCGTGCGCACGACGCGCAAGATCACGCTGACCTTCGAAGGCTCGGCGTTTCTCGAAGACTGCCAGCGCATCCTTCACGACATGCAGAACGCCGAGGCGAGCGTGTCGGCGGGCGGCGTGAAGGCGAGCGGTCATCTGCGGCTGTCGGCGCCGGCCGGCTTCGGGCGCCGGCACGTGGCGCCGCTGGTGCCAGCCTTCACGATCGCGCATCCGGACGTATCGATCACGCTCGATCTGTCCGATCGCCTCGTCGACCTCGTCAACGAAGGTTTCGATTGCGCGGTGCGGCTCGGCGAGTTGCCCGATTCGTCGCTGGTGTCGCTGAAGCTCGCCGAGAACCGGCGCGTATGCGTCGCGTCGCCCGCATATCTGAGCCGGCGCGGCGCGCCGCACAGCCTCGCCGATCTCGCGCGCCACAACTGCCTCGCGCTCGGCGCGAGCGCGAACCAGCAGCGCGGCTGGATGTTCCAGCAGGACGGCAAGGTCGTGTCGATCAAGGTGTCCGGCACGATGGAGTGCTCGGACGGCGCGGTGCTGCACGAATGGTGTCTTGCCGGGCACGGACTCGCGTGGCGCTCGTGGTGGGAGGTCGGCACGGAGATCGCCGCAGGCCGCCTCGTCAGCGTGCTCGACGAATTTGCCGCGCCGCCGATCGGCATTCACGCGGTGTTCCCGCAACGCCGTCATTTGCCGTTGCGGGTGCGGCTGTTTCTGGACTTTCTCAAGCATACGTACGGAGAACCCGGTTACTGGGACTGATGCGCCAATCTCCAGACCGACACGAAGCCGATCCTTACCTACATTCACACGCACTACAATCGTTTCGAGCGGCCTGCACCCGGGGCTTGGTTGGACGCTGACGCCGCGCTGCGCGCAGCCGGCGACGGAGGGCATGATGTTCAGGCACATTCTGGTTCCGACCGATGGTTCAGACCTGTCACGCAAGGCGATAGCGGGCGCGATCGACCTCGCGCAGGCCGTCGGCGCGCGTGTCACCGCGTACGCGTGTCTGCCGCAATATCCGTACTCGCCGTTCTCCGACGTCGCGGTCGAACCGCCCGGCGAGTTCCTGCAACGCAGCGAGCGCGAAGCGCGCGTGCATCTGCGCGAAGTCGAGCATGCCGCGCACCGCGTGGGCGTCAGTGTCGAGAGCCGCACGAGCGTCCATCCGGCGCCGTATCTCGGCATCATCGAAGCGGCCGAGCAGGGCGGCTGCGACGTGATCTTCATGGCATCGCATGGGCGGCGCGGGCTCGGCAGCCTGCTGATCGGCAGTGAAACGCAGCGTGTGCTCACCCATACGAAGATTCCCGTGATCGTTTATCGCTGAAACGGCGCGCTGCCGGTTGCGTGCCGGCGCGCGCGCTTTCGAAAAAAAACGCGTCGGCGGCGAGACCGGCGCGTTCAGGTTCGCCGCACGCGGGCCGCGTGCTGGCTTCTCTCAGACTGTCCGGGCCGTCGGCATTCGCGGCGACGCTCCTGCCAATCCGGGACGGCACGGCCCTCCCTGTGTCGGCGGCACTCTGGCGGTGCCGCTCGACGTTTGCCAATCGTTCCTGCGCTCAGGCTACGGGACTGCTCAACCCGATCGGCTGATCTCAGGCGACCTTCTTGTCGAAGAACTGCTCGTTTTCCGTCGAACCGTGCAGCGCGGTCGTCGATGCTTCGCGCTCGACCGTCTGCGTCACGGCGTCGAAGTAGCCGGTGCCGACTTCGCGCTGGTGCTTGACAGCGGTGAAGCCCTTTTCGGCCGCCGCGAACTCCGCCTGCTGCATTTCGACGAACGCGGTCATCTGGTTGCGCGCATAGCCGTACGCGAGGTTGAACATCGAGTAGTTCAGCGCGTGGAAGCCGGCCAGCGTGATGAACTGGAACTTGTAGCCCATCGCGCCGAGTTCGCGCTGAAACTTCGCGATCGTCGCGTCGTCGAGGTTCTTCTTCCAGTTGAACGACGGCGAGCAGTTGTACGACAGCAGTTGGTCCGGGTACTCCTTGTGGATCGCGTCTGCGAATTTCTTCGCGAACTCGAGGTCCGGCTTGCCGGTTTCACACCAGATCATGTCGGCGTACGGGGCATACGCGAGACCGCGCGAGATCGCCTGCTCGAGACCCGGCTTCGTGCGGTAGAAGCCTTCCACGGTGCGCTCGCCGGTCAGGAACGGGCGATCGTTGGGGTCGATGTCCGACGTGACGAGGTCGGCGGCTTCCGCGTCGGTGCGGGCGAGCAGCACGGTCGGCACGCCCGAGACGTCGGCGGCCAGACGCGCTGCGGTCAGCTTCGCGACGGCTTCGCGGGTCGGCACGAGCACCTTGCCGCCCATGTGGCCGCACTTCTTGACCGATGCGAGCTGATCTTCGAAGTGCACGCCCGACGCGCCCGCTTCGATCATCGCCTTCATCAGTTCGAACGCGTTCAGCACGCCGCCAAAGCCCGCTTCCGCGTCGGCCACGATCGGCGCGAAGTAGTCGACGTAGCCTTCATCGCCGGGATTCTTGCCTTCCGACCACTGGATCTGATCGGCGCGCGTCAGCGTGTTGTTGATGCGCTTGACGACGAGCGGCACCGAGTTGGCCGGATACAGCGACTGATCCGGATACATTTCGCCGGCGACGTTCGCATCTCCGGCCACCTGCCAGCCCGACAGATAGATGGCCTTGAGACCAGCCTTCACCTGCTGCATCGCCTGATTGCCGGTCAGCGCGCCGAGCGAGTTGACGAACGGCTCGTTGTTCACGGCGGCCCACAGCTTTTCCGCGCCGCGCTTCGCGAGGGTATGTTCGGGCTGCACCGAGCCGCGCAGACGCACCACGTCTTCGGCCGAATAGGTGCGCTTGACACCCTTCCAGCGCGGGTCCGTTTCCCATTGCTGCTTGAGTTCCTGCACTTGCTGTTCGCGGGTCATGGTCATGATGTGCTCCTTCGATGCCTGTTATGGAGGATGGGTGACTCTGTCTTCTCGAAGCATCGGGCCCGGCAGGGCGCTCTGTTTCGTGAAGTCTTATATAAGAGTCTAGGCAAATCGATGGAGCCGCAATAGGCGCCGCAAAGCGTTTTTCAGATATTTATTTTTCTATTAAATCAATAGGTTGAATATGACGTTTCGCAATAAGAAACGATATTTTCCCTGTTGCAACGCCTCTTCTTGTGCCTTGCAGCATGATTTTTTACGACGCAAAAAATTTTTTTACATCGTGAAATTTGGGGTGGGCAGGCAAGGGGCAAAAAAAAACCGGCGCCTGAGCACCGGTTTTTTTCATGTCGACTGCGGGACGGCGTGAAGCCGTCCGAGGCTGTCAGGCTGCTACGCGCGCGATCAGCTGCCGCGACGCGCCGTGCGCGGACCGTCGTTGCGGCGCGCGCTGTAGCCGTCACGCGAGCCGCCGAAGCCTTCGCGCGAACCATAGCCGTCACGCGAACCGCCGGCCGACTTGTTGCCCCAGCCGCCGCCGTTGCCATTGCCGTTACCGTTGCTGTTGCCATTACGCGAGCCGCCGAAGCCGCCCGGCTTGCCCGAGCCGCTGCCGAAGCGGCGACCACCGTTACCGCCCGGACGGCCGCGGCCGCCGAAGCCAGGACGGCCATTGCCCGAAGGCGGCGCCTTGCGCGGCTCGAAACCTTCGACGACGTTGACCGGCAGCGGCGTGCGCACGAAGCGCTCGATGCGCTTGAGCGCGCCCTGTTCGGCGTGATGCACGAGGCTCACCGCGACACCCGAGCGGCCCGCGCGGCCTGTACGGCCGATACGGTGCACGTAGTCTTCGGCGAACTTCGGCAGGTCGTAGTTGAACACGTGCGTGATGCCGGGGATGTCGATGCCGCGAGCGGCGACGTCGGTCGCGACCAGCACGCGTACGCGACGCTCGCGCAGCGCGCGGATCGTGCGGTTACGCGCGCCTTGCGGCAGGTCGCCGTGCAGCGCGGCCGATTCGAAACCGGCGTCGGCCAGACGGCCGGCCAGCTGGTCGGCGTCCATCTTCGTTGCCGTGAAGACGATGGCCTGGTCGAGGCCTTCGTCACGCAGCAGATGGTCGAGCAGACGGTCCTTGTGATCGCGGTCGTCGACGTAGTGGACGGTTTGCGCGATGTTGGTGCGCTGCTCCATGCGCTGGACGATCTCGATGCGCTCCGGGTCCTTCAGCAGACGGCCGGTCAGCGAGCCGATCTTGCCGTCGAGCGTGGCCGAGAACAGCATGGTCTGACGCGTAGCCGGCGTTTCGGCGACGATCGTGTCGATGTCGTCGATGAAGCCCATGTCGAGCATGCGGTCGGCTTCGTCGAGCACGAGGATCTGCAGTTGCGACAGATCGATGCGGCCGCGCTCGAGGTGGTCGATCAGACGGCCCGGCGTCGCGACGAGGATTTCCGGATTCTTCGCGAGCAGCATCAGCTGCTGGCCATAAGCGACGCCGCCGAGAATGCTGACGGTGCGCAGGCGCTTCAGGTGCTTGCCGTACGTCGCGGCGGCGGTCGTGACCTGCATCGCGAGTTCACGGGTCGGGGTCAGCACCAGCATGGTCGGACGCGCGACCGGCTGCGGACGGCGGCCGCGGCCACCGTCGGCCGGGCGCGGTTCGCGCGGCTGGCTCGCCTGTGCCTTTTGCAGCTGGGAGAAACGCTCGATGGCGGGCAGCATGAACGCTGCGGTCTTGCCCGAGCCGGTCGGGCTCGAAACCAGCAGGTCGCGGCCGGCGATACCGGCCGGCACCGCACGTTGCTGCACCGGCGTCGGGTGCTCGTAGCCGGCGGCGGTCAGCGCGGAGACGACATCCGCGGACAGGCCGAGCGACGCGAAGGTCGGCTTGCCATCAGCCTGCGCGGCGGCTTCGGGAGCGGCGGGCGGAAGACCGAGTGCTTCGTCGGCGATGGCGTTCAACGGGCTGCTGGGGGTGTTGCTCAAAGTCATTTGAATCCTTGAATACGATCCTGGGTGGTTCATCGGATGAAAACGTCAACGCCAATCGGCATACCCAAGTCGTTGGATTCAGCGAGCAAAAAAGCAGCGAGCAAATCGAAAAACGGGGGCAACTCGCGACAATGAAGGCGAGTTTTTCGTTAGAAGCTGTATCGGATGCGACGTGCCAACATGGCGAGTCGCCAGCCTGGGACTTGAGCCCGTAGGGGGCTAGGCAGAAGGGGACAGGTTCTAAACTGGATTGGAGCAAACGCTATGGGACGCCGCGCCGCGAGGACCGCCGGAAAAACGGGCAAAGCAGTGAAGCGCAGGCGGCATTATAGCGGGGTTTGTTGCACTGCGCCACTATTCGGACAATTCCGATGAAAAAAGTACCGGAATGAAGTAGGGAGGTCAAGGCGGCGGCCCGGAACTTCGACTCCGCAGCCGCAGGGAGACCGTCACAGTCTTGCCGGACGGCCATTTCCGCAGATGATTCGCGCGCCGGAACCTCAGGCCGAGGCGCCACTCTTCAGCGATTCGACGAGCTCGACGTATTGCTGCTTCGCAGCGTCCTGCGCCGTGCCCTTCAGCGCGGCCCACGCGTCGTACTTGTATTTGCCGACGATGTCGGTGAAGCCCGGCTTGTCGCCGTGCACGTCGCCTTCGCTCGCCTGCTTGAAGAGCGCATACAGACGCAGCAGCGTCAGGTTGCCCGGGCGCTCGGGCAATTGCTTGACGTCTTCCTGGGCTTGCGCGAACTGGGAGTTGATGTCGGTCATGGTCGTTTGGCCCGCGTGGCGGGATAGATGAGATCGGCCGAAAATCATAACAATTGCCTGACGTCGTGGGACCGAGGGCTTATTCCAAACGGTGGTGATGGCCGCGAAGCCGGGCGGCGCATCGGCGCAATCCACCCGCAAACCACCATTCACGCGCAGCGCGCCGATTACAATACGGTCCATGACTCAAACAGTGCTCCTTGCCCTCGATACATCGACCGAATTCTGTTCGGCGGCGCTCGTGTCCGCGTCCGTCGATGCCGCCGGTCAGCCCACCGCGGAAGCCCGCGCCTGGGTCCGTCACGAACAGACCGGCGCGGTGTCCAGTACACGCCTGCTGCCGGCGATCCGCGAACTGTTCGACGAAGCTGGCCTCGCGCTGGCGGACTGCGACGCGATCGCGTTCGGCGCCGGACCGGGTTCCTTCACCGGTCTGCGCACGGCGACTGGCGTTGCCCAAGGCCTCGCGTTCGGCCTGAACCTGCCGGTCGTGCCGATCGGCACGCTGCTCGTGTGCGCGGAGAGCGCCCGCCTGCGCGATCCGTCGACGACGCGCGTGCTCGCCGCGCTCGACGCACGCATGGACGAAATCTACTGGGCCGACTACGCGTGGGATGACGCGCAACGCGAATGGCGTACCGTGCACGCGGCGTCGCTCGATGCTCCTGGGCGGCTCGTGCTGCCCGACGTGCCGTTCACCCTCGCCGGCAACGCTGCCGCCGCGTTCGGCGAGCGCTTGCCGGCGGTTGCGGCCGCGCGGAGCGTAGATGGTGAAGCGCTGCCGCATGCGCTGCCGCTTGCGTATGCGGCGCTGCGCGCGTTTCATGCGGGCCGCACGGTGGCCGCCGACCAGGCTGCGCCTGAGTACGTGCGCGACAAGGTCGCGCAGACGACCGCCGAGCGCATGGCCGACAAGGCGGCGAGATCGGCCAAAGCGGCCCAGGCAGCGCAAGCCGCGGAGCAGTCCGCTCAGCGCGCGCCCGACGGCGCGTCGGGTCAACATTCCCACGACGAGGCGCGTCCATGAGCGGTGTGCTGCTCACGGAACGCTATATGTCGCCGATGACCGAAAGCGACCTGGACGAAGTCGCCGCGATCGAGAAGCTCGCGTATGAGTTTCCGTGGAGCCGCGGCAATTTCGGCGACTCGCTGCGCAACGGCTATTTCGGCGTCTGCCTGCGGCACGTGACGGGGACGCTGATCGGCTACTGCGTGCTGATGCCGGTCGTCGATGAAATGCATCTGCTCAATCTGTGCGTCACGCCGCAAGCGCAAGGCGGCGGCGCCGGCCTTGCACTGCTGCGCGAGGCGGTGCGCATCACGCACGCGGAAAAGCTCGAGGGGCTGCTGCTCGAAGTGCGGCCGTCGAATCACCGGGCGATCCGGTTGTACGAGCGCTTCGGCTTCGCGTCGATCGGCCGGCGCAAAAATTATTATCCGGCGCGGCATCGCGGCCGGGAGGACGCGATCGTGATGCGTCTGTCGTTTGCCACGGAGGGCGCAGATGGCGCTGCATGAATCGGTGCTCGAAGAATTCGGACTCGCGCCGTTGTGGGTGCGTCGCGCAACGGCGACGCAAGCGGGCGAGCCGTTGCAATCCATGCGGGATGACGCCAACGACGAACGTCACGCGGAGCCAACGCCGCAACCCTCGCACGAACTGATGCGTGCACCTGCCGACATACCGCCACCGCAGGCGCCGCGCGAATCTGCGCCGCGTTACGACAAACCCGTGGCGCGGCCCGAAGCATCACAGCCGCAACCGCAACCCGACTTTTCAGCGCCGCCGACTTTCGACGCCCCGCCTGACGACGACTTCGCATGGTTCGACGATAGAGGCGCGCCGGCTCCCGAACCCGTCGAAGCGCGCCGCGACGCGCCTGCGCTGCCCGCCATCCACACGCTCGACTGGGACGCGCTCGCCGAGCGCGTCGCCGGATGCGAAGCGTGCCGGCTGTGCGAGAAGCGCACGAACACAGTGTTCGGCGTCGGTGATCGCGAGGCCGACTGGATGCTGATCGGCGAAGCTCCCGGAGAGGACGAGGACCGTCAGGGCGAGCCGTTCGTCGGCCAGTCCGGCAAGCTTCTCGACAACATGCTGCGTTCGCTTGCGCTTGCGCGCGGCACCAACGTGTATATCGCGAACGTGATCAAGTGCCGCCCGCCCGGCAACCGCAATCCGCAGCCGGACGAAGTCGCGCGTTGCGAGCCGTATCTGCAGCGTCAGGTGTCGCTGGTGAAGCCGAAGCTGATCGTCGCGCTCGGCCGTTTCGCCGCGCAGAGCCTGCTGAAGACCGAGGCGAGCATTGCGTCGCTGCGCGGCCGCGTGCATACGTACGAGGGCGTGCCGGTGATCGTCACCTATCACCCGGCCTATCTGCTGCGCAGCCTGCCCGACAAGGCCAAGGCGTGGGCGGACCTATGCCTCGCGCGCGAGACGTGGCTCGCGAACGGCGGGGTGCCGTTGAACGAATCAAAGTGACGATGTCCGAGGGACCGGCGGCGCGCATGCCCGCAGCGTCTGTCAGCCGCGCGGCGTTTTTCGATGCGTTGCTAGGTATGCGCGGCGATGTGTCGGTTGATGCGCTGCGCGATCCCGCCGTCCGCGATCTCGCGTGGCTGTTGCTGAGTCCCGATCTGCTGCGCCCCCAGCCTCCGACAGGCGCGCTCGCCGATCCCTTCGACACACCGCAGCACTTGCAGGCCGCGATCGACTGGCTGCGTGCGCTCGACGCCGCCCCGGAGCCGCTGCATCGCGATCTCGCGGCAAAGCGCATCACCCGTCTAGGCCGATACGCCGAACGCCTGCTTGGTTTTTTCCTGCAGCATGGACCGGCGATGCAATTGATCGCAGCCGGCGTGCCATTGCGACACGCCGGCCTCACGCTCGGTGAATGTGATTTTCTCGTGCGCACGCGCGAGGGTGCGCGACTGCATTGGGAACTCGCGGTCAAGTGCTATCTGCATGCGGGCGATACGAGTGGAGTACAGGCGGCGCGTCTCGCCGATTACGTCGGCCCCAATCTGAAGGACCGCTTCGATCTGAAGCTCGCGCATCTGCTTCATCATCAGTTGCCATTGAGCGCACACGAGGAATTTGCGTCGACGGGCTATGCGGGCGCCTGGACGCCGCAGATGTTCGTCAAAGGCTGGCTGTTTTACCGGCATGGCGACACGCCCATCGATCCCGCCGAACTCGATCCCGCGCATGGTCGCGGCTGGTGGATCACGCGTCGCGACTGGCCGGCTTTCGCGGCCGCGCATGCGAACCGGTGGCGGGCGTTGCCGCGGCTCGAATGGCTCGCGCCGCGATATCAGACGCAAGCGGGCGCGGACGGTGCGTGCTACATAGACGCAAACACGCTCGCCGCGCAGACATCACTTCAACACGGCCCGACGATGGTCGCCGCATTCATCGACGACGACTCGGGCCGTCTGCTTGAACGCTCGCGCGGCTTTATCGTGCCAGACGACTGGCCCGGGCACGCGCAGCGTTACGCGAAGCAATAACGTCGAGTGGAAGCGGCGACGATCCGAACAGAGGCGCCGCTCACCACCACCGATGAAAGTGATGCACGGGCCCCACGCCGTGGCCGACATCGAGCCGCTCGCTCGCCTGCAACGCGCCGGTCAGATAAACCTTCGCATCGGCCACGGCGCCAGCCAGATCGTCCCGTTGTGGAATCAGCGCCGCAATCGCCGACGACAGTGTGCAGCCCGTTCCGTGCGTGTTCTTCACCGGGACCCGCGGACCGCCGAGACGCAGCGTGCCGCTCTCCTGCACGAGCCAGTCGGGGCTATCGGTCGCGCTCAGATGACCGCCTTTCATCAGCACCGCGCGCGCGCCGAGCGCAAGCAGCGCTTCGCCTTGCTCGACCATACCGGCTTCATCGCTGGCGGGCTGCGTGCCGAGCAACGCCGCCGCTTCCGGCAGATTCGGCGTCAGCAGGTCGGCGAGCGGCAGCAGTTCGTCGCGCACCACCGCGACCGCATCGGGCAGCAATAGCGCGTGATTGCTCTTCGAGATCATCACCGTGTCGAGCACGATGTGCCTGGGCTGATGACGGCGCAGCGCGTCAGCGACCGCGCGCGCGATCGGCGCATTCGCGAGCATGCCGATCTTCACCGCGTCGATGCGGATGTCGTCGAACACCGCGTCGAGTTGAGCGGTGATGAAGCTCGGGTCCGGTGCATGAATCGCGGTGACGCCGCGGGTGTTCTGCGCAGTCAGTGCGGTAATCACACTCGCGCCATAGGCGCCGAGCGCGGAGAAGGCCTTCAGGTCAGCCTGGATGCCGGCGCCGCCGCCGGAATCGGAACCGGCGATCGTCAGCACATTGGGAATCGGTTGAGTCATGGTCAAGCGAGGAAGAAGGAGGGCGCGCCCGGGTGCCTCGCGGCCGGCCCGGTGCGGCTCATCAGTGCTTGGCTTCGCCGATCAGCGCGACCGAGTCGAACGCGCGCTGGTTCGCCTGATGGCGCCGCATCACGAGCCACATCATCACGCACACGAAGGTACCGAATAGCACGATCACCACGGTGACCGGCACGTCGAGCCACACGAGCACCGCATACAGGCACAGCATCACGAGCACGGACAGATTCTCGTTGAAGTTCTGCACGGCGATCGAATGGCCCGCCGACAGCAGCACATGCCCGCGATGCTGCAGCAGCGCATTCATCGGCACGACGAAAAAGCCCGACAGGCCGCCCACGAACATCAGGAAGATATACGCGAAGATCAGATAGCCCGGCACGTACATGCGGCCGAAATGGACGCCCCAGTGTGGGGGAAACAGATCGCGCGTGTAGAACGCCATCAGCATCACGGAGATGCCCATCATGATGCCGACCGGCAATACCGACAGAGACTTCTTCAACGGCACGCGCGAGGCCGCGAAAATCGCGCCGCCCGCGACGCCGACCGCGACCACCGCCTGCAGGATCGCCGCCTCGGACAGCGACATGTTCAGCGACACCTCGGCCCACTTGAGCACGATGAATTGCAACGTTGCGCCCGCGCCCCAGAACAGCGTCGTCACGGCGAGCGAAATCTGCCCGAGCTTGTCGCGCCACAGCACGAGGAAGCAGTCGGCGAAATCGGTGATCAGGCGGATCGGCCCGTGCTCCTGTCTCGGATAGCGCGCGCCGGTATCGGGAATGCGCAGATTGAACAGCGCGGCGATCACGTAAATGCCCATGATCACGAGCATCGCGGCTTCCGCGGGCGTGTTCACGGTGGGGACATGCCATCTGAGAATCGGCGCGGCGATATGCGGGCTGATCAACGCGCCGCCGAGCACCGTGCCGAGAATGATCGAGCCGACGGTGGTGCCTTCGATCCAGCCGTTCGCGGCGACGAGCCGGTCAGGTGGTAACAGTTCGGTGAGAATGCCGTATTTGGCGGGCGAGTACGCCGCCGCGCCGAAGCCGACGATGCCGTACGCAATCAGTGGATGCGCACCGCTCAACATCGTCACGCAACCGACCACCTTGATCGTGTTGGTGATGAACATCACGCGTCCTTTCGGACGGGAGTCGGCGAATGCTCCGACGAAGGCGGCAAGAACGACGTACGACAGCACAAAAAACAGCTTGAGCAGCGGCGTCATCCAGTTCGGAGCGTGAAGATCTTTCAGCAGTGCGATAGCAGCGATCAGAAGCGCATTGTCGGCCAGCGACGAAAAAAACTGCGCGGCCATGATGGTGTAAAAACCTTTTTTCATCTGATGCGATGCTGTCCTCGCTGCGGTCTGTCCGCCCCGGCCGTTTGCAAGGCGTCCGGGCTTATGCCGATCGAAATGGGTTGTGCGCACGGCTTTATATCATGAAAATAGGTGGATTCAGACTAGCAGAATCCTTGATCGCACCGCCCAGCGGGCCGCCGAGCGCTGAAAACGCCCTGTAAGCCGCTGATTCGCAAGTGTCTTTACGAAAAAATCTCATGCCGCGCCCCCTTTCCGCCACGATTCATACCGCCGCTCTCGCCAATAACCTTGCTGTCGCGCGGCGCTATGCGCCGAAATCGAAGATCTGGGCCGTTGTCAAGGCCAATGCATATGGGCATGGCCTCGCGCGCGCGTTCCCGGGTTTGCGCGCGACCGACGGCTTTGGATTGCTGGACCTCGAAGAAGCGGTGAAGTTGCGTGAATTGGGCTGGGCGGGCCCGATTCTTCTGCTGGAGGGTTTTTTTCGCCCGACCGATATCGACGTGATCGACCGCTACAGTTTGACCACGGCGCTGCATTCGGATGAGCAACTGCGCATGCTCGAAATGGCGCGTCTGTCGAAACCGGTCAACATCCAGTTGAAGATGAACACCGGCATGAACCGGCTCGGCTACACGGTCGAAAAATTCCGCGCTGCGTGGGAGCGTGCGCGCGCCTGCCAGGGCGTCGGCCAGATTACGTTGATGACGCATTTTTCCGATGCCGATGGCGAACGCGGCGTCGCGCATCAGTTGGAAGCGTTCGAACGCGGCGCGCAGGGCATCGCCGGTGCGCGCAGTCTCTCGAATTCGGCCGCGACGCTGTGGCATCCGGAGGCGCATTTCGACTGGGTGCGCCCGGGCATTATGCTGTATGGCGCGTCGCCGTCCGGCGTGACGGCCGCGATCGAAGACACGGGCCTGCAGCCCGCGATGACACTCGCGTCGGAACTGATCGCCGTGCAAACGCTCAGCGAAGGCAGCTCGGTGGGCTACGGTTCGACGTTCACCGCGCGCGGGCCGATGCGCATCGGCGTGGTGGCATGCGGTTACGCGGACGGCTATCCGCGCGTCGCGCCGGAAGGTACGCCGGTGATCGTCGATGGCGTGCGCACGCGGATCGTGGGCCGCGTGTCGATGGACATGCTGACCGTCGACCTGACGCCGGTGCCGACCGCCAACGTCGGCTCGCGCGTCGAATTGTGGGGCACCGCGCTGCCCATCGACGACGTCGCGCAGATCTGCGGCACGATCGGCTACGAGCTGATGTGCGCGGTCGCGCCGCGTGTGCCGGTTCGCGCGGAGTAACGCGTGGCGAAACCGAAGACGTTGTACATCTGCGGCGAATGCGGCGGGCAGTCGCCGAAGTGGTCCGGGCAATGCCCGTCCTGTCAGGCGTGGAACACACTGGTCGAATCGGTCGCCGAGGCGCCGTCCACGCACCGTTTCCAGTCGCTCGCGAAGAGCACGCCGGTGCGGCGCCTCGCCGACATCGAAGCATCGGACGTGCCGCGCTTTTCCACCGGCGTCAGCGAATTCGATCGCGTGCTCGGCGGTGGTCTCGTGCCGGGTGGCGTGGTGCTGATCGGCGGCGATCCGGGCATCGGTAAATCGACGCTGCTGCTGCAGTCGCTCGCGGAAATCGCCGCGGACAAACGCGCGCTCTATATCAGCGGCGAAGAATCGGGCGCGCAGATCGCGTTGCGTGCGCAACGGCTGGCGCTGCTCGAACCCGGCTCGAAGGCGAGCGAGCTGCAATTGCTGGCGGAAATCCAGCTCGAAAAAATTCAGGCGACGATCGCCGAGCAACGGCCCGAGGTCGCCGTGATCGATTCGATCCAGACTGTCTATTCGGATGCTTTGACATCCGCACCGGGCTCGGTCGCGCAGGTGCGCGAGTGCGCGGCGCAACTCACGCGCATCGCCAAGCAGTCGGGCACGACGATCATCATGGTCGGCCACGTGACGAAAGAGGGCGCGCTCGCGGGCCCGCGCGTACTCGAACATATCGTCGATACGGTGCTGTATTTCGAGGGCGATACGCACTCGTCGTTTCGCCTCGTGCGCGCGATCAAGAACCGCTTCGGCGCGGTCAACGAACTGGGCGTGTTCGCGATGACCGAGCGCGGCCTGCGCGGCGTCGCGAATCCGTCTGCGTTGTTCCTGTCGCAGCACGAGCAGTCGGTGCCGGGCTCATGCGTGCTCGTCACGCAGGAGGGCACGCGGCCACTGCTCGTCGAAGTGCAGGCGCTCGTCGATGCGGCCAATGCGCCGAATCCGCGACGCCTCGCAGTCGGCCTCGAACAGAACCGGCTCGCGATGCTGCTCGCGGTGCTGCATCGGCATGCGGGCATCGCCTGTTTCGATCAGGACGTGTTCCTGAACGCGGTGGGCGGCGTGAAGATCTCCGAGCCCGCCGCCGACCTCTCCGTGCTGCTCGCGATTCATTCGTCGATGCGCAACAAGCCGCTGCCGAAGGGATTGGTCGTGTTCGGCGAAGTGGGTCTTGCCGGCGAGATCCGGCCGTCGCCGCGTGGCCAGGAGCGGCTTAAGGAGGCGGCCAAGCTGGGCTTCTCGGTCGCGGTGATTCCGAAGGCCAATGTACCGAAACAGCCCATCGAAGGCTTACAGGTCGTTGCGGTCGAGCGCATCGAACAGGCCATCGATCGCGTCCGCACGCTCGAATAGACGGGCCTCCGGGACGGCTCGCCAGTACTTTGTACGCAGGCTGTTCCGTAATGCCCGGTAAATATCTCCATATTGGCTGTAACCCGGTCGCCATGCCATTTTCCTAAGCTGTAACGATATGCATCCCTTCTGATGCCCGAAAAAGGATCGCGCTTTGAAACAGTCAAATGAAACCGCCGCCGAGCATCACATCCACGTGCGCGGGTGCCGGGTCTCCGCACCGATTCATCAGCCGTGGGGCGGCGCTTGCCGGATCGTCGAGTGGATCGACACTGCGGGGCAGATCTCGCGGCGGGTGGTGGCCGAAGACGTGACGGCCGCCGAAGTGCGCGCCACGATCAGCCGTCATGTGGAAGGCCGCAAACACCTGCTGTACGACGACGAGAAATCGCCACGTCAAACGCTGCCGAGGCAGACGGTGACGCGGCGTTGACGCAGGCGCGTTTTTCAATGCCCAGGGTCTTGATGCCCGACGCTCCCGCTCCACGGCTTCGTCGCGCGCGTTAGGCCCCTTCGCTGTCGTCCTCCGCTTCGGCGGCGCTCGCGGCCATCGCCGCATACGCGTGCGGATTGAACAGCGGATGTTGAGCCGCTTCAGCCGGCGTCAGCACCGGCGACACGCAGCAGTCGAGCGACTCCAGCAACGCCATCCATTCGCCGAGCGTGCGCGTCGCAATCACATCGGCGAGTTCCTGAATGAGCGACAACGCATCGGGACCACTGATCGCCTGACCGAGGCTCCAGTGACGCGTCGCCCATTCGGGCCGATCGAGCGCCATGCACAACGTTTCCCAGAACTTTAGTTCGAGCGCGCCGACCGCGAGCCAGCGCTGATCGCTCGTGCGATACAGGTTGTAGCAGGGCACGCCGCCGTTCAGCAGACCGTTGCCCGCGGCGGGCGCTTTCCCTTCGTTGATCAGCGAGACTTGTGCGACGAAATTGTGCGCATAGCTCGTGTGCGTCATCGACACATCGACGAAGCGGCCTGCGCCGCCACGCGCGACGTGCCAGAGCGCAGCGAGAATCTGCGTGACCGCGCTCAATGCGCCGCCGAGCAGATCGGCGATCTGGAAGTTCGGCAGGATCGGCGCGCCGTCGCGGCTCGCCAGTTGATCGAGCACGCCCGCATAGCCGATGTAGTTCAGATCGTGGCCCGCATGATCCGCGAACGGACCGCTCGCGCCATATCCGCTGATCGCGCAATAGACGAGGCGCGGATTGGCTGCGCTGAGTGTCGCGTAATCGAGGCCGAGCCGCTCCATCACGCCGGGCCGGAAGCTCTCGATCAGCACGTCGGCTTCCGCCGCCAGCGCGCGCAGCACGTGGCGTCCCGCATCGGATTTGAGGTCGAGGCGCGTCTCGCGCTTGCCGCGATTGACCATCCGGTAGAACGCGCCGGGCCGCCCCGCGACGCGATCGCTCGACGACTGCATCATCGTGCGCGTCGGGTCGCCCACGCCGGGCGCTTCGATCTTCAGCACATCGGCGCCGAGCTCGGCGAGGCGCAGCGCTGCCACCGGACCCGGCAGCAGGCGCGTAAGGTCGAGCACCCGCAGTCCTTGCAACGGCGGCGGCGCTTCCGTTGCCGTTGCCGTTGCAGTTGCGGATGCGGATGCGGATGCGGATGCTGGGGCCGATGACCCGGACGATGAGTTCGCGAATGACAAAGCCAAGCTCCCGTGGATGCCGGCGCGGCCCGACTGTTGCGTGCCGCTAGCCGATCTGTTCGAGTTCCTCGTGCGTCTCGAGCCATTCGGCTTCGAGCGTATCGAGGCGCGCGTTCACGTCTGCCTGACGGCGGATCGCCTCCGTCAGCCTGCTTTTCTGTTCTGGCTCGTAGCTCGCGGGATCGGCGACGAATGCGTCCAGAGTCGTCTTCTCCGCGTTGAGCGCGTCCATTTCCTTTTCGATCTTCGCGATGCGGCCTTGCAGCGGCTTCTTCAGATGCGCGAGCTTCTGCCGCGTTTCCGCTTCGAGGCGGCGCTGCTCCTTGCGATTGACGTTGAGCTCGCCGCTTGCCGCTCCGTTGGACGCGGCGTCCGCCATGCCGGAAGCATTCGCCTTCAGCGCCGCGCGCTGTTCGGCCGCATGCTGAAGCAGCCAGTCGCGATAGTCGTCGAGATCGCCGTCGAATTCCTGCAGACGATGTTTGGCGACGAGCATGAACTGATCGGTCGTCGCGCGCAGCAGATGGCGGTCGTGCGATACCAGGATCAGCGTGCCTTCGAATTGCGCGAGCGCCATCGTCAGCGCGTGACGGGTTTCGAGGTCGAGGTGATTGGTCGGCTCGTCGAGCAGCAGCAGGTTGGGCTTTTGCCAGATGATCAGTGCGAGCGCGAGGCGTGCTTTCTCGCCGCCGGAGAACGGTGCGATCTTCGAGGTCGCCATGTCGCCGGAAAAGTTGAAGCTGCCGAGAAAGTCGCGCAGCTCCTGCTCGCGCGTATCGGGCGCGAGACGCGCGAGGTGCTGCAACGGCGTGTCGTCCGGGCGCAGGGTTTCGAGCTGATGCTGCGCGAAGTAGCCGATGCGCAGCCCCTTGCCTTCGCGTACGTGGCCGCTCAACGGTTCGAGCGTGCCCGCGAGCGTCTTGATCAGCGTGGATTTGCCCTGGCCGTTCGCGCCGAGCAGGCCGATGCGCTGACCGTTCTGGATCGACAGGATCACGCGCTCGACGATCGGAATCTCGGCGCCATCTTCGGCGTGGTAGCCGCAGCGCACGTCTTCCATCACCATCATCGGATTCGGCGCGGAATCGGGCGTGCGGAACTCGAACGTGAACGGCGACGCGACGTGCGCGGGCGCGATCAGCTCCATCTTCTCGAGCGCCTTCACGCGGCTTTGCGCTTGCCGGGCCTTGGTAGCCTGCGCCTTGAAGCGGTTGATGTAGCTCTGCAGATGCGCGACCGTGCGCTGCTGCTTTTCGTACGCGCTCTGCTGCAACGCAATCTGCTGCGCGCGCAGCACTTCGAATTGCGAGTAGTTGCCGCCGTAGCGCCTGATCTGCTGGTTCTCGAGATGCAGCGTGACGTTGCAGACGGAATCGAGAAACTCGCGGTCGTGCGAGATCACGATCAGCGTGCCCGCATAGCGATTGAGCCAGTCTTCGAGCCAGACGATCGCGTCGAGGTCGAGGTGGTTGGTCGGTTCATCGAGCAGCAGCAGGTCGGAGCGGCACATCAGCGCCTGCGCGAGATTCAGCCGCATGCGCCAGCCACCCGAGAAGCTGCTGACCGGCTCGCGCGTCTGTTCCAGCGTGAAGCCGAGGCCGAGCAGCAACGCTTCGGCGCGCGCCGGCGCAGTGTAGCCGTCGGCGTCCGCGAACGCCGCGTGCGCTTCGGCTTCGGCTGCGCCGTCGTGCGCCGCGGAGGCCGCTGCGATGCGCGCTTCGATGTCGCGCAGCGCGGCGTCGCCGTCGAGCGTGTAGGCGAGCGCGGTCTTGTCGACGGCGGGCGTTTCCTGCGCGACGTGCGCGATGCGCCAGGTGGGCGGGATCGAGAAATCGCCGCCGTCCGAATGCAGCTCGCCGAGCAGCACGGCGAACAAGGTCGACTTGCCCGCGCCGTTCGCCCCGACGAGGCCGGCCTTTTCACCGGGGTTCAGGGTGAACGTGGTGTTGTCGAAAAGCGGCTTGGTGCCGCGCGCGAGGCTGAACTGATTGAAGCGGATCACGACGTGGCCGGCTGAAGAAAACCGCTATTTTAGACTGCCCGGCGCGTTGCCGGGCGCGAGGCGCCGATTGCCCGGCTGTCACTGCGCGCGCAGCCGCCATCGGCCATTCGGCTGACTGTGTCGGCAGCGCTTTTGGCATAGACTGACGGCTTTCAGGGGAGAGCATATGACATCGATCTATTCGTTTTCGGCACGCGCGCTCGGCGGCGAGGAAGCGAGTCTCGCGAAGTACCAAGGCAAGGTTTTGCTGATCGTCAATACCGCGAGCGAATGCGGGTTCACGCCGCAATACGCGGGCTTGCAGAAGCTGTACGACGCCTACGCGGCGCGCGGGCTCGCGGTGCTCGGTTTTCCGTGCAACCAGTTCGGCAAGCAGGAGCCGGGCGACGCCGCGCAGATCGGCAGCTTCTGCGAGAAGAACTATGGCGTGACGTTTCCGATGTTCGACAAGATCGACGTGAACGGCCCGAGCGCACACCCGCTGTTCCGCTATCTGACCATCGAGGCGCCGGGGCTGCTCGGTCTCGAGGCGATCAAGTGGAATTTCACCAAGTTTCTGATCGGCCGCGACGGCAACGTCGTCAAACGCTACGCGCCGCTGACCAAGCCCGAGGCGATCACCGCGGATATCGAAGCGCTGCTGTAGGCGAGCCGCGCGCTTAAAGAATCGGCGAAAAGAGCCGCGCGACGTGCATCAGCATGCGTCGCAGCGCGTTCGACTTGCGGTACTCGTCACGGTCGATTTCGCGCGACTCGGCGAAGTCGTCGAGCAGCATCGTTTCGACTTCGAGCGCGAAGCCGCGGTCGACGGTCAGCACCATGATCTCGAAGTTCAGACGGAACGAGCGATTGTCGAGATTGGCGCTACCGATCGCGGCCGCGCTGCTGTCGATCAGCACGACCTTCTGATGCAGGAAGCCTGGCTGATAGCGGAAGATGCGAATGCCCGCGCGCAGCGAGTCGTACGCATACAGTTTCGACGCCGCGAACACCACCAGGTGATCGCGCCGGCTCGGAATCAGGATGCGCACGTCGACGCCGCGCAGCGCCGCCAGCCGCAGCGCGGCGAACACGGCTTCGTCGGGCACGAGGTAGGGCGTCGTGATCCAGATGCGTTCGCGCGCCGCGTTGATCGCTTCGACGAAAAACAGCGAGCAGGTCTCCTGCTTGTCGGCCGGGCCGCTCGGCAGCACGAGGCAGTGCATATTGTTCGCGGCGCGTTCGTTGGCGCCGTGGTCGACGGATGGGGCGGCTGAAGCGGCGGCCGGTACGTCGAACTCGGGTAACTGCTGGGTGGCCCAGTACCAGTCTTCGATAAAGACGAACTGGATGCTCGCAACCGCCGGGCCACGCACTTCGATGTGCGTATCGCGCCACGGCGACAGCGGCGGCTTCGCGCCCAGATATTCGACACCGACGTTATGACCGCCGATAAACGCGCGCTCGCCGTCCACCGACACGATCTTGCGATGATTGCGGAAGTTCAGCTGCAGACGGTTGACGAAGCGGCGGTTCGTCGCGAACGGATGCATCTCGATGCCGGCCGCGCGGAGCGCCGCGACGTAGCGGTGCGGCAGATCGAAGCTGCCGATACTGTCGTACAGGAAGTAGACCCGCACGCCCTGTTGCGCTTTCGCGATCAGCGCGTCCTTCAGCATGGCGCCGAGCGCGTCGTCGCGCACGATGAAGAACTGCACGATCACATAGCGGCGCGCGTTTTCGATCGCCTCGAAGATCGCCTCGAAAGTCGCCGTGCCGTTGACCAGCGTGCGCACGGTATTGCCGGGCAGGAACGGCATGCCGCCGAGGCGTGTCAGCGACTGCACGAGCCGGGAGCCGAGCTGCTGCGTCGGCAGCCCGGCCGACGACGCCTGGGTGTCCCACAGCTGCGGATGCGCGCGCTTGCGCAGCAACTCATTTTCGACGCGGCGCGCATCCGCGTAGCCGGCGAACTTGCTGCGGCCAAGGAACAGGTACGGCACGAGCGTCAGATAGGGCATCGCGACCAGCGACACGGCCCACGCAATCGCGCCTTGCGAGGTGCGGGTATGAAGAATCGCGTGAGCGGCCGCGACGATGCCGAGAATATGGGCAAGTAGAACCAGCGGGCCGACGTGAAGCAGGTCGAATGCCATAAGCTTGCGAACAGTTGGCGAAGCACCGCCGTTCAGGAGAGGGAGGCGGGCACAGCGCTCGGCGTGCGCGTCGCTTGCGAGATCCAACGCAAGCGGCCGCAAGCCGGCGCCGTGCACGCCGCCTGATCAGACAAGCAGCGTGCCGGACTCAGACCGGCAAGTCGTTGGCCTGGATCAGGAACACATTGTCATCACCGGCGCTGGTCGACAGCCATACGAGGTCGAGGCCGCCGAACGCCGCCTCGACGTGCTCGCGCTCGTTGCCGATCTCGACGACGAGCACGCCGTCTTCGGTCAGCCAGTTGCGCGCATCGGCGATGATCCGGCGCACGATGTCCATGCCGTCCGCACCGCCCGCGAGCGCCATTTCCGGCTCGTGCTTGTATTCGGCTGGCAATTCCTGCATCGACGTGGCGTTCACGTACGGCGGATTGCTGATGATCACGTCATAGCGGCGCTCGGCGAGCGGCGCGTACAGATCGCCTTCGAACAGCGCGATGCGGTCATCGAGGTGGTAGTCCACCACGTTGCGTGTCGCGACTTCAAGCGCGGGCGCGGACAGATCGACCGCGTCGACGTCGGCGTTCGGGAACGCGTGCGCGGCGAGAATCGCGAGGCAGCCGGAGCCGGTGCACAGCTCGAGCACCGCGCCGACTTGCTCGGGATCCTCGACGTACGGCTGCAGGCCGTCCTGCAGCAGCTCGCCGATGAACGAGCGCGGCACGATCACGCGCTCGTCGACGTGGAAGCGAAAGCCGTGCATCCACGCTTCCTGCGTAATGTACGCGGCCGGCACGCGGTCGGCGGCGCGCCGCTCGATCACCTTCAGCACCGCCTCGATTTCGGCCGTGGTCAGGCGTGCGTCGAGAAACGGATCGAGCAGGTCGAGCGGCAGATGCAGCGTGTGCAGGATCAGGTAGGCGGCCTCGTCGTAGGCATTGGCCGAGCCGTGGCCGAACGACAGTTTGGCCTCGCTAAAGCGCGACACTGCATAACGCAGCAGGTCGCGGACAGTGGAAAAAGGAAGCGTCATCGCAGAGTCCCTGGTTACGCGATCAGTTGTTCGAGCACGCGGCGATACACGTTCTTCAGCGGCTCGATGTGGGCGACTTCGATATGTTCGTCGATCTTGTGGATGCTCGCGTTCAACGGGCCGAACTCGATCACCTGCTGGCAGATGCGCGCGATGAAGCGGCCGTCCGAGGTGCCGCCGGTGGTCGACAGCTCGGTGTCGACGCCGGTCTCGTCCTTGATCGCCTGCGCGAGCGCGCTCGACAGCTCGCCGCGCGGCGTCAGGAACGGCAGGCCGCCGACGATCCACTTCAGGTCGTAGTCGAGGCCATGCCGGTCGAGGATCGCATGCACGCGTGCCTGCAGACCTTCCACCGTGCTCGCCGTCGAGAAACGGAAGTTGAACATCACGTCCGCGTGGCCCGGGATCACGTTGGTCGCGCCGGTGCCGCTGTGGATGTTCGACACCTGCCAGGTAGTCGGCGGGAAGTATTCGTTGCCGTCGTCCCAGCGTTCGGCGACGAGTTCCGCGAGTGCGGGCGCGAGCAGATGCACCGGATTCCTGGCCAGATGCGGGTAGGCGATATGGCCTTGCACGCCCTTGACGATCAGCTTGCCCGTCAGCGAGCCGCGCCGGCCGTTCTTGACCATGTCGCCGAACCGCTCGCTCGAGGTCGGTTCGCCGACGATGCAGTAGTCCATGCGCTCGCCGCGCTGCTGCAGCGCTTCGACGACCTTGACGGTGCCGTCGGTGGCGGGGCCTTCCTCGTCGCTCGTGATCAGGAACGCGATCGAGCCGCGGTGCTCGGGGTGCGCGGCGACGAACTCCTCGCTCGCGACGACGAAGCCGGCGATCGACGCCTTCATGTCCGCCGCGCCGCGGCCGTACAGCTTGCCGTCGCGCTGGGTCGGCTCGAACGGCGCCGAGTGCCACTGTTCGAGCGGGCCGGTCGGCACCACGTCGGTGTGACCGGCGAACGCGAGCAGCTTGCCCCGCGTGCCGTCGACGCCGCGCTTCACGGCCCACAGGTTGGTCACGCCGTTGGATTCGATCGTCTCGTGCTCGAAGCCGAGCG
This sequence comes from Paraburkholderia sp. HP33-1, assembly GCF_021390595.1. NCBI lineage: Bacteria > Pseudomonadati > Pseudomonadota > Betaproteobacteria > Burkholderiales > Burkholderiaceae > Paraburkholderia > Paraburkholderia sp. HP33-1. The sequence continues at coordinate 2,030,413 of NZ_JAJEJR010000001.1, read as the reverse complement.
CCGCGAGGCGCTCGATCAGCAGACGCTGGCAGTGCTGATCGTCGGGCGTGACGGACGCGCGCGCGATCAGTTGTTCGGTAAGGGCGAGGGTGCCGGACATGGATTCAGTACAAGCCACATTGAAATGAAAAAATGCCGGCTCACGGTGAGGCACCGCAGCCGGCAACAGCCTTTGAACGACGCGGCGCGAGGCCGCGCGTTTGACTACCTTCTGCTTGAGCCTGACGCGTAAGCCAGGGCTCAGGCAAATAGCGCCGCGTACTCGTCCGCGGAAAAACCGAGCGACTTCACGCGCCCGTTCACGACGAGCACCGGCCGCTTGATCACCGACGGCTTGTGGATCATCAGCGCGATCGCGCCCGGCTGCGTTTCCGCGGCCGCCTTCATGTCGTCGGACAGAGCGCGCCACGTCGTGCCGCGGCGGTTCAGGAGCGCGTCGAGCTTGACGTCCTTGAGCCAGTCCTGCACGAGCGGCTCGCTCACGCCGGCCTTCTTGAAGTCGTGAAACTCGAACTCGACGCCATGCTCTTCGAGCCACACACGCGCCTTCTTCACGGTGTCGCAGTTCGGAATGCCGTAGACGACGGTTTTGGTGCCGCGCGCCATCAGTCGCCTCGCAGCAACTCGTTCAGGCCGACCTTCGCACGCGTCTTCGCGTCGACCTTCTTGACGATCACCGCGCAGTACAGGCTGTGGCTGCCGTCCTTCGACGGCAGGTTGCCCGCCACCACGACCGAGCCCGCCGGAATGCGGCCGTACGTGACTTCGCCGGTTTCGCGGTCGTAAATCTTGGTGCTCTGGCCGAGGTACACGCCCATCGAGATCACCGAGTTTTCCTCGACGATCACGCCTTCGACGACTTCCGAGCGCGCGCCGATGAAGCAGTTGTCTTCGATGATGACCGGGTTCGCCTGCAGCGGCTCCAGCACGCCGCCGATGCCGACGCCGCCCGACAGGTGCACATTCTTGCCGATCTGCGCGCACGAGCCGACGGTGGCCCACGTGTCGACCATCGTGCCTTCGTCGACGTACGCGCCGATGTTGGTGTACGACGGCATCAGCACGACGTTCCTGGCGATGAATGAGCCGCGGCGCGCGATCGCGGGCGGCACCACGCGGAAGCCGCCCGCGGCGAAGTCTTCAGCGGTGTAGTTGGCGAACTTCGACGGCACCTTGTCGTAGAACTGGCTGTAGCCGCCGGCCGGCATCGGCGCATTGTCTTCCAGGCGGAACGACAGCAGCACGGCCTTCTTCAGCCACTGGTTGACGACCCAGTCGCCGTCCTTCTTTTCAGCGACGCGGAGCAGGCCTTTATCGAGTTGCTCGATCGCGTAGGCGACGGCTTCGCGCACTTCGGCCGGCGCGGCTTTCGGCGACAGCTCGGCGCGGTTGTCCCAGGCGGTATCGATGATGCTCTGAAGTTGTTGCGACATATGCGTGATTTTCTGAAGGGTTGAAGTCTGAAGAAGGGGATGCGGCGCGGCTCGGGCTTTACTCAGTCGGCACTGAGCGAGCGGCAGAATTCGACGATCCGCTGCGCGCCCGCTGTGCATTCGTCGACGTCGGCGACGAGCGCGAGGCGCACGAAATTGCGGCCGGGGTTCACGCCGTGCGCGGTGCGCGCGAGGAACGAGCCCGGCAGAACCGTCACATTATAGTCGGCGTAGAGGCGCTGGGCGAACTCGGTGTCCGTGAGGCCGGTGCGCTCGACGTTGGCCCACAGGTAGAACGCGGCGTCGGGCAGGCGCACATCGAGCACATCGGCGAGCATCGGCGTGACGGTCGTGAACTTCTGCAGGTACTTCGCACGGTTCTCGCGCACGTGCGTCTCGTCGCTCCACGCGACGACGCTCGCGCTCTGGTACACGGTCGAGAGCGCCGTGCCGTGGTACGTGCGGTACAGCAGGAACGCCTTGAGAATCGCGGCGTCGCCGGCGACGAAGCCCGAGCGCATGCCCGGCACGTTCGAGCGCTTCGACAGGCTCGACAGCATGACGAGGCGCTCGAAGCCGCGTCCGAGCTTGTGTGCCGCTTCGAGGCCGCCGAGCGGCGGCTTCGACTCGTCGAAATAGATTTCCGAGTAGCACTCGTCCGACGCGATCACGAAGCCGTAGCGGTCCGACAGCGCGAACAGCTCGCGCCAGTCGTCGAGCGTGAGCACGGCGCCGGTCGGGTTGCCCGGCGAGCAGACGTACAGCAGTTGCGTGCGCGCCCAGACGTCGGCGGGCACCGCGGAGTAGTCGCACGCGAAGTTGCGCGCCGGATCACTGTTGACGAAGTACGGCTGCGCGCCGCCGAGCAGCGCCGCGCCTTCGTAGATTTGGTAGAACGGGTTCGGACAGAGTACGATCGCAGGCTCGCTGTTAGCCTTGCCGTGGGCGTCGCGGCGCGGATCGAGCACCGTCTGGGCGAGCGCGAACAGCGCCTCGCGCGAGCCCGACACCGGCAGCACCTCGGTGAGCGGATCGAGCGGCGGCAGGTTGTAGCGTTGCGTGACCCATTTCGCGATCGATTCGCGCAGCGGCGCCGAGCCGAGCGTGGCCGGATACGCGGCGAGGCCGCCGAGCGAATCGATGACGGCGTCGCGGATCAGCGGCGGGGTCGGATGTTTCGGCTCGCCGATGCCGAAGCTGATATGCGCGAGGCCGGCCGGTGGCGTGACGTCCTTGAAAAGCACGCGCAGCTTTTCGAACGGATAGGGCTGAAGGGAGTCGAGTAGCGGATTCACGGACGAAATGGCCTGATCGGGATGGACGCGAACGAAAGACGGGACAACCGGGCATGCGCGCCGGCGGGCGGCAGTGCCTCAAACATGAAACGGCATCCCTGCGCGCGACGAGCCGGCCACCAGCGGCGGCGAACGGACGATTATAGCGTGGCGCGTCCGGGGCGCGGCGGCCTAAGGGACAAAGCATGCGCTTGACGCGCGGCGCGGAAATAACCCGCCAGGCGGCGTACCAGGGCGTCGCGGCGCGAGCGGCGCGAACCCCACGTGGGTCGAGTAAAAGAACAGGCAGGAGCAGCAATGTACGCAGCAGTTCAGAAGGCAAACGCCCTCGCCAGTGCGAACCACGGCCAGGGCCTCGCGCCAACCACCCCTGACGCCCCCCGGAGCCCAGCCCCATGACGAACTGGCTCCGCAACGGCTGGCCGACGCTCGCGATCATGCTGGGCGCCTCGGTCTGGGGGATGGTCTGGTATCCGCTGCGCATGCTTGCCGCGCTCGGCGTGACCGGCACGGCCGCGAGCGCGCTCACGAGCGGCACCGGTTGCCTGTTCGTGCTGCTCGTGCGGCGTCGCGCGCTGAAGACCGTGCGGTGGCACTGGTTGCTGCCGGCGCTCGCGCTCGCCGCGGGCATCACGAATCTCGGCTTCGTGTGGGGCGCGATTCACGGTCAGGTGATGCGCGTGCTGCTGCTGTTCTATCTGACGCCCGCGTGGACCGCCCTGTTCGCGCATTTCATCCTTCACGAGCGGCTCACGTGGTCGGGCGCGGCGCTGGCCGCGCTGTCGCTGGCGGGCGCGATGACGATGCTGTGGTCGCCGCAGCTTGGCATCCCGGTGCCCGGCAATCCCGCCGAATGGGCCGGTCTCGCCGGCGGCATGGGCTTCGCCATGAGCAACGTGCTGATCCTGAAGACGAGCCGCGTGCTGCCGGACATGAAGCCCGAAATGCGCACCGCGACGATCTTCGGCGGCGCGGCACTGTTCGGCGCGCTCGCGTCGCTGTTCGAGCCGATGCCAGCGCCGCCCGTCGGCGCGCATCTGGGCACCGCGGCGCTGCTCGTGCTTGGTCTCGGTCTGCTGCTCGCATCGAACAACATGCTCGTGCAGTACGGTCTCTCGCGCGTTCCGGCCAATCGCGCGTCGATCATCATGTTGTTCGAGCTCGTCGTGACGGCGCTGTCGGCGTGGCTGTTCGCCGGTGAGATACCGGGCCCGCGCGAATGGGCGGGCGGCGCATGCATCGTGCTCGCCTCGGCGCTGTCGAGCTGGGTGCATCGCACGAAGACGGTGCCGCCCGATCCGTCCATCGCGGACACGGATCCGCCCAGCGAGCACGGCGGCGGCGAGCACCGAAAGGGCGGTAAGAATCGTCCACGCGCGATGGTATGATTCCCCCTCATTAGCCGGGGCGTGCGTACCCGAGGTGCGCATGAGCGCATGCAGCCGGCACCAAATTGCGAAGGCTCGCGAGGTTGCGTGGGCCGTCCCGCCACGGCGGTGAACGACCGGTGCAACCTCGCGAGCCACCTACCACTCTCTCTTTCGAACAGCGAAATCGCCGTGCGTCTCACCTCGATCAAGCTCGCTGGCTTCAAATCCTTCGTCGATCCCACGCATTTTCAGGTCCCCGGCCAGCTAGTTGGCGTGGTCGGACCGAACGGGTGCGGCAAATCCAACATCATCGACGCGGTGCGCTGGGTGCTCGGCGAATCGCGCGCATCTGAATTGCGCGGCGAGTCGATGCAGGACGTGATCTTCAACGGCTCGACCGCCCGCAAGCCCGGCAGCCGCGCGAGCGTCGAACTCGTGTTCGACAACGCGGACGGCCGCGCCGCCGGCCAGTGGGGCCAGTATGCGGAGATTGCCGTGAAGCGCGTACTGACGCGCGACGGCACGTCGAGCTACTACATCAACAATCTGCCGGCGCGGCGCCGCGACATCCAGGACATCTTCCTCGGCACCGGTCTCGGGCCGCGCGCCTACGCGATCATCGGGCAGGGCATGATCTCGCGGCTGATCGAGGCGAAACCGGAAGAGCTGCGCGTGTTCCTCGAAGAAGCCGCCGGCGTGTCGAAGTACAAGGAACGGCGCCGCGAGACCGAGAACCGTCTGCACGACACGCGCGAGAACCTGACGCGTGTCGAAGACATCGTCCGCGAGCTCGGCACGAATCTCGAGAAGCTGGAGGGCCAGGCGGTCGTCGCGACGCGCTATCGCGAGCTGCAAGGCGACGGCGAGGAAAAGCAGCGTCTGTTGTGGCTGTTGCGCAAGAACGAGGCGGCCGGCGAGCAGCAGCGCCAGCAACGCGCGATCGAGCAGGCGCAGATCGACCTCGAAGCGCAAACCGCGAAACTGCGCGAGGTCGAGGCGGAACTCGAAACGCTGCGCGTCGCGCACTATTCGGCGAGCGACGCGATGCAGGGCGCGCAAGGCGCGCTGTACGAAGCGAACGCGGAAGTGAGCCGGCTGGAGGCCGAGATCCGCTTCATCGTCGAATCGCGCAACCGCGTGCAGGCGCAGATCGCGGCGCTGACGGCTCAGCGCGAGCAGTGGCAGTCGCAGGCTGAGAAGGCGCAGGACGACATCGCCGACGCTGAAGAGCAACTGGCCGTCGCCGAAGAAAAAGCCGTGCTCGCCGAAGAGGACGCCGCCGCCAAACACGACGCGCTGCCCTCACTCGAAGCGCGCTGGCGCGACGCCCAGGCGGAGCTGAACGCCGAGCGCGGCGGCATCGCGCAGACCGAGCAGGCGCTGAAGCTCGAAGCCGCGCATCAGCGCAATGCCGATCAGCAGTTGCAGCAGTTGCAGCAGCGCCATGAGCGGCTGAAATCGGAAGAGGGCGGCCTCGACGCGCCTGACGAAGCGCAGCTCGAGGAGTTGCGCATGCAACTCGCCGAGCACGAGGAAGTCCTGCGCGACGCGCAGGGCCGCCTCGCCGACGCGCAGGAGACGCTGCCGCGGCTCGATGGCGAACGCCGCGCCGCGCAGGAGCGCGTGCAGGCCGAAAGCGCGCAGATCCATCAGCTTGACGCGCGGCTCGCCGCGCTCAAGCAGCTGCAGGAAAACGTGCAGACCGAAGGCAAGATCCAGCCGTGGCTCGACAAGCACGAGCTCGGCAGCCTGCCGCGTCTGTGGAAGAAGCTGCATGTCGAGGCCGGTTGGGAAACCGCGCTCGAAGCGGTGCTGCGCGAGCGCCTTGCCGCGCTCGAAGTGTCGAATCTCGACTGGGTCAAGGCGTTCGCGACCGACGCGCCACCGGCCAAGCTCGCGTTCTACGCTCCGCCCGCGGCCGGGCAGCCGGCCCCGGCGGCCGGGGCGCTGCGGCCGCTGCTGTCGCTCGTGCGCATCGAGGACGCGGGCATCCGCGCGGTGCTGAACGACTGGCTCGGCCTCGCGTTCGTCGCCGACGATCTGCAGCAGGCGCTTTCCATGCGTGCGCAACTGCCCGAGGGCGGCGCATTCGTCGTGAAGGCGGGGCATGTGGTCACACGCGTCGGCGTGCAGCTGTATGCGGCCGATTCCGAGCAGGCCGGCATGCTCGCGCGTCAGCAGGAAATCGAAAACCTCGGCCGCCAGGTGCGCGCGCAGGCATTGCTCGCCGACGAGGCGAAGGCCGCCGCGATCCGCGCCGAAGCCGCGCACACGCAGGCCGCGCAGGCGCTCGCCGAGATGCGCCAGCAGACCGAACGCGCGACGCAGCGCGTGCACGCGTTGCAGATGGACGTGCTGAAGCTCACCCAGGCGCACGAGCGCTACACGCAGCGCAGCACGCAGATTCGCGAGGAACTCGAAGAGATCACCGCGCAGATCGACGAACAGCGTGCGCTGCGCGCGGAATCGGAAGCGAACTTCGAGCGCCACGATGGCGAGCTCGCCGAACTGCAGGCGCGCTTCGAAGATCACCAGCTCGCGTTCGAAGCGCTCGACGAAGAGCTGACGACCGCCCGCGGCGAAGCGCGCGATCTTGATCGCGCCGCCACCGATGCGCGCTTCGCCGCGCGCAACATGGCTAACCGCATCGACGAGTTGAAGCGCAGCATCCAGGTCGCGCACGAGCAGAGCGAGCGCGTCGCGGGCTCGCTCGAAGACGCGCGTGCCGAACTCGAAACGATCAACCAGCAGACCGCGCACACTGGCCTGCAGGACGCGCTCGACATTCGCACCGCGAAGGAAGAAGCGCTGCGCGCCGCGCGCGTCGAACTCGACGACCTGACCTCGAAGCTGCGCGCGGCCGACGAAACGCGCCTCACCGCCGAGCGTGCGCTGCAGCCGCTGCGCGATCGCATCAACGAATTGCAGTTGAAGGAGCAAGCCGCGCGCATCAACGGCGAGCAGTTCGTCGAGCAGCTGGCGGCAGCCGGCGTCGATGAGGCCGAGCTGCAAGCCAAGCTGACGCCGGACATGAAGCCGTCGTACCTGCAAGGCGAAGTCACGCGCATCAACAACGCGATCATTGCGCTGGGGCCGGTCAACATGGCCGCGCTCGACGAGCTGAAGGCCGCGACCGAGCGCAAGAGCTTCCTCGATTCGCAGTCCGCCGACCTGACGAGCGCGATCGAAACGCTCGAAGACGCGATCCGCAAGATCGACGCCGAGACGCGCACGCTGTTGCAAAGCACGTTCGACGAAGTGAACCGTCATTTCGGCGAGCTGTTCCCGCGTCTCTTCGGTGGCGGCCAGGCGAAGCTGATCATGACCGGCGACGAAATCCTCGACGCCGGCGTACAGGTGATGGCGCAGCCGCCGGGCAAGAAGAATTCGACGATTCACCTGCTGTCGGGCGGCGAAAAAGCGCTGACCGCGACCGCGCTCGTGTTCGCGATGTTCCAGCTGAATCCCGCGCCGTTCTGTCTGCTCGACGAAGTGGACGCGCCGCTCGACGACGCCAACACCGAGCGTTTCGCGAATCTGGTACGGGCGATGTCGGACAAGACTCAGTTCCTGTTCATCTCGCACAACAAGATCGCGATGGAAATGGCGCAGCAGCTGATCGGCGTGACGATGCAGGAGCAGGGCGTTTCGCGGATCGTCGCCGTTGACATGGAAACGGCGGCGGGTTTCGCCCAGAATATCGTTTGAGTTAAAGCCTTCGCGGGCATTCGCATCCAGCGCAGCGGCCTGATTGAGTGCCGCGCGGTACGTGGAGCGGCCGAGAAGCCCGCGCGGATAGAAGAATTGCTGATGGAGCATGCATGGACGAGTTGACACTCGGTTTGATCGGCGCGGGTGCCGTGGTGGTGGGGGGCGTGGTCGTGTACAACGCGTGGCAGGGCGCGAAGGTGCGCCGCAAGATGCCGCGGCCAATGCCGGCCGACACCGCCGAGAGCTTTGCGCGCGACGAGCATGAGGAGCAGAGCCCGTTCATCGAGCCGGCCCGGCCGACCACGCGGCGCGAGCCGAGCGTGAGCGCCGAGGCGGCCTCGGCCGCGGACCCGACCGCCGCGCGCGTCGAACCGACGTTCGGCACGGGTGTCGCACCGCTCGATACGCCGGCCGATATCCAGGCCGAGATGACGTCGCCGAACGGTTATCCGTCGGCAGAGGCCGACACCGTGAGCGAAGGCGTGCACGCGGTGGCACCGGGCGCGGACGCAGAGCGACCCGCGACCGAATCGGCCGCCATCGAGCCCGCGTCCGTCGGGCAGGAGCGCGTCGAACCGATCCAGCCTGCCGCCACGACGATTTCGTCGGCGCCGCCCGCGATCGTCGATCGACGCATCGACTGTATCGTGCCGATCCGGCTGAACGGACCCGTGGCCGGCGACAAGGTGATTCCGCTCGCGCAGCGCTTGCGTCGCGCGGGCAGCAAGCCGGTCCATATCGAAGGCAAGCCCGAGGGCAGCGGCGCGTGGGAGCTGCTGCGGAACGGCGCGCGCTATGAAGAATTGCGCGCCGCCGCGCAGCTCGCGAACCGCAGCGGTGCGCTCAACGAGCTCGAATTTTCCGAGTTCGTGACCGGCGTGCAGCATTTCGCCGACGCGCTCGACGCGGCGCCTGAATTCCCCGACATGCTCGAAACCGTCGCGATGGCGCGCGAACTCGACGGCTTTGCCGCCCAGTGCGACGCGCAGCTGTCGATCAACGTGCTGTCGGACGGCGCGCCGTGGTCGGCCAACTACGTGCAGGCGGTCGCGTCACAGGACGGTCTGCTGCTCTCGCGTGACGGCACGCGCTTCGTCAAGCTCGACTCGCGGCAAAGCCCGGTATTCATGCTGCAGTTCGGCGACACCAACTTCCTGCGCGATGACCTTACGTACAAGGGCGGCGAGATGATCACGCTGGTGCTCGACGTGCCGGTCGCCGACGAGGACATCCTGCCGTTCCGCCTGATGTGCGACTACGCGAAGTCGCTGGCCGAGCGTATCGGCGGACGTGTGGTCGACGACGGTCGCCGGCCGCTGCCGGAAAGCGCGCTGCTCGCGATCGAAAAGCAATTGATGACGCTGTACGCGAAGCTCGAACAGGCGGGCATTCCGGCGGGTTCACCGGCGACGCGGCGCCTGTTCAGCCAGTAAACCTTCTTCGGCGTTCTATGCGTTTTGACGACGGCCGCACGATGTGCGGCCGTCGTCGTTTCCGGCTCGCGTTGCAGCACGGCGCGCACCCCATTCGGCGATGTAAAGGGGCACGCTTCCTGCGATAATCCGATGTCCGACTTTCACCTCGAGAAGCTTCCGACAGCATGGCCCGATCCTCCGTCCCTTCTTCTACAAGCAGCGCTCCGGCCGAGCGGGCCGCGTGGCTGCGCGCGGAACTCGAACGCGCGAACTACGCGTACTACGTGCTCGATCAGCCAGAGTTGCCGGACGCCGAGTACGACAAGCTGTTCAAGGAGCTGGAGCGCATCGAGGCCGAGCATCCGGACCTGATCGTGCCGGACTCGCCGACGCAGCGCGTCGGCGGCGAGGCGGCGAGCGGGTTCGAGCCGGTCGTGCACGATCAGCCGATGCTGTCGCTGAACAACGGCTTTTCCGATGAAGACATCCTCGCGTTCGACAAGCGCATCGGCGACGCGCTCGGCAAGAACGGCAGCGAGCCGGTACCCGTCGATTACGCGGCCGAGCTGAAATTCGACGGCCTCGCGATCTCGCTGCGCTACGTCGACGGCGTGTTCGTGCAGGCCTCCACGCGCGGCGACGGCACGACCGGCGAGAACGTCACCGCAAACGTCCGCACGATCCGCTCGATTCCGCTGAAGCTGAAGGGCAAGCGCGTGCCGCACGTGCTCGACGTGCGCGGCGAAGTGCTGATGTTCAAGCGCGATTTCGAGCGCCTGAACGAACGCCAGCGCGCCGCCGAGCAACGCGAATTCGCCAACCCGCGCAACGCGGCGGCGGGCAGCTTGCGGCAGCTCGATTCGAAGATCACCGCGCAGCGGCCTCTGTCGTTTTTCGCGTATGGCATTGGCGTGCTCGAAGGTATCGAGATGCCGGCCACCCATAGCGAACTGCTCGACTGGTACAAGGAGATGGGCTTGCCGGTCAACGGCGAGCGCGCCGTCGTGGAGGGTGCGGAAGGCCTGCTCGGGTTTTTTCACGCGGTCGGCGAGAAGCGCGACAGGCTGCCGTACGACATCGACGGCGTGGTCTACAAGGTCAACCGGCGCGACGAGCAGGACACGCTCGGCTTCGTGTCGCGCGCGCCGCGCTTCGCGCTCGCGCACAAGTTCCCCGCCCAGGAAGCGCTGACGAAGCTCGTCGCGATCGACGTGCAGGTTGGCCGAACCGGCGCGATCACGCCGGTCGCGCGGCTGGAGCCGGTGTTCGTCGGCGGCGCGACGGTCACGAACGCGACCTTGCACAATGAAGACGAAGTGCGCCGCAAGGACATCCGCATCGGCGACACGGTGATCGTGCGGCGCGCCGGCGACGTGATTCCGGAAGTGGTCGGCGCGCTGCTCGACCGCCGCCCAGCCGACGCGCGCGAGTTTGTGATGCCGACGCAGTGTCCGGTGTGCGGTTCGTCGATCGAGCGGCTGCCCGACGAGGCGATCGCGCGCTGCACGGGCGGGCTCTTCTGTCCGGCGCAGCGCAAGCAGGCGCTGTGGCACTTCGCCCAACGGCGCGCGCTCGATATCGATGGCCTCGGCGAAAAGATCATCGATCAACTGGTCGAGCAGAACCTGGTGCGCACGCCGGCCGATCTGTTCAATCTTGGCTTCGCGACGCTCGCCGAACTCGACCGCTTCGCCGAAAAGTCGGCACAGAACCTGCTCGACTCGCTCGAAAAAGCCAAGCACACGACGCTTGCGCGCTTTATCTACGCGCTGGGAATTCGCCATGTCGGCGAATCGACCGCGAAGGATCTCGCGAAGCACTTCGGCTCGCTCGATCCGATCATGGATGCGTCGCTGGAAGAGCTGCTCGAAGTCAACGACGTGGGGCCAGTGGTCGCCGAATCGATCCACCAGTTCTTCGCCGAGGACCACAACCGCACGGTGATCGAGCAGTTGCGTGCGCCGGGCAAGGTTACGTGGTCCGAAGGGCCGCCCGCGCCGAAGGCGCCGCAGGGCGTGCTGGTCGGCCAGACGGTCGTGCTGACCGGCACGCTGCCCAACTTGTCGCGCGAGGACGCCAAGGAAATGCTCGAAGCGGCCGGCGCGAAGGTGGCGGGGTCGGTATCGAAGAAAACCAGTTACGTGGTGGCGGGCGCCGACGCGGGCAGCAAACTCGCGAAGGCCGAGGAACTCGGCATCCCCGTACTCGACGAAGATGGTATGCGCAAGCTCCTGGAGGGGCACTCATGATTCACGACATTCTGAAGATGGGCGATCCGCGCCTGCTGCGAATCGCCGACCCCGTCGATCACTTCGACACCCCCGAGCTTCACCGGCTCGTGGCGGACATGTTCGAGACCATGCACGACGCGAACGGCGCGGGTCTCGCCGCGCCGCAGATCGGCGTCGATCTGCAGGTGGTGATCTTCGGCTTCGGTTCGAACGAGCGCTATCCGGACGCGCCGCCGGTGCCGGAAACGGTGCTGATCAACCCGACCATCACGCCGGTGTCGCAGGACATGGAGGAGAGCTGGGAGGGCTGCCTGTCGGTGCCGGGGCTGCGCGGTGTGGTGAGCCGGTTTTCGATGATCCGGTATCACGGCTTCGATCAGTTCGGCAATCAGATCGACCGGGTCGCCGAAGGCTTTCATGCGCGCGTCGTGCAGCACGAGTGCGATCATCTGATCGGCAAGCTGTATCCGATGCGGATCACCGATTTCTCGAAGTTCGGCTTTACCGAGGTCCTGTTTCCGGATCTCGATCCGAATAGCGACGATTGACGCAGCTGCCGCAAACAAAAAACCCACGCCTTTGTGCGTGGGCTTTTTGTTGTCCCGATGCGCCTGCTTTCAGCAGCCAGGCGCGGTGGACGGGCCTCAGAACGACTCGTCTTCCGACAGATAGCGCCACTGTCCCGGCGGCAGCGCGCCGAGCATCACCTGGCCCATGCGCACACGCTTCAGGCCCACCACGTCGAGACCGACCAGCTCGCACATGCGGCGAATCTGACGCTTCTTGCCTTCGCGTAGCACGAAACGCAACTGCTCGCCGTTCTGCCAGCTGACCTGCGCGGGTTTCAGCGCCACGTCGTCGAGCGACAGGCCGTGGCGCAGCAGCGCGAGTTTTTCCGCCGGGAAGTGGCCTTCGACGTCGACCGTGTACTCGCCGTATGCGACGCGCACCAGATACTCCTTGTCCACCTCGGAGTGACCGCCGATCAGCTGCTTTGCGATGCGGCCGTCCTGCGTCAGCACGAGCAGGCCCGTCGAATCGATGTCGAGACGCCCGGCCGGCGCGAGCTGGCGCAGATGCGACGCCGAGAAGCGGATGCCCGAGCGATCGCCTTCCCAGCGATTCTCCGGTGTGACGAGCGTGATGGCCGGTTCATAGCCGTCCTCCGCCTGGCCCGACACGAGGCCGACCGGCTTGTGAACGATCACGGTCACCTGGCTCGACTGATAGGCTTCGGCGGCCGGATCGATGTCGATGCGTTGATCCGGGAACACCTTCGTGCCGAGTGTATCGACGCGCTCGCCGTCTACCATGACCCAGCCTTTCTCGATCCATTCGTCGGCCTCGCGGCGCGAGCACATGCCGAGCTTGGACATCAGCTTCGACAGGCGCAGCATGCCCGGCGCGTCTTCGCGATCGCGGCGGGGAAGGTGGGGGGTGTCGACGGATGCGTCGTGGGATTGGGCTGTCGTCGACGCCGCGGCGCGCGGTTTTGCGGCGCGGGCCGGACGCTCGTCGCCGAAGCGACGGCCCGCGGCTGGCAACGTGTCGTCGAAGCTGCGCGCGGGGCGCTCGCGGCGCTCGGAGCGTTCGCTGCCGCGTGCGGCGCGCTCGCCGGACTCGCGCCGGCCCGGCGTCCAGTCGCCGCGTGCACCGCGTTCGCCACGGTCGTCGCGCGTGGTGCGCGCCGGACGCTCGGTACGTTCGCCGTAGCCGCCTTTTGCCGGTTTCGCGAAGCCGCGATCGCCACGCTCGCCTTCGAAGCGGCGCGGCGCGCTGTCGCCGCGTGCGCCTCGATCACCGCCGCGACGCTGCTGCGATGCATCGCGATCGCTACCGAAGCGAGGACGATCAGCGGCACCGCGCTCGCCGCGCACCGGACGGTCGCCACGCGCGCCTTCCGTCGGACGGCCAGCGCCTGTGCGCGGGCCGCTAAACGGGCGGCGTTCGCCGTCGTCGCGACGCGGCGCACGATCACCAAAACTGCGCGGCGCGCGATCGCCGCGTTCCGCATTGCCTTCGAACCTACGTGGCGCGCGTTCGCGCTCGCTCGCACCCTCGAATCGACGTGGCGCGCGTTCGCGCTCGCCCGCACCCTCAAAGCGACGCGGCGCGCGTTCAGTCCGCTCACCGAATTCGCGCCGCGGTGCGCGTTCACCACGCTCTGCGCTGCCCTCAAAGCGACGCGGCGCGCGTTCAGTCCGCTCACCGAATTCGCGCCGCGGTGCGCGTTCACCACGCTCTGCGCTGCCTTCAAAGCGACGCGGCGCGCGTTCAGTCCGCTCACCGAATTCGCGCCGCGGTGCGCGTTCACCACGCTCTGCGCTGCCTTCAAAGCGACGCGGCGCGCGTTCAGCCCGCTCACCGAATTCGCGCCGCGGTGCGCGTTCACCACGCTCTGCGCTGCCTTCAAAGCGACGCGGCGCACGTTCAGCCCGCTCACCAAACTCGCGCCGCGGTGCGCGTTCGCCACGCTCTGCGCTGCCTTCGAAACGACGCGGTGCGCGTTCTGCACGTTCGCCTCGATCGGCGCCGCCTTCAACTCGGCGCGGCGCGCGCCCGCCCGCCGGCTTTGCGCCGCCGCCAGCCGCTGCCGCGCCTTCGCGCTTCGCGCCGCCCTCGGCTCCAAATGGCTTCGGCCGCGCCGGACGGGTCGGCTTACGCGCCGACGTGCTGCCGGGGCGGACAGGGGCGCGTTCGGACGACGCCGGCCGCGGATGCTTCGCTGTTAATTTGATTCGCATGAAATCTCACACTGCGATCGCGCGCAGCAGTTCCGTTTCGACCTGAATTTGCAGGCGGTTGTCGGACAGACCGTGTCCTTCGAGCAGGAACACGTCCTCGACGCGTTCACCGAGCGTATTGATCCGCGCCGAGGCGACGCCGACCCGATGCTCGGCCAGCACGCGCGCGATCGAATAAAGAAGGCCCGGCCGGTCGTTTGCCGACACGGACAGGATGTAGTATTGGCCGCGCTCGTCGGCCCGCAGGTCGACGCGCGGCGTGATCGGAAAGGTGCGCGACAGGCGCGACAGCCGGCCCTTCGACGGTCCCGGCAGCAACGTGCCATGGCCCGCGAGCCGCGCGGTGAGCTCCTGCTCGACCAGATTGGCGATGTCGCGATAGTGCACGTCCTCTTCGGTGTGCGTGACGAGGAAGTTGTCCAGCGCGTAGCCGTGGCGCGTCGTGCTGACGCGCGCATCGAGGACCGACAGTCCGTTGCGATCGAAATACGCGCAGATGCCCGCGAACAGATCGGGCTGGTCCTTCACGTAGACGAGCACCTGCAGCGCATCGCCGATCGGCGACGGCCGCGCGCGCACGAGCGGCGTCGCCGTTTCGACGTGGCGGTACAGCACGCGCGTCTGCCACGCGATGTCCGCCGCGTCGTGGCGCAGGAAGTAGCCGACGTCGAGCTGGTCCCACAGCGCCCGTTGCGCGCCTTCCGGCACCGTTTCGAGACGCAGGAGCGCGAGCGCCTCTTCCTGGCGCGACTTCAGTTCCGAATGCTCGTCCGGCCGCGCGCCGCCGAGCACGGCGAGCGTGGTGCGGTACAGGTCCTCGAGCAGCTTGCCTTTCCACGTGTTCCAGACCTTCGGGCTGGTACCGCGGATGTCGGCGACCGTCAGCAGGTAGAGCGCGGTCAGACGGCGCTCGGTGCCGACCAGCTCGGCAAAGCGCTTGATCACTTCGGGGTCGCTCGTGTCCTGCTTTTGCGCGACCTGGCTCATGGTCAGATGCTGCTGCACGAGCCATACGACCAGATCGCCGTCCTCGCCTTCGATGCCGTGTTGCCGGCAAAAGCGCCGCGCGTCAGCCATGCCCAGCGTGGAATGATCGCCGCCGCGCCCCTTCGCGATGTCATGAAACAGCGCGGCCACGTACAGCACCCATGGCCGGTCGAAGTTCGCGATCAGTTGGCTGCAGAACGGGTATTCGTGCGCGTGCTCGGCGATCGCGAAGCGGCGCATATTGCGCAGCACCATCAGGATGTGCTGATCGACCGTGTACACGTGATACAGGTCGTGCTGCATCTGCCCGACGATGCGCCGGAAATTCAGCAGATAACGCCCGAGCACGCTCGTCTGGTTCATCAGCCGGAACGCATGCGTGATGCCGGCCGGCTGCTTCAGGATTTCCATGAAGAGCCGGCGGTTTTCGGGATCACGCCGCCAGTGCTGGTCCATCACGTCGCGCGCGTTGTAGATCGCGCGCAGCGTGCGTGCCGACAGGCCTTTCACGCCGGGGGTGCGTTCGTAGAGCAGGAACGCTTCGAGGATCGCGTTCGGCTCGCGCTGGAACACGTCGTCCGACGTGATTTCGAGCATGCCCTGCTTTTCGACGAAGCGTTCCGACAACACGCGCGTGATGCCGCTCGTGCTCGGAAACAGCTGCGCCTCGATATTCTGGATCAGGATCGTCGCGAGCTGGGTGACCGCTTTCGCGGCCCAGTAGTAGCGGCGCATCAGCTGTTCGCTGGCGCGCTTGGTCGCGGTCGGCTTGAAACCAAAGCTTTCCGCGAGCGGCGTCTGCAGGTCGAACACCAGGATGTCCTGGCGACGGCCTGCGAGCACGTGCAGCCGCGCGCGCAGCGACTTCAGGAAGCCTTCGTTGTGGCGCAGCTCACGCGCCTCGCGCTCGGTGATGAGTTCGCGTGCTTCGAGTTCGCGCCAGCTGCTGCCGAAGCCGGCCGCCTGCGTGATCCACAGGATCAGTTGCAGATCGCGCAGCCCGCCCGGGCTTTCCTTGATGTTCGGCTCGAGCGCGTAGGGCGTGTCCTGAAACTTCGCATGACGCTGGCGCATTTCGAGCACTTTCGCCTGGAAGAACGCCTTCGGGTCGAGCGCCGCACGGTAGCGCTGGGCGAAATCGTCGAATAACGTGGCGCTGCCGGTGATACGGCGCGCTTCCAGCAGTGACGTGCGCACTGTGACGTCGTTGGCCGCCTCCTCGATGCATTGCGACACGCTGCGCACACTGCTGCCGAGCTCCAGCCCCAGATCCCACGCGAGGCTGATGAAGCGCTCGATACGCACGTCCAGATGCTCGAGCCGCGCGTCGGGCAGCAGCACCAGGATGTCGATATCGGAATGCGGCGCGAGTTCGCCACGCCCATAGCCGCCGACGGCGACGAGCGCGAGGTCGTCGGGCAGCTCGCAGGTGTCCCAGGCGGCGAGCAACGAATGGTCTGTGGCGCGCGCGAGGGCGGCCATCAACGTGTCGACGTTGGCGGCCGTTCGGAAGCGTTCCAGCAATTGGGCTTTGGCCACTTTGTAGTCCGCCTTGAGCGACGAGGCATGGGAGGGGGCGATGGCTGGAACGCTACTCATTGGCGGGCGGGCGGTGAGGTCGGAATCAGTCAGGCAGTGGCCGCGACTACGGGCGGACGCGCGGGCGTACCGGCCGATACGGTCAGCACGTCGTAGCCGGTCTCCGTGACGAGCACGGTGTGCTCCCACTGCGCGGACAGGCTGCGGTCCTTGGTCTTGACGGTCCATTGATCGGGCATCGTGCGGATGTCGCGGCGGCCGGCGTTGATCATCGGCTCGATCGTGAAGATCATGCCGGCCTGTAGTTCGAGCCCGGTACCGGGACGGCCGTAGTGCAGGATCTGCGGATCTTCGTGGAATACGGTGCCGATGCCGTGGCCGCAATATTCGCGCACCACGCTGTAGCCGAGACCTTCGGCGTGCTTCTGAATCGCATAGCCGATGTCGCCGAGATGCGCGCCGGGGCGCACCTGGTCGATGCCGAGCCACATGCATTCGAAGGTGGCCTGCACGAGGCGTTTCGCCATGATCGACCCTTCGCCGACGATGAACATCCGGCTCGTGTCACCGAAGTAGCCGTCCTTGATGACGGTGATGTCGATGTTCAGCGCGTCGCCGTTTTTCAGCGCCTTGTCGCCCGGAATGCCGTGGCAGATCACGTCGTTGACGGAAATGCAGGTGGCTTTCGGATAGGGCGGGTAGCCGGGCGGCTGATAATTGAGCGGCGCCGGAACCGTGCCCTGGTCGTTCAGCATGTATTCGTGACACAGACGGTCGAGCTCACCCGTGGTGACGCCGGCTTTGACGAAAGGCGTGATGTAGTCGAGCACCTCGCTCGCGAGCCGACAGGCGACGCGCATCTTCGCGATGTCGTCTTCGTTTTTGATCGTGATAGCCATGGTTTCCTCGGAAGCCTTGCTGTGTAAGGCTTGCTGGGTGTTGCGGTGGCCGGGCGGAGGGCGTCTGAAGGGCACGGAATGCCGGTCGATTCGTAACGATCTCGCGCGCGCAGCGGAATCGAGCCATTTTACAGCAGTGAGGGCCGCGTCGTTGCGCTGGATCGGGCGGCAATGGGCTCAACGCGACCAAAACCCGCTCATTGACTACGCTGAGGGCCAAAAGCCGGACTTCGGGCCCGGCCGCGCGATCCGGTACGCATGCCCATCGGCCGGTGGTCGGGCAGGTTGAGTCTGCCGGTGGTCGCGTGCTATACTCCTTGGCTAAGTCGGTCCTTGTCTGCTGTTGTTCGCGCATTCGCAAATTCGCGCATGGCGGCTGGACGGAACGGCTTCTCGCGGCACTCTGGTTGCCTGTGTCGTGAGGCGGAAAGTAGTGTCAGGCAGCCAATTCGCAAGCCGGCGCACCCAGGGTGTCGACGCGTTCCAGTCCCAGATCAGGGCGGGCGCGGTCGATGCGGCAGCCGGCTTAAGACCCAACCCTCGTGGAGAATTTCATGGCAGTTACGATGCGTCAAATGCTGGAAGCAGGTGTCCACTTCGGTCACCAGACCCGCTTCTGGAACCCGAAGATGGCCCCCTTCATTTTCGGTCATCGCAACAAGATTCACATCATCAACCTCGAAAAGACGCTGCCGATGTACAACGACGCGCTGAAGTACGCGCGTCAGTTGGCATCGAACCGCGGCACGATCCTGTTCGTCGGTACGAAGCGTCAATCGCGCGACACGATCGCCCAGGAAGCGCAGCGCGCTGGTATGCCGTTCGTGAACGCACGCTGGCTCGGCGGCATGCTGACCAACTTCAAGACGCTGAAGGTTTCGATCAAGCGCCTGAAGGACATGGAAGCGGCGCTGGAAGCCGGTGAAACCGAGCGCATGAGCAAAAAGGAAGCGCTGCTGTTCGAACGCGAAATGGCCAAGCTGCAGAAGTCGATCGGCGGCGTGAAGGACATGGGCGGCATTCCGGACGCGATCTTCGTGGTTGACGTCGGCTACCACAAGATTGCCGTGACCGAAGCGAACAAGCTCGGTATTCCGGTCATCGCTGTGGTCGATACGAACCACTCGCCGGAAGGTGTGGACTACGTGATCCCGGGTAACGACGACGCCAGCAAGGCCGTCGCCCTGTACGCGGCTGGCGTGGCCGACGCGATCCTCGAAGGCCGTGCCAACGCGGTCAACGAAGTGGTCCAGGCAGCACGTGGCGGCGACGGCGACGAGTTCGTCGAGGTCAACCCGGAGGCGTAAGGCTGCCCAGTGTCCGGCATAAAAGGGGGCTTTCGACAGGCCCCCTTTTTTTAAGTTGCGACGCTTGTAACAGGTGTTGTAACAGGCATCTGGCAGAGTGCATGAGGCGACGCGAGGCGCGTCGCTCGCAAAAAATACGCGAAAACGCTGAAACGAATTCCTGCCGCCGGCATCGAAGTGCGGGCGGCGTGTGACAGACAGAACCCAAGGAGCAAATGATGGCGGCAATTACCGCAAGCATGGTTGCAGAACTGCGCGCGAAGACCGACGCGCCGATGATGGAATGCAAGAAAGCGCTGACGGAAGCCGACGGCGATCTGGCGCGCGCTGAAGAGCTGCTGCGTGTGAAGCTCGGCAACAAGGCGAGCAAGGCGGCATCGCGCGTGACGGCTGAAGGCGTCGTCGCATCGTTCATCAACGGCAACGCGGGTTCGCTCGTCGAGCTGAACTGCGAAACCGACTTCGTCTCGAAGAACGACGACTTCCTCGCCTTCTCGAAGAAGATCGCCGAGCTCGTCGCGACGGAAAACCCGGCTGACGTCGCCGCGCTGTCGGCACTGCCGCTCGACGGCTCGACCGTCGACGCCGTGCGCCTCGCGCTGGTCGGCAAGATCGGTGAAAACCTGTCGATCCGCCGTTTCGTGCGCTTCGACACCGCGAACAAGCTGGCAGCGTACCTGCACGGCACGCGCATCGGCGTGCTGGTCGAGTACACCGGCGCGGACGAGCAGGTCGGCAAGGACGTGGCGATGCACATCGCCGCAATGAAGCCGGTGTCGCTGTCGTCGAACGACGTGCCGGCGGACCTGATCGCCAAGGAGCGCAGCATCGCTGAACAGAAGGCCGCCGAATCGGGCAAGCCGGCTGAAATCGTCGCGAAGATGGTCGACGGCAGCGTGCAGAAGTACCTGAAGGAAGTGTCGCTGCTGAACCAGACGTTCGTTAAGAACGACAAGCAGACGATCGAGCAGATGCTGAAAGCGGCCAACTCGAGCGTGCAGAAGTTCGCACTGTTCGTAGTCGGCGAAGGCATCGAGAAGAAGCAGGACGACTTCGCTGCGGAAGTGGCCGCTCAGGTCGCTGCTGCAAAGCAACAATAAGCTTTACCTAAGCTTCACAGCCGTACCGTTGCACCCGCGGCGAGGCAAGACCTCGCCGCGCTCGGCGGCACCGCAAGGCCGCGCACGGGTTGACCCTCGTCGCGCGGCCGCCACTGGCGAACCCCAAGGTTCGTCAATTTGGCGGCGCTTGCCCGAATCAGCATTTCACCCCTACATTAGTCCCTTGTTGTTGCCCTGTTCTGCGCGATCTGGATACCCCTATGCCCACTGCCTATAAACGCGTCCTGCTCAAACTCTCCGGTGAAGCTCTGATGGGCGACGATGCCTTCGGCATCAATCGCGCGACCATCGAACGAATGGTGGCGGACGTGGCCGAAGTGGTCCGTCTCGGAACGCAGCTGGCCGTGGTGATCGGCGGCGGCAATATTTTCCGCGGCGTCGCGGGCGGCGCGGCGGGTATGGACCGCGCGACGGCCGACTACATGGGTATGCTCGCCACGATGATGAACGCGCTGGCGTTGCAGGACGCGATGCGTCATGCCGGCATCGAGGCGCGCGTGCAATCGGCGCTGCGGATGGACCAGGTGGTCGAGCCTTACATCCGGCCCCGCGCGATCCGCCAACTTGAGGAAGGCAAGGTCGTGATCTTCGCGGCCGGCACGGGCAACCCGTTCTTCACGACCGACACGGCTGCCGCCTTGCGCGGCTCGGAAGTCGGCGCGGAAGTGGTGCTGAAGGCGACCAAGGTGGACGGCGTCTATTCGGCCGATCCGAAGAAGGACCCGAGCGCGACCCGCTACTCGACGATCAGCTTCGACGAGGCAATCGGCCGCAATCTGCAGGTGATGGACGCAACGGCATTTGCGCTGTGCCGCGACCAGAAGCTGCCGATCCGCGTGTTTTCGATCGTCAAACCCGGTGCGCTCAAGCGCATCGTGCAAGGTGATGACGAGGGCACCCTCGTCCACGTGTAAACTGTCTTTTACATTACGTGGGCTTTGACGCGAGCCCGGGCCGCCGCATCGCGCGTGCCGGGCGGCTCGCACCGTTTTGAAGGTTCGGAGGTTTAAAAATGTCTGTGGCTGATATCAGGAAGGGCGCTGAACAGAAGATGCAGCGCTCCATCGACGCGTTCAAGAACGACCTGTCGAAGATCCGTACGGGCCGTGCGCACACGGGTCTGCTCGATCATATCCAGTGCGACTACTACGGCTCGCCGGTGCCGATTTCGCAGGTCGCGAACCTGACGCTGATCGACGCGCGCACGATCGGCGTGCAGCCGTGGGAAAAGAAGATGATCCAGGTCGTCGAAAAGGCGATCCGCGAGTCGGACCTCGGTCTGAACCCGGCCACGCACGGCGACGTGATCCGTGTGCCGATGCCCGCGCTGACCGAAGAGCGTCGCCGCGAGCTGACCAAGGTCGTGCGCAGCGAAGCCGAAACGGCCAAGGTGGCCGTGCGCAACCTGCGCCGCGACGCCAACGAGCAGTTGAAGAAGCTCGTCAAGGACAAGGAAATCTCGGAAGACGACGAACGTCGTGCCGGTGACGACGTCCAGAAGCTGACGGACAAGTTCGTCGCCGAAATCGACAAGCTCGTCACGACGAAAGAAGCCGAGATCATGACGGTCTGACGCCGTTCGGCTCAGCACTTTCAGATTTCCACTTCTTTACTGGCATTACTGTCCCGACGGCCATGACCTATACCAGCTCAACCGTGCGCGTGCCTGAAGTCGCCGCGGTGCCGCGACATATCGCGATCATCATGGATGGCAACGGCCGTTGGGCCACCCAGCGGCGTCTGCCGCGCGTGGCGGGCCATACGCGCGGCGTCGACGCCGTGCGGGCGGCCGTCGAGGCGTGCGCGCGGCGGGGCGTCGAGTATCTGACGCTGTTCGCGTTCAGCTCCGAGAACTGGCGCCGTCCGAACGAGGAGGTGTCGTTCCTGATGCGCCTCTTCGTCACCGCGCTCGAGCGCGAGATCGGCAAGCTGCACGCGAACGGGATCCGCCTTCGCGTGGTCGGCGATCTCGAGCGTTTCGACGCCAAGATCCGCGATCTGATCAAGCGCGCGGAAACCAAAACCGCGCGCAACACCCGTCTCACGCTGACTATTGCCGCGAACTACGGCGGCCGCTGGGACATCATGCAGGCCACCCGCAAGCTCATCGAGCAGTCGGCGGCGGCGGGCAAGCCGGTCGAAGTCAACGAGGACTCGTTCGCCGAGCATCTGTCGATGGCGTACGCGCCCGAGCCAGACCTGTTCATCCGCACCGGCGGCGAGCGCCGCGTCAGCAACTTCCTGCTGTGGCAGCTCGCGTACACCGAGTTCTACTTCACCGACACGTTCTGGCCGGATTTCGACGCCGACGCGCTCGGTCATGCCATCGCGTCCTATGCCGAGCGGGAACGCCGCTTCGGTCGCACCAGTGCTCAGCTCGAGCCGCAATCGCAGAACGTCGATTCGCTTCCATGCTAAAGACCCGTGTCATCACGGCGATCGTGTTGCTGGCAGTGCTCCTGCCAGTCACGCTGTTCGCGCCGGTCGGCGCGTTCGGCGCGCTGATCGCTTTCGTCGTCGTGTTCGCCGCGTGGGAGTGGGCCCGCCTGCTGAATGTCGGCGGCGCGGGTCCGGTGCTGTACGCGCTCGTCGCGGCGCTCGGGCTTGTCACGAGCACGCGCGTAGGCGTCGGCACCGAGCATGCGCGGCCGTTCTTTCAGGCGGCGGCGATTTTCTGGGTGATCGGCGGTCCGTTCGTGCTGCTGCGCAAGCCCGTGCTCGCGCAGGGTGCGTGGCGCGCCTTTCTTTTCCTTGCCGGCATCGTTGCTTTCATCGCTTGCTGGCATGCTCTCGTCGCCGCGCGCATGCGGGGTGTACCGTTCGTGCTGTCGCTGCTGCTGTTGGTATGGCTCGCCGATATCGGCGCATACTTCTCCGGAAAGGCGTTTGGCAAGCACAAGCTGGCACCCGCCATCAGTCCGGGTAAAACCTGGGAGGGCGCGATCGGCGGCTGGCTGCTGGTTATGATCGTGGCGGCTGCGGCGGTCTTATTGCGCGCGTTCGAGCCGACCCTGTATTCTGCGCTGCTGGCGCAACTGGGCGCGCTTCGCACCGTGCTCGCGCTGACCCTGCTGGTGGTTTTCAGCGTGGTCGGCGATCTGTTCGAATCGATGATGAAACGCCAGGCCGGCGTTAAAGACTCGAGCGGCCTGTTGCCGGGGCACGGCGGTGTGCTCGATCGCATCGACGCGTTGTTGCCGGTGCTGCCGCTCGCCATGCTGCTGCTCGGCTAGAGAAAGAGATATGCAAAAACGTCTGACATTGCTCGGTTCCACGGGCTCCATTGGAGACAGTACGCTCGACGTGGTCGCACGCCATCCCGAGCGCTTTTCGATTTATGCGCTGACCGCGCATCGCAACGGCGACAAGCTCGTCGAGCAATGCCTGCGCTTTGCGCCCGAGGTGGCGGTGGTCGGCGACGCCGGCACGGCCGCGAAGGTCGCCGCGAAACTGCGAGAAGCGGGCAGCAGGACCGAGGTCACCTACGGGCCACAGGCGCTCGTCGACGTCGCGAAGAGTGAGGGCTGCGACACGGTGGTCGCGGCGATCGTCGGCGCGGCCGGTCTTGCGCCGACCCTCGCCGCTGCGCGCTCAGGCAAGCGCATCCTGCTTGCAAACAAGGAAGCGCTGGTGATGTCCGGCGCAATCTTCATGGACGCGGTGCGCGACCACGGCGCTGTGCTGCTGCCGGTCGACAGCGAACACAACGCGATTTTCCAATGCCTGCCGCGCGAAGCGTCGCAGCACGGCGGCGTCTCGAAGATCATCCTGACCGCATCGGGCGGCCCGTTCCGCACCCGCGACCCGGCCACGCTCGTCGACGTGACGCCTGACGAAGCCTGCAAGCATCCGAACTGGGTGATGGGCCGCAAGATCTCGGTCGACTCGGCTACGATGATGAACAAGGGCCTCGAAGTGATCGAGGCGCATTGGCTGTTCAACCTGCCCGGCGAGCGCATCGATGTGCTGATCCATCCGCAGAGCGTGATTCATTCGCTCGTGTCGTACGCGGACGGCTCGGTGCTCGCGCAGCTCGGCAACCCCGACATGCGCACGCCGATCGCGCACGCGTTAGCGTTCCCGGATCGCGTCGATTCGGGCGTCGCGCAGCTCGATCTCGCTCAGGTTGCGTCGCTGTCGTTCGAAAAACCCGACTACGCACGCTTTCCGTGCCTCGCGCTTGCCACGAAGGCGCTTGCCGAAGGCGGCGTCGCGAGCGCGGCGCTGAACGCCGCGAATGAGATAGCAGTGGAGGCATTCCTCGCGCGCCGCATCGGCTTTATGGCGATTGCCGAGGTGGTCGACTCGGTGCTGGGCGCGTTGCCGAACCGCAGCGCGCACGCGCTCGACGACGTCATCGAAGCGGACGCCGCCGCGCGCCGCGCCGCGACCGAATTCATCGCGCGTCTGGCCGACGGCGCCCGCCGCACGGAACGCGCCGTCCAGTGAGGCGCTCATGAACCTGCTGATCGAACTGCTCGCTTTCGCGGTTGCGATTGGTGTACTCGTGGTGGTCCACGAGTACGGGCACTACAGCGTCGCGCGTCTGTGCGGCGTGAAGGTGCTGCGCTTTTCGATCGGCTTCGGCAAGCCGCTCGTTCAGTGGGTCAGTCGGAAAACGGGCACCGAGTGGACGATTGCCGCACTGCCGCTCGGCGGCTACGTGAAGATGCTCGACGAACGCGAATCCGGCCCTGGCTCGATTCCCGACGCGGATCTGCCGCATGCGTTCAACCGGCAGTCGGTGTGGCGGCGCTTCGCGATCGTCGTGGCCGGTCCGGTTGCGAATTTCCTGCTCGCAATCGTGCTGTTCGCGCTCGTGTTCGCGACTGGCGTGACCGAACCGGCGGCCGTGATCGCGACACCGGCGCCGAACACACCGGCCGCGCTGGCGGGCTTCGAGGGCGGCGAGACGATCGTCGGTGTGCGCACCGGCCATAGCGACGAGACCGAGCCGGTGAGGTCATGGTCGGATTTGCGCTGGAAGCTGCTCGGCGCCGCGTTTGATCAGCAGCGCATCGTGCTCAGTGCAAAGGATGGGCACGGCACGTCCGATTTTCCGATGGATCTGCGCGGCCTCGATGAGAAAGACATCGACGACGATCTGATGTCGCGCGTCGGCTTCGAGCCCGGCGGCGGCAAGCTAACGGTGGCGGGCGTGCAGTCGGGCAGCGCCGCGCAGAAGGCGGGGCTAGTCGCCGGCGACCGCTTGCGCGCGATCAATGGCACGCCGACCGATAATGCCGCGGCCTTCATCGCTTATGTAAAATCGCACGCCGGCGTGCCGGTCACGCTGCGGGTGGAGCGCGGTGGTCGCGGCGGTCATGCGGCGGGCGCGCTCGAAGAGATCACGATCGTGCCGCAACTGCAGCGCGATGCGGCGAGCGGGCAGCAGATCGGCCGCATTGGCGCGGAGCTGGCGACCCAGGTACCGTCGATCGACGTGCGCTACGGGCCGCTCGAAAGTCTGCGCCTCGGTGCCCGCCGTACGTGGGATCTCGCGGTGTACTCGGTAAGGATGTTTGGCCGGATGATCGTCGGCGAGGCATCGCTGAAGAATCTGTCCGGTCCGGTGACGATCGCCGACTACGCGGGAAAGAGCGCACGTCTGGGTCCGGCCGCGTTTCTGTCGTTCCTGGCCCTTGTCAGCATTAGCCTCGGCGTGCTGAACCTGCTACCAATTCCGGTATTGGACGGGGGGCATCTGTTATATTATTTGGTTGAAGCTGTGACCGGTAAAGTTGTCTCCGATCGCTGGCAACTCGTTTTTCAGAGGGCGGGTCTTGCCTGCATCGTCGCGTTGTCGGCGATTGCGCTGTTCAACGATCTGGCTCGTTTAATCCATTTTTAAAGTGTCCGGCGGCGTTCTCGAGGGCGCCCGCCAGGCCTGATGCAGCTATACACACTGGGGAAGCACGTTGTTCAAACCTCATCGCTTTGGTCCAAAGACGGTTATAGCCGCGGCGTTCGCCGCGCATGGGCTGGTTGCTCACGCAACGACGCCCTTCGTGGTGCAAGACATTCGCATTGAGGGATTGCAACGCGTCGAACCGGGTACCGTGTTCGCGTACCTGCCCATCAAGCAAGGCGATACTTTCTCCGACGACAAGGCGTCCGAAGCGATTCGCACGCTATATGCGACGGGCTTCTTCAACGACGTCAAGATCGCGACCGAAGGCAACGTGGTGATCGTGCAGGTGCAGGAGCGTCCGGCCATCGGCACGATCGACTTCGCCGGCATCCACGAGTTCGAAAAGGACAACCTGATCAAGGCGCTGCGCGCGGTCGGGCTGTCGCAAGGCCGCTACTACGACAAGGCGCTCGTCGACAAGGCCGAGCAGGAACTGAAGCGCCAGTATCTGACGCGCGGTTTCTACGCGGCTGAAGTCACCACGACGATCACGCCGATCGACCGCAACCGTGTCGGCATCCTGTTTTCGGTGGCCGAAGGTCCGAGCGCGAAGATCCGCCAGATCAACTTCATCGGCAACAAGACCTTCAGCACCGGTACGCTGCGCGACGAAATGCAGCTGTCCACGCCGAACTGGTTCTCGTGGTACACGAAGAACGATCTGTACGCGAAAGACAAGCTCACCGGCGACCTCGAGAACGTCCGCTCGTACTACCTGAACCGCGGCTACCTCGAGTTCAGCATCGAATCGACCCAGGTGTCGATTTCGCCGGACAAGAAGGACATGTACCTCACGGTCACGCTGCATGAAGGCGAGCCGTACACGATCTCGAACATTCGCCTCGCCGGCAACCTGCTCGACCGCGAAGCGGAGCTGAAGAAGCTGATCAAGATCAAGCCGGGCGATCGCTTCTCGGCCGAAAAGCTGCAGGCCACCACGAAGGCGATCGTCGACAAGCTCGGCGAGTACGGCTACGCGTTCGCGACCGTCAATGCGCAGCCGCAGATCGATCAGACCAACCACACGGTTGACCTGACACTGCAGGTCGATCCGAGCCGGCGCGTGTACGTGCGTCGCATCAACGTGGTCGGCAATACGCGCACGCGCGACGAAGTGGTGCGCCGCGAAATGCGCCAGCTCGAAAGCTCGTGGTTCGATTCGAACCGCCTCGCGCTGTCGAAAGACCGTATCAACCGCCTCGGCTACTTCACCGACGTCGACGTGACCACGATACCGGTCGAAGGCACGCCCGACCAGGTCGACATCGACGTGAAGGTCGCCGAAAAGCCGACCGGCGCGATCACGCTCGGCGCGGGTTTCTCGTCGACCGACAAGGTGGTGCTGTCGGCCGGTATCTCGCAGGACAACGTGTTCGGCTCCGGCACGAGCCTCTCGGTCAACGTGAACACCGCGAAGACATACCGCACGCTGACGGTCACGCAGGTCGACCCGTACTTCACGGTTGACGGCATCAAGCGGATCACCGACGTCTACTACCGCACGTACCAGCCGCTGTACTACTCGACGGATTCGAGCTTCAAGATCGTCACGTTGGGCGGCGACCTGAAGTTCGGCATCCCGTTCTCGGAAGTCGATACGGTGTACTTCGGCGCGGGCTTCGAGCAGAACCAGCTCGACATCGACGCGAACACGCCGCAAAGCTACAAAGACTACGTGAACGAGTTCGGCCGCGTGTCGAACAACGTACCGCTGACCGTCGGCTGGTCGCGCGACGCGCGCGACAGCGCACTGGTGCCAAGCCGCGGCTACTTCACGCAGGCGAACGCCGAGTACGGCACGCCGATCGGCGGCACGCAGTACTACAAGGCCGACATCAACGCGCAGTACTATTACTCGTTTGCGCGCGGCTTCGTACTGGGATTCAACTTCCAGGGCGGCTACGGTAACGGACTCGCCGGCAAGCCTTACCCGATCTTCAAGAACTACTTCGCCGGCGGTATCGGTTCGGTCCGCGGCTACGAGCCGAGCTCGCTCGGTCCGCGCGACAAGTCGACCAACGACCCGATCGGCGGCTCGAAGTTGCTTGTCGGCAATATCGAGCTTACGTTCCCGCTGCCGGGCACGGGCTACGACCGCACCCTGCGTGTGTTCACCTTCCTCGACGGCGGTAACGTGTGGGGAACGGAAGGCAACAGCGTCGGCGCGAACGGCCTGCGTTACGGCTACGGTGTGGGTCTCGCGTGGATCTCGCCGATCGGTCCGCTC
This sequence comes from Paraburkholderia sp. HP33-1, assembly GCF_021390595.1. Classification (NCBI taxonomy): domain Bacteria; kingdom Pseudomonadati; phylum Pseudomonadota; class Betaproteobacteria; order Burkholderiales; family Burkholderiaceae; genus Paraburkholderia; species Paraburkholderia sp. HP33-1. The sequence continues at coordinate 2,002,223 of NZ_JAJEJR010000001.1, read as the reverse complement.
AAGTTGAGCCTTGGCTTCCCGCTCGTCAAGCACACTGGCGACCAGTATCAGAAGTTCCAGTTCCAGATCGGGACGGCGTTCTGATCGGGCGGCGGGCGCTTCGGGTGGCCGGCTGCGGCGGCGGGCCCGGCCAAACTACAGTATCGAGAGGATGACTTTGCTAACCGGTATGTTTTCGAAACGTGTAGCGTGCGCATTGGCGCTGGCAATGACCCTGGGGGTCGGCATGGCGCACGCGCAGGAGGCGAGGATCGCCGCAGTGAATTCCGACCGCATCCTGCGCGAATCGGCGGCGGCGAAAGCCGCGCAGCTGAAGCTCGAGGCCGAATTCGCGAAACGCGACAAGGATCTCGCCGACATGGCGCAAAAGCTCAAGTCGATGTCCGATGCGCTCGACAAGAACGGCGCGACAATGTCGGCGACCGATCGCGCCCAGAAGCAGCGCGACCTGTCGCAGCTCGACTCGGACTTCCAGCGCAAGCAGCGCGAGTTCCGCGAAGACCTGAACCAGCGCCGCAACGAGGAACTCGCGGCGGTGCTCGATCGCGCGAACAAGGTCATCAAGCAGATCGCTGAAACGCAGCACTACGATCTGATCGTGCAGGAAGCGGTGTACGTGAGCCCCCGCATCGATATCACCGACCAGGTGCTGAAGGCGCTGGCGGCATCGGGCAACTAAGGGCGGCGCACGGGCTCGCAATGATTGAATGGGACCCGAGTAAGCGCCAAAGCGCTAACTCGGGTCGACATTGGAGACAGGATAGGCATGGCATTTTCGCTCGAGGACATCGTCCAGCGGTTCGGCGGTGAGGTAGTCGGTAACGGGTCGCAGTGCGTGAGCAGTCTCGCGCCGCTCGACCAGGCAGGCCCGGACCAGTTGGCGTTCCTCGCCAATCCGAAGTATCTGGCGCAGGTCGAAACGACCCGCGCCGGCGCGGTGCTGATCAATGCCGGCGATCTCGCGAAGCTCGCCTCGCGCGAAGGTCGAAACTTCATCGTCACGCCGAATCCCTACGCTTACTTTGCTCGCATCGCGCAGACCTTCATCGACCTCGCCGCGCCGAAGGCGGTGCCCGGCGTGCATCCGAGTGCAACCATCGATCCTTCCGCGCAGGTCGCCCCGAGCGCGGTGATCGGTCCGCGTGTCACCGTGGAAGCGGGCGCGGTGATCGGCGAGCACGCGCGGCTCGACGCCAACGTCGTGATCGGCCGCGGCACGCGTGTCGGTGCGAACGCGCATTTGTATCCGAACGTGACCGTGTACCACGGCTGCAAGCTCGGCGAGCGCGTGATCGTGCACGCGGGCGCGGTGATCGGTTCCGACGGCTTCGGCTTTGCGCCGGACTTCGTCGGCGAGGGCGATGCGCGCACCGGCAGCTGGGTGAAGATTCCGCAGGTTGGCGGCGTGTCGATCGCCAATGACGTCGAAATCGGCTCGAACACGACGATCGACCGTGGCGCGATGGCCGACACGATCATCGAGGAGTGCGTGAAGATCGACAACCTCGTGCAGATCGGCCATAACTGCAAGGTTGGCGCGTACACGGTGATCGCGGGCTGCGCGGGCATCGCGGGCAGCACCACGATCGGCCGTCACTGCATGATCGGTGGCGCGGTCGGCATTGCTGGACACGTGACGCTCGCCGATTACGTGATCGTCACCGCGAAGTCGGGCGTGTCGAAGTCGCTGCTGAAGCCCGGCATGTACACGAGTGCGTTCCCGGCCGTGAACCACGCGGACTGGAACAAAAGCGCTGCGCTGCTGCGCAACATCGACAAGCTGCGCGATCGCATCAAGGCGCTGGAGAGCGCGACCGCCGACAAGGCCGGCAATGCCACTGACGGCGCCGCAGGTCAACCCGCAGGCGACAAGATCTGACAGTTATCACGGCGGCCCACCGGCACCGCGTAAAATAGCGGTCCGGCATCATGAAGCAAAGCCGGTGGCCGTGACCGGGTGGCACGGCCACCGGTCACGAGAGGCGCCGGTCGCGCGCGTTTTCAACCCACCTGCACCAGCATCCGCAGTCATCATCGCGCAGTCAATGCGTGAGCAGAAACACCATGAGCACCGAAAAAATCAATCTCGACATTCATAAGATTCTCACGCTGCTGCCGCATCGTTATCCGATCCTGCTGGTCGACCGGGTGCTCGAACTCGAACCGCACAAGAGCATCAAAGCGTTGAAGAACGTGTCGATCAATGAGCCGTATTTCCAGGGACATTTCCCGACGCGGCCGGTGATGCCAGGTGTGCTGATTCTCGAAGCGCTCGCGCAGACCGCAGCGCTGCTGACGTTCTCGGAAGAGCCGAGCGATCCGTCGAACACGCTGTACCTGTTCGTCGGCATCGACAACGCGCGCTTCAAGCGCGTGGTGGAGCCAGGCGATCAGTTGATCCTGAACTGCACGTTCGAGCGTCACATGCGCGGGATCTGGAAGTTCAAGGCGCGCGCCGAAGTGGATGGCGTCGTCGCGGCGGAAGCCGATCTGATGTGCGCGGTGCGCCACACGGACAAAGACGCGTAAAGCCGACGTCCGGGCGGGTCGCGGCGCGGCACGGCACGCACGCGGCGGGCCCGAGGGCAGGTCCATCCAGAAAACGCAACAGAATCAGAAGCGAGGACGCATGAGCAGGATCCATCCCACTGCGATCATCGAAGCAGGCGCGCAGCTCGACGAATCCGTCGAAGTCGGGCCCTATGCCGTGATCGGCGCACACGTGACGATCGGTGCACGCAGCACGGTCGGCTCGCACAGCGTGATCGAAGGCCATACCACGATTGGCGAAGACAACCGCATCGGCCATTACGCCTCGGTCGGCGGCCGTCCGCAGGACATGAAGTACCGGGACGAGCCGACCAGGCTCGTGATCGGCAACCGCAACACGATCCGCGAGTTCACGACGATCCACACCGGCACGGTGCAGGACGCGGGCGTCACCACGCTCGGTGACGACAACTGGATCATGGCCTACGTGCACCTCGGTCACGACTGCCACGTCGGCAACAACGTGATCCTGTCGAGCAACGCGCAGATGGCCGGCCACGTGACGATCGGCGACTACGCGATTATCGGCGGCATGTCGGGCGTGCATCAGTTCGTGCGCATCGGCGCGCATTCGATGCTCGGCGGCGCGTCGGCGCTGGTGCAAGACGTACCGCCGTTCGTGATCGCGGCGGGCAACAAGGCTGAACCGCATGGCATCAACGTCGAAGGGCTGCGCCGCCGTGGTTTCTCGGCGGACGCCATTTCGGTGCTGCGCACCGCGTATCGTGTGCTGTACAAGAACGCCCTGTCGCTTGAAGAAGCGAAGGTGCAATTGAAGGAACTCGGTTCGGCCGGCGGCGACGGCGACGCACCAGTGCAGACGCTGCTCGCGTTCGTCGAAGCGTCGCAGCGCGGCATCATCCGCTAACCGATGGCCTTGCAACCCAGTCCACTGCGCGTCGCGATGGTGGCCGGCGAGCCGTCCGGCGATCTGCTCGCCGCGTCGCTGCTCGACGGTCTCGTCAGCCGGCTGCCGGCCGCCACGCAGTACTACGGCATCGGCGGTCCGCGCATGATCGCCGCGGGCTTCGACGCCCACTGGCCGATGGAAAAGCTGACAGTGCGCGGCTATGTCGAAGCACTGCGGCACATTCCGGAAATCCTCGGTATCCGCAACGAGCTGAAGCGTCAACTGCTCGCCGAGCCTCCCTCGGTGTTCGTCGGCGTGGACGCGCCCGATTTCAACTTCGGGCTCGAGCACGCGTTGCGCGACGCGGGCATTCCGACCGTGCATTTCGTCTGCCCGTCCATCTGGGCGTGGCGCGGCGGGCGCATCAAGAAGATCGCCAAGGCGGTCGACCACATGCTGTGCGTGTTCCCGTTCGAAACCGCGCTGCTCGAAAAGGCGGGTGTCGCGGCGTCGTACGTCGGGCATCCGCTCGCCGACCAGATCCCGCTCGAACCCGACACCCTTGGTGCGCGCCGCACGCTCGGTCTCGCGGAAAGCGGGCCGGTGATCGCGGTGCTGCCGGGCAGCCGGCGCTCGGAGATCGATCTGATCGGGCCGACGTTCTTCGCGGCGATGGAGATGATGCAGCACCGGGAGCCGGGCGTGCGCTTCGTGATGCCGGCGGCGACGCCCGCATTGCGCGCGCTTCTGCAGCCGCTCGTCGATGCGCATCCGGGTCTCGCGCTGACCATCACCGACGGCCAGTCGCAGCTCGCGATGACCGCCGCCGACGCGCTCCTCGTGAAGAGCGGCACCGTCACGCTCGAAGCCGCGCTGCTGAAGAAGCCGATGGTGATCTCGTACAAGGTGCCCTGGCTGACCGGCCAGATCATGCGCCGCCAGGGCTATCTGCCGTACGTTGGCTTGCCGAACATTCTGGCAGGGCGTTTCGTGGTGCCGGAGATCCTGCAGCACTTCGCGACGCCGCAGGCACTCGCCGAGGCGACGCTGAAACAGTTGCGCGACGAGGCGAACCGGCGCACGCTGAAGGAAATCTTCACGGAGATGCATCACGTGCTGAAGCAGAACACCGCGCAGCGTGCGGCCGAAGTCGTGGCGAGCGTCGTCGAGAAGCGGGCGGGGCGGCCATGACCGGCGCGCGCGCGCCGCGCGGCAGGTCCGCTGCCGTCGCGCGGGTGGCCGCGCAGTCCGGCCTGAACTTCGAGAGTGCCGAGGACATCGTCTGCGGTGTCGACGAAGCAGGGCGAGGGCCGCTGGCCGGTCCGGTCGTCGCCGCGGCGGTGATTTTCGATCCGGCCAAACCGATGATTCGCGGCCTCGACGATTCGAAGGCGCTCACCGCGAGCAAGCGTGAGGCGCTGTACGACAAGATCGTCGAGCGTGCGCTCGCGTACTGCATCGCGTCGGCGACGGTCGAGGAGATCGATTCGCTGAACATCCTCCACGCAACCATGCTCGCGATGAAGCGCGCGGTCGAAGGCCTGGCGGTCGTGCCGACGCTCGTGAAGGTCGACGGCAACCGTTGTCCGACGCTCAGCATTCGCAGCGAAGCGGTGATCGGCGGCGACGCGCTCGTGAAGAGCATTTCGGCGGCGTCGATTCTCGCGAAGGTCACGCGCGACCGCATGCTGGTCGAGCTGCATCGGGTGTATCCGATGTACGGCTTCGACGCGCATGCCGGTTACGGCACGCCGCAGCATCTCGCGGCATTGCGCGAGCATGGGCCGTGCGAGCATCATCGGCGCTCGTTCGCGCCGGTGCGCGAAGCGTATCTGCGGTTCGGCACAGGCGCGCGGCGGCCGTCATCGTGACCGATGCGCTGCTGCTCGACGGCGATGCATCCGGCGAAACCGGCCTCGCGTGACAGAGCCCGTCAGAGCGGCTCGAGCGCGCTCAGCACTTGCGCGCCGTTGATTCGCCGCTGATTCCTTTTCCATTCTCACCGCCTTCGCTGCCTGTGAAAGCCATCACCTCGCGGGACAATCCGCTCTACAAGCGCCTGAAGGCACTGGCCGGCTCGACGCATCAACAGCGCCGCAGCGGCCATGCGCTGCTCGAGGGCTTCCATCTCGCCAGCACGTATCTCGACGTGGCCGGTCAGCCGGAGCTGTGCGTCGTCACCGACGGCGCGCTGCGTCATGACGAAGCGCAGGCGATCGTGTCGCGCATCGACGAGCATCGGCTCGTGACGCTGCCGGACGCGTTGTTCGGGCAGTTGTCGAATGTCGTGCATGGGGTCGGGATTCTGCTGCTCGTCGAGAAGCTCGATGCGCCGCTGCCCGAACGCATCGCGGAAAACTGTCTCGTGCTCGACGGCGTGCAGGACGCGGGCAACGTCGGCTCGATTCTGCGCAGCGCGGCCGCCGCGGGTATTCAGCACGTGTTCTGCGCGCCGGGCACCGCGTACGCGTGGTCGTCGAAGGTGCTGCGCTCGGGGATGGGCGCGCACTTCCTGTTGCAGATTCATGAGGACGTCGAAGCGAATGGGTTGATCGAGCGTCTCGCGGTGCCGATCGTCATCACCGATTCGCACGGCGCCGAAGCGATCTACGACTGCGACCTGAGCGGGCCGCTCGCGTGGGTGTTCGGCAACGAAGGGGCAGGTGTGTCGCAGGCGTGGCGCGATGCCGTGTCGTTGCGAGTGACGATTCCGCAACCGGGCGGCATGGAGTCGCTCAACGTGGCGGCCGCTGCGGCGGTCTGCGTGTTCGAGCAGTGCCGGCAACAGCGGGGGCGAAAAAAATAGACGCGGGCAGCGCTGCGCCGACCTTGGTCAGGCAACGCAACGCCTCGGCTGTCCCTCAATACGACGGCCGATCCAGCTTGATCTCCTGCAGGATCGTCGTCGCGATCTCCTCGATCGACTTGTGCGTGGACGACAGCCACTTGATCCCCTCGCGCCGCATCATCGTCTCGGCTTCGTTGATCTCATAGCGGCAGTTTTCCAGCGCCGCATACTTGCTGCCCGGCCGCCGCTCGTTGCGGATCTCGGACAGCCGCTGCGGATCGATCGACAACCCGAACATTTTCTGCCGATGCTCGAGCAGCGGCGTCGGCAGCTTGCCGCGTTCGAAATCTTCGGGAATCAACGGATAGTTCGCCGCTTTCACGCCGTACTGCATCGCCAGATAAAGGCTCGTCGGCGTCTTGCCGCTGCGCGACACACCGACGAGGATCACGTCCGCGTCGGCGAGATTGCGATTCGACTGACCGTCGTCGTGCGCGAGCGAGAAATTGATCGCCTCGATCCGGTTCTTGTACTCCTCGGTGTCTGCGTTCTGGTGGCCGCGGCCCATCGCGTGGCTCGACTTCAGCTCCAACTCCTGCTCGAGCGGCTCGACGAAGGTCTGGAACATGTCGAGCACGAGCGCGTTCGAATCCTTCACGATCCGATTCGACGAGCTATCGACGAGCGTGGTGAACACGATCGGACGACGGCCGTCCTGCACGACCGCCTCGTTGATCTTTTCGAGCGTCGCGTAGGCTTTCTCGGTCGAGTCGACGAAAGGCACGCGAACCAGGCGGAATTTCTGGTCGAACTGGGAGAGGATCGAATGCGCGAAGGTTTCGGCAGTAATCCCGGTACCGTCTGAGACGATGAATACGGTGGGCGGCATCAGTGGGGCTGTGAACGTGAACGGCAAATGAGCCGGAAAGCGCGAGCGCAATAACGCGCTCGAATCAAACCGCGCTGCGGCGCGCGCTCCCGCGGTTGGGCGGGGACGGCGGCGTCGACGCAGCGCGCCGTGGGCGCTACGCTCGCGCCCAGGCGGCCGGCCTCGCAACAGCCCGCTGGCAGGGTCGGGGCGCGATTCGAAGCGCAATTCTCGACCGACTGCCACATTTCAGGAGTCGGCACGGTAGAATAGCGGCAACCTGTTGGATAAGCAATTGCAGGCGATTGGCGGCTAACTTGCCGCGAACGATCGTTCAACGTCACGTTATTAAACGTCAATATGCGTTGAACGTAGGGGATCGAGCGGCAAATCCGCTCATTCGCGTTCTTCGCCGCGGTCTTCGTTATATCTATGGCCGGCGCGCTCATGCAGCGCGCGTCTGCCGTCAATGCGATTGCTTATCTAACAGGTTGTGCAAGACACGGGGTCGAGCTTCCAATGGGCTGCCCGTGTTCAAGCCCACTTGCACAGCCGTGAATTTCTTTCACACTTAGGGGCTTGTATGACTAACGCAGTTACCGTCGCAAAGGACAAGGCGTATGTAGTTCCGTTCGAGCAGTTGCGGATGACCGACGTGGAAATCGTCGGCGGCAAGAACGCGTCGCTGGGCGAGATGATCAGCCAGCTCGCCGAAGCCGGCGTGCGCGTGCCGACCGGCTTCGCGACCACCGCGCTCGCGTTCCGTGACTTCCTGCAGCACAACAATCTGACCGAACGCATCGCCAAACGTCTCGAGACGCTCGACGTCGACGACGTGAAGGCGCTCGCCGAAGCGGGCAAGGAAATCCGTCAATGGATTATCGACGCGCCGCTGCAGCCGCAGCTCGAGGCTGACATTCGCGCGGGGTTCGATACGCTGCAAAAGAGCTCGCCCGAAGAGCTGTCGTTTGCCGTGCGTTCGTCCGCTACCGCGGAAGACCTGCCGGATGCATCGTTCGCCGGTCAACAGGAAAGCTATCTGAACGTGGTCGGCATCGACGACGTGCTCGATCGCATGAAGCACGTGTTCGCGTCGCTGTACAACGACCGCGCTATCTCCTATCGCGTCCACAAGGGCTTCACGCACGCTGAAGTCGCGTTGTCGGCGGGCGTGCAGCGCATGGTGCGCTCGGACGTCGGCGCCGCGGGCGTGATGTTCACGCTGGACACCGAATCGGGCTTCAAGGACGCCGTCTTCATCACGTCGAGCTATGGCCTCGGCGAGACTGTCGTGCAGGGCGCGGTGAATCCGGACGAGTTCTACGTCTTCAAGACCACGCTCGCACAGGGCAAGTACCCGATCATCCGCCGCTCGATCGGCTCGAAGCTGATCAAGATGGAGTTCACGAAGCCGGGCGAGCCGGGCCGCGTGAAGACCGTCGACGTCGCGCACGAGCAGCGCAACCGCTTCTCGATCACCGACGAAGACGTGATCGAACTCGCGAAGTACGCGGTCATCATCGAGAAGCACTACCAGCGTCCGATGGACATCGAGTGGGGCAAGGACGGCCGCGACGGCAAGATCTTCATCCTTCAGGCGCGTCCGGAAACGGTGAAGAGCCAGGGCGGCGGCAAAGCAGAGCAGCGCTTCAAGCTGAAGGGCCAGTCGAACGTGCTGGCCACCGGCCGCGCAATCGGTCAGAAGATCGGCGCGGGTCCGGTGCGTGTGATCCACGATCCGTCGGAAATGGACCGCGTGCAGCCGGGCGACGTGCTCGTCGCCGACATGACCGACCCGAACTGGGAGCCGGTCATGAAGCGCGCGGCGGCGATCGTCACGAACCGCGGCGGCCGCACCTGCCACGCGGCGATCATCGCGCGTGAGCTGGGTGTGCCGGCGGTGGTCGGCTGCGGTGATGCGACCGACGTGCTGAAGGACGGCGCGCTCGTCACCGTGTCGTGCGCGGAAGGCGACGAAGGCAAGATCTACGACGGCCTGCTCGAAACCGAAATCACCGAAGTGCAGCGCGGCGAATTGCCGCCGATTCCGGTGAAGATCATGATGAACGTCGGCAATCCGCAACTCGCGTTCGACTTCTCGCAACTGCCGAATGCAGGTGTGGGTCTCGCGCGCCTCGAGTTCATCATCAACAACAACATCGGCGTGCACCCGAAGGCGATCCTCGAGTACCCGAACGTCGACCAGGACCTGAAGAAGGCGGTCGAAAGCGTCGCGCGCGGTCACGCATCACCCCGCGCGTTCTACGTCGACAAGCTGACCGAAGGCATCGCGACGATCGCGGCGGCGTTCTATCCGAAGCCCGTCATCGTGCGTATGTCGGACTTCAAGTCGAACGAGTACAAGAAGCTGATCGGCGGTTCGCGCTACGAGCCGGACGAGGAAAATCCGATGCTGGGCTTCCGTGGCGCGTCGCGCTATATCGCGGAAGACTTCGCCGAGGCGTTCCAGATGGAATGCGTCGCGCTGAAGAAGGTGCGTGAAGAGATGGGCCTCGACAACGTCGAGATCATGGTGCCGTTCGTGCGTACGCTGAAGCAGGCGGAGCGCGTGGTCGGGCTGCTAGCCAAGTTCGGGCTGAAGCGCGGTGAGAAGGGTCTGCGCCTGATCATGATGTGCGAAGTGCCGTCCAACGCGATCCTCGCCGAAGAGTTCCTGCAGTACTTCGACGGTTTCTCGATCGGCTCGAATGACCTGACGCAGCTCACGCTCGGCCTCGACCGCGACTCGGGCATGGAATTGCTCGCCGCCGATTTCGACGAGCGTGATCCGGCGGTCAAGTTCATGCTCAAGCGCGCGATCGAAACGTGCCTGCGCCTCGACAAGTACGTCGGCATCTGCGGCCAGGGCCCGTCCGATCATCCGGACTTCGCGCAATGGCTGACGGACGAAGGCATCAAATCGATCTCGCTGAACCCCGACACGGTCATCGATACGTGGCAGCAGCTGGCGAAGTCGAAGCAGTAACGCGCGACATGCCGCATTCCGCTTCGCAAGCGGCATTCACCACGCGTTAAACGCACGTGCGCTTCGTGCTATAAACACCCCGGTAGATCCGGGGTGTTTTGCTTTGTGGAGGTCGACGTGGCGCCTGGTGGACTGTTCTGGTGGATCGGGGCGGGTGTGCTTGTCGTGCTGGAGCTGATGAGCGGCACCTTCTATCTGTTGATGGTCGCGTTCGGCTTCGTCGCGGCGGCGCTCGCGCGCATTGCCGGCGCCGGCCCCGACCTGCAGTTCGTGGTGGCGGCGCTGGTTGCGCTCGCGGCGGTCGTGTTGCTCAGACGCTCGCGCTTTGGTCGCCGCAAGCGCGAACAGGCGTCGCGCAATCCCGACGTCAACCTGGATATCGGACAGACGCTGACCGTGCCGGCCTGGCAGGGACGCAAAGCACGCGCGAACTATCGCGGCGCGGCATGGGACGTCGAGCTGGCCGCGGGCGAACCCGAAGACGCGCAGGTCTATGAGATCAGGGAATTGCGCGGCAGTTGCCTCGTCGTCGTCGCGAGCCGCCAGCCGAAGGCCCGCGCGAGCGTGACCTGACGTTCTGAACTTGAGCGTTGGGTGCGATGCTCGTCACATACGCTCACCGATATCCTTTCACAAGGCGAAGGACGAGAGCCCAAGCTGAAAGCGCGGGCCCGACCAACCTGCGTAAAACTATTCGAATCAGAAACGGAGGGTAGCGATATGGATTCAACTATCGTCGGGGCAGTGCTGCTGATCGTCGTAATCGTGCTCGCGGCGCAGACCATCAAGATCGTGCCGCAGCAGCATGCATGGGTGCTCGAGCGCCTCGGCCGCTATCACGCGACGCTGACGCCGGGTCTGAGCTTCGCGTTTCCGTTCGTCGACCGGGTCGCGTACAAGCACGTGCTGAAGGAAATTCCGCTCGACGTGCCGAGCCAGGTCTGTATCACGCGCGACAACACGCAGCTGCAGGTCGACGGCGTGCTGTATTTCCAGGTCACCGATCCGATGAAGGCGTCGTACGGATCGAGCAACTTCGTGTTCGCGATTACGCAGCTATCGCAGACGACGCTGCGCTCGGTCATCGGCAAGCTGGAGCTCGACCGGACCTTCGAGGAGCGCGATTTCATCAATCACAGCATCGTGTCCGCGCTCGACGAAGCGGCCTCGAACTGGGGCGTGAAAGTACTGCGCTACGAGATCAAGGACCTGACGCCGCCGAAGGAAATCCTTCACGCGATGCAGGCGCAGATCACCGCCGAGCGCGAGAAGCGCGCGCTGATCGCGGCATCGGAAGGGCGCAAGCAGGAGCAGATCAATATCGCGTCGGGCGGGCGCGAGGCCGCGATCCAGAAATCCGAGGGCGAGCGTCAGGCGGCGATCAACCTGGCGCAGGGGCAGGCGGCGGCGATTCTGGCGGTCGCCGAGGCCAACGCGCAGGCGATCCAGAAGATCGCGGCGGCGATCCAGCTGAACGGCGGCATGGACGCGGTGAATCTGAAGGTCGCCGAACAGTACGTAAATGCGTTCTCGAACCTCGCGAAGCAGGGCACGACACTGATCGTGCCGGGCGACATGTCGAACATGAGTTCGATGATCGCGTCGGCGCTGGCGATCGTGAACAAGGGCAAGGCGGGAGCGGAGCCCTCGCGAAGCGACTCGCGCTGAGGACGCGCGCAACGAACGCGCAATGAACGCGTGATGCTAAAGCAAATGGCCCGCACACATCGATGTGCGGGCCATTCTTGCATGAGCCGGAAACAAATCGCGCTTACGTCGGCGATCGCATCAGGCGGGCCTTCTCGCGCTCCCAGTCGCGCTTCTTCTCGGTCTCGCGCTTGTCGTGCATCTTCTTGCCCTTCGCGAGTCCGATCTCGCATTTGACGCGGCCGTTCTTGTAGTGAAAGTTCAGCGGCACGAGCGTGTAGCCACGCTGCTCGACCTTGCCGATCAGCTTGCTGATTTCCTCGCTATGCAGGAGCAGCTTGCGCGTGCGCACCGGGTCGGGATGAATGTGGGTCGACGCTTCGGGCAGCGGGCTGATGTGCGTGCCGATCAGGAACAGCTCGCCATTGCGGATCACCACGTAGCCTTCCTTGATCTGGCCGCGCCCCGCGCGCAACGCCTTGACCTCCCATCCTTCGAGCACGAGTCCGGCTTCGTAGCGCTCTTCGACCGAGTAGTCGTAGAAGGCTTTTCTGTTGTCGATAATGCTCATGAATGGAAAGTGCCCAACTCGTTTAAAATCACGATTTTAGCAAAGCGGGGCAAGGAAAGCCCGCAGCGCTCGTCCACCCTTGCCACGCGCTGTTCAATTTATGGCAGATGTCCAGAAAACCGTGTTAATTCGCCATTCGGCGGAGCAGATGTTCGATCTCGTCACCGACGTCGACGATTACCCCAACTTCCTGCCATGGTGCGGGGGCGTCGAAATCCGTCACCGGGACGACACCAGCATGGAGGCGAAGATCGATATCAACTTCAAGGGCATCAAGCAGCATTTCGCCACGCGCAACTCGATGGAGCGTCCGACGCGCATCGACATGGAATTCGCCGACGGCCCGTTTCGCAAGTTCACCGGTTTCTGGCGCTTCACGCCGCTGCGCGCCGATGCATGCAAGATCGAGTTCGCACTGCACTATGAGTTCACCAGCGTCCTGCTCGAGAAGATCATCGGGCCCGTGTTCAATCATATCGCCAATACCTTCGTCGAATCTTTCGTGAAGCGCGCCAATCAGCGCTATGGTGCGTCATGAGCGCGCGGCTGTCGGTTGAGGTCTGCTATGCGCTCGCCGGCGAGCAGGCGCTGATTCCGGTCGAGCTGCCGGCGGGCGCGACGCTGCAACAGGCGATCGATGCCAGCGGGATTCTGCAGCGTTTTCCGGCGATCGATCTGAACACGCAGAAGGTGGGTGTGTTCGGCAAGCTCAAGCCGCTCGACGCGGTGCTGGCCGACCATGATCGCGTCGAGATTTACCGGCCGTTGTTGGTGGATCCGAAGGTGTCGCGCCAACGTCGCGTCGAAAAGACGCGAAAGGCGGGGTCGATCGAAGGGCGGCGCTGGCTGAACAAGGATTCGCGCTAGGCGGCGCGGGTTGGGGTGGCTGGATTTCTCGTGCGCCGCCCGTTTCTTATCACGTCACATCACTTCAGGGCGCCGACGTCTGCGCCTTATCGTCCATGCCCTCGATGCGCGCGGCGCCGGACGAATCGTCGTCCGAGTGCCGGCGCACCGACCACCAGACCCCCGCGACCAGCAGCACGATGGCCGCGAGTTCGAGCGGGCGCGGCAGGCGCTCGTCGTAAATGAACGCGTAAAGCAGCGCGAACAGCGTTTCGAACACGATCATCTGGCCGGACAGCGTCAGCGGCAGCCGCTTCGCCGCGGCATTCCACAGGCCGTTGCCGAGCCAGGACGCGCCGATCGCGAGCACCAGGTTGAGCAGCCAGAAGGTGTGCCAGCGCGCATCGGCCAACTCGCCCTGCGGGCCGCCTGACGGCAGCGCCGCGACGAGGAGCCACAACGCACCGCCGAGCGCGCCCGTCACGACACCCCACAGCACCGACCACTCGTTGCCGCTGAAATGCGTCTGACGCTGCAGGTAGCGCGCGTTTTCCACCGCGAACCACGTCCAGCAGGCCAGCGCACCCACCGCGCAGGCCACGCCGACGAGGCGCGTCGCGATGCTCACCGGCGTCGCGCCGGTCACGGTGAACACGTCGATATTGATGCAGACGATGCCCGCCATCACGGTCGCGAGCGGCCATGCGAGGCGCGCGAGCGGCACTGCGCCGTGATCGCGGCGGCCAACCAGCGTGACCGTGACCGGCAGCACGCCGACGATCAACGAAGCCGGCGCGATCCCGATCAGGTGCACGGCGGCCGTCAGCAGCAGGTAATAGACGATATTGCCGACGAGCGCGAGCTTCACGAGCGCGATCAGGTCCTCGCGGGTCAATCGCTTGGCGAGCGAGCGCGCGATCGGCAGGACAGCCGCGAGCGACACGACCCCGTACATCGAGTAGCGGCCGGCGACGAGCAGCAGCGGCGAGAAGTCGGGCAGCACCCGCGGCACAAGAAACACCATGCCCCACAAGGCTCCGGCCATTACCCCATATACGACACCGCGCTGCATCGACTGTCCCTGCTGAAAAAACTGGAATGGCCGGCAGAATAGCGGTTTTGCGGACGGAGCGTCTTGTTCGATCCTGCATTCGGGCGATTCGGTTGCCGCTCGACCAGGTTTCGCGCCGCGCATCTTCGCCGAATCAGCCCCCTTTATCTGCAAACGCGCAATCGAAACCCAATCGAACTCGACGCGAACAACCGGGCGAAATTGGCGCGCGCCGGATCGGTAAAAAAATCGTCTGAAATTCGCTAAGCTGCTGTTCGTGCAGTGAAAACCGGGTGGTTTCGCGTATAATTCGCTTTTGCGCCTATAGGATTTGCCATGCGTCTGATCCAAACAGCACTCACGTTCGATGACGTGCTCCTCGTCCCGGCCTTCTCCGATGTTCTGCCGCGCGACACCAGCCTCAAGACCCGGCTGACCCGCAACATCTCCCTGAACATGCCGCTTGTGTCCGCCGCTATGGACACGGTCACTGAAGCACGTCTGGCAATCGCCATGGCGCAAATGGGCGGCGTCGGCATTATCCACAAGAACCTCACGCCGGCCGAGCAGGCGCGTGAAGTCGCGAAGGTCAAGCGTTTCGAGTCGGGCGTCGTGCGCGATCCGATCACCGTGCCGCCGCAAATGAAAGTGCGCGACGTGATCGCGCTGTCGCGCCAGCATGGCATTTCGGGCTTCCCGGTCGTCGAGGGCGCGCAACTAGTCGGTATCGTGACGAACCGCGACCTGCGCTTCGAAGAACGTCTGGACGAGCCGGTGCGCCAGATCATGACTCCGCGCGAGCGCCTCGTCACCGTCAAGGAAGGCACGCCGCTCGCCGAAGCGAAGGCGTTGATGCACAGCCACCGCCTCGAGCGCGTGCTGGTCGTCAACGACGCCTTCGAGCTGCGCGGCCTGATGACCGTCAAGGACATCACCAAGCAGACCGAGCACCCGGACGCGTGCAAGGACGAGCACGGCAAGCTGCGCGCTGGCGCGGCGGTCGGCGTCGGCGCGGACAATGAAGAGCGCGTCGAGTTGCTCGTGCAGGCGGGCGTCGACGTGATCGTCGTCGATACCGCGCATGGCCACAGCAAGGGCGTGCTCGAGCGCGTCAAGTGGGTCAAGCAGAACTTCCCGCGCGTCGAGGTGATCGGCGGCAACATCGCGACGGCGGCCGCTGCCAAGGCGCTCGTCGAATACGGCGCGGATGGTGTCAAGGTCGGTATCGGCCCGGGCTCGATCTGCACGACGCGGATCGTCGCGGGCGTCGGCGTGCCGCAGGTCACCGCGATCTCCAACGTGTCCGAAGCGCTGAAGGGCACCGGCGTGCCGGTCGTCGCCGACGGCGGCGTGCGCTTCTCGGGCGACGTCAGCAAGGCACTCGCGGCGGGTGCGAGCGCGGTCATGATGGGCAGCATGTTCGCCGGTACCGAAGAGGCGCCGGGTGAGGTGTTCCTGTACCAGGGCCGCCAGTACAAGTCGTATCGCGGCATGGGCTCGGTCGGCGCGATGAAGGACGGCGCGGCAGACCGTTACTTCCAGGACAACTCGGCGAACATCGACAAGCTCGTACCGGAAGGCATCGAAGGTCGCGTCGCGTACAAGGGTTCGGTCAACGCGATCCTGTTCCAGCTGATCGGCGGCGTGCGCGCGAGCATGGGCTATTGCGGCTGCCGCACCATCGCTGAAATGAACGAGAAGGCCGAGTTCGTGCAGATTACCGGCGCGGGCCTGCGCGAGTCGCACGTGCATGACGTGCAGATCACCAAGGAAGCGCCGAACTACCACGTGGACTAAACACCCATGAAGCCACTGCTGCGCGTTGTACTGATCCTCGATGCGTTGGTGCTGCTGGCGTCCGGCCTGCTGTTCGTGCTGGCGCCGTGGACTTCGCTGTACAACGCGCTGCAAGTAGTGCCAACGGAACCGGCGCTGGTCGGCCAGGCGTTCGGCGTCGCGCTGATCGGGCTCGCGTGGCTCGCGGTGCATGCGTCGTTTGACGGGGCGATGACCTCGACGGTCGCGAAGGTCGTCGGTCATGTGCACTGGCTGATCGGCGTGCTGATGCTGGTCTGGCTGCTGGGGTTGCGTACACCTTCGCTGCCAGGCTTCGGGCAGATGGTGTCGGTGCTGGCCGGCGTCGTGCTGGTGGTGATCGGGCTCGGCGGCGTGCGGCTGTCGGGCGCCGTGCGGCGGCGTGAGAAGGAGGGCGTGGTCAAGTCCTCGCCGAGCAAGGCCGACAAGCGGGCCGCGAAAGAAGCCGGGAAGCAGGCCGAAAAGGATGCCGCGCGGCAGCGTGAACTCGAACGCGACACCGCGCGCGAGCCACGCGTCACAGCGGGCTTTCCTGCCTATCACGCCGAGCCGGCGCCAGAACCCGTCGTGCCCGTCAATCCGGCTGCCGCAGCATCCGTCGGCGCCGCGCCGCTTCATCCGGCCGAGCCGGGCGCCACCCGCACCGAGGCGCCTGACGCGCCCCGGCCGCCGTTTCATGGCTGACGCGCGCTGCGCCACGCCGTTTGCCGAAGCTACCGGGTTTCGTTCGCGCGCGTCGCAGGCGGCAAGCCGTGCGGCTGGCCGCGCCCGTGTGCTTCACCGTAATGTTTGCTGTCCGCGCCGCGCTGAGACCGTCGCCGCGTGGACTGCTTTGAATTCGACGCCGCGCCTCGCGCGCGGCATTCCGTATCCGCCCACTTCTGATTCCGTCCGCTGCCATGCATGACAAGATCCTGATTCTCGACTTCGGTTCGCAAGTCACCCAACTGATTGCACGTCGCGTCCGCGAAGCCAACGTGTATTCGGAAATCCACCCGTACGACGTCGACGCGTCGTTCATCCGCGACTTCGCGCCGAAGGGCGTGATCCTGTCCGGCGGGCCGAGCTCGGTCACCGAGGAAGACACGCCGCGCGTGCCGCAAGCCGTGTTCGAACTCGGCGTGCCGGTGCTTGGCATCTGCTACGGCATGCAGGCGATGGCCCAGCAGCTCGGCGGCAAGGTCGACATCGGTCATCTGCGCGAATTCGGCTACGCCGAAGTGCGCGCGCGCAACCATACGAGCCTGCTCGAGGGCATCAGCGACTTCACCACGCCCGAAGGTCACGGCATGCTGAAGGTGTGGATGAGCCACGGCGACAAGGTACTGGAAATGCCGCCGGGCTTCGCGCTGATGGCATCGACGGATTCGTGCCCGATCGCCGCGATGGCCGACGAACAGCGCCGCTTCTACGGCCTGCAATGGCACCCCGAAGTCACGCACACGGTGCAAGGCCGCGCGATGCTCGAACGCTTCGTGCTGCAGATCTGCGGCGCGAAGGCCGATTGGGAAATGGGTCATTACATCGACGAGGCCGTCGCGAAGATTCGCGAACAGGTTGGTAATGAGCACGTCATTCTGGGCCTGTCGGGCGGCGTGGATTCGTCGGTGGCGGCGGCGCTGCTGCATCGCGCGATCGGCGATCAGCTGACCTGCGTATTCGTCGATCATGGCCTGCTGCGTCTGAACGAAGCCGAACAGGTAATGGCGTTGTTCGCCGATCACCTCGGCGTGAAGGTCATTCACGTCGACGCGAGCGAGGCCTTCCTCGGCAAGCTCGCCGGTGTGACCGATCCGGAAGCGAAGCGCAAGATCATCGGCGCGGAATTCGTCGAAGTGTTCCAGGCTGAAGCGGGCAAGCTGACGGACGCGAAGTGGCTCGCGCAGGGCACGATCTATCCGGACGTGATCGAATCGGCGGGCAAGGGCAAGAAGGCCGCGCAAACCATCAAGAGCCACCACAACGTCGGTGGTCTGCCCGAGACGCTGAACCTGAAGCTGCTCGAGCCGCTGCGCGAGCTGTTCAAGGACGAAGTGCGCGAACTGGGCGTGAAGCTCGGTCTGCCGCACTCGATGGTGTATCGCCATCCGTTCCCGGGCCCGGGTCTGGGCGTGCGGATCCTCGGTGAAGTAAAGCGCGATTTCGCGGACCTGCTGCGTCGCGCGGACGCGATTTTCATCGAGACGTTGCGCAACACGATCGACAAGGAAACCGGCAAGTCCTGGTATGACCTGACGAGCCAGGCGTTCGCGGTGTTCCTGCCGGTGAAGAGCGTCGGCGTGATGGGCGATGGCCGTACCTACGAGTACGTCGTCGCGCTGCGCGCGGTTCAGACGCTCGACTTCATGACCGCGCATTGGGCGCATCTGCCGCACGAGTTGCTTGGGCACGTGTCGAACAGGATCATCAATGAGGTGCGCGGGATCAACCGGGTGGTTTATGACATCTCGGGCAAGCCGCCTGCGACGATCGAGTGGGAGTGAAATCAGATCCTTCGGGGAATATCGTGAGTCATCGAAAAACTGCCGTAACGTGTTGATTTAAAAAAATGCATCACGGCAGCTATCGGTGGATGTCGCCGGCCAGCGAAACAGGTTGGCGGTAGAAGTCGCGGTAAGAACCGGAGGTCGGATTGAGCCCCTCCCGTTGTTGACGCTCCCCGGCGCGGCCGACGCCGCCCGCCGCGTCGGCACATCGCCCGTGCTTCGCATGCCGCCATCAATGCGGCTTGATCGCCACCTTCAGCACACCGTCCCGCTGATTTGCAAACAGCTCGTAGGCGGCCACGATGTCATCGAGCTTGTAGTGATGCGTGACCAGTGCGCCGAGGTCGGCGCGGCCGGACTCGATCACGTTCATCAGACGTCTCATGCGCTCTTTTCCGCCAGGGCACAGTGCCGTATTGATCTTGTGATCGCCGAGGCCCGCCGCGAATGCCGCCAGCGGAATCGTCAGATCGGACGAGTAGACGCCGAGACTCGACAGCGTGCCGCCCGGCTTGAGGATGCGCAACGCCGATTCGAACGTGCCCTGGGTGCCGAGCGCTTCGATCGACGAATCGACGCCGCGGCCGCCCGTCAGCTTGAGGATCTCGTCGATCACGTCGCAATTCTTGAAGTTCAGCGTGACGTCGGCGCCCATCTTGCGCGCCATCTCTAGACGATGGTCGTTGCCATCCACCGCGATGATCGTGGTCGCGCCCAGGAGGCGTGCACCCGCGGTCGCGCACAGGCCGATCGGCCCTTGCGCGAACACCGCCACCGTGTCGCCGATCCGGATGTTGGCGTTCTCCGCGCCCTTGAAGCCGGTCGACATGATGTCGGGACACATCAGCACCTGCTCGTCGCTCAGGCCGTCGGGGACCGGCGCGAGGTTCGCTTGCGCGTCGGGTACCAGCACGTATTCGGCCTGGGTGCCATCGATCAGGTTGCCGAACCGCCAGCCCGCAGTCGCCTTATAGCCGTGGCAGCCACACTGGCCTTTGGCGATCAGATAGCTGCCGTCCTGCGACGGGACGCCGTCTTGCGCCGCGTACGAATTGAAATTGGGACAGATCGCACCGGCAATCACGCGCTGACCTTCCTCGTAGCCGCTCACCGCGCTGCCGAGCTTTTCGATCACGCCAACCGGCTCGTGGCCGACGGTCAGGCCTTTGGCGACCGGATACTCGCCTTTCAGAATGTGCACATCGGTGCCGCAGATCGTGGTGGTCGTAATGCGCACCAGCGCATCGTTGGCGCCTACCTCGGGCATGGGCTTATCGGCTAGCTCGATACGGCCCGGTTCGACGAATACGGCGGCTTTCATCATGGCGCTCACGACTGTCTCCTTCCGTTCAGGTCAATACCAACTCACAAGGGAGCTCGCGCAGGGTTCCGTAGGCTGGCCGCGATGACCGCATCCGCGATCATGCGTTTTGACTCGACCCGCAACGCGGACGAGAAAGCGCGACGCCACTTTAAAGTAGCAGAAGTTTGGCAATCCGCAGAACATCCTGGAAAAATGACGCTGCCGTGTCAGCAGTGGTTTTTTTGGGGGGGCCCGGCAGTAGCCCGATCAGCGCACCAGAAAACCATAGGCCAGCGGATCCCGCTCATCCACGATCCACTGTGCGAACCCGCAGATATACGCGTCGCCTTCCACCTCGGGAATCACTGCCGGTATTCCGTGGACCGACGTTTCGCGCAGCACGCGTGCCCTGAATATCGTGCCGACGATCGATTCGTTGACGAGCGTGTCGTTCGCGCCGAGCTGACCGCGTTGGTATAGCTGCGCGACGCGGCCGGCGGTGCCGGAACCGGTCGGCGAACGATCGACCTCGCGATCGGCGAACACGCAGCAGTTCGCCTGCGTCGAGCCTGGATGACGCGGCGCGTTCGCGATGATGGTTCCGTAGATGTGGTTGATTTCCGGAATGTCCGGGTGTTGCACGGCAAACGCATCGTTCGCGGCTTCCTTTACTTCGGCGCCGAAGCGGATCAAGCGTTCGACTTCGGACTCGCGTATCGCCAGATCGAACGGCGCGCCGTCGACATAGAAATAGAACGCGCCGCCATAGGCGATGTCGCCGGTGACCTTGCCGAAGGACGGTGTGTCGACGCTAACGTCGCGCTTCCACAGAAACGATGGCACGTTGACGAAACGCACGCGGCCGGTGTGCTCGCCGTCCCATTCGACGAAGGCCTCGATGAAGCCGCAAGGCGCATCGATGCCCACGCGCGTCTGCGGACTCGTGCGCTGGACCCAGCCGAGCTCGACGGCGGCCGTCGCGAGCGCGATCACGCCGTGTCCGCAGTGATCGCTATAGCCTTCGTTGTGCACGAAGATCACGCCGAAGTCGGCATCGCGAGAGACCGGCTCGGTCAGGTAGCCGCCGTACATGTCGGCGTGACCACGCGGCTCGAACATCAACGCTCGGCGAATCTCGTCGGCGTTGTCCTTCAGCCACGCGCGGCGCTGCACGATCGTGTCGCCCGGCAGACGCGGCAGTCCGCTCGTGACGATGCGGAACGCTTCTCCGCCTGTATGCACTTCGACGGTCGAAAGGGTGCGGGTCGCTTTCATGGACGTGTGCCGTTGCGAGGACGGAGGTGCCAGTGTATCCCGGCGCATCACGTCCTCGTTGCCGCCGCGACTCGCGTCAGAATCCGAACACCCGCAGCGCGTTGTTGCCGCGGATTGCGTCGCATTGCTCCTTCGGCAGCCGCGCGGTGTTGGCGAAGGCACCGCGAATGTCGTACACCTGATGCGGCCAGTCGGTGCCGAACATCACGCGGTCCGCGCCGACCACCGAGACGAGAAAATCGAGCGACCCCGGGCTATACGTGATGCAGTCGTAGTAGATATGACGCAGATAGTCGATCGGCTTGCGCTTCATCTTGCGGCGTTGCGGGATCTCGACCTCGTTGCCTTTCTCGAAGCGGCCGGCGAGATAAGGTAAAGCGCCACCCGCATGCGACGCGATGATCTTCAGATTCGGATACTGGTCGAAGAAGCCTTCGAAGATCATCCGCGTGATCGCGAGCGTCGTGTCGAACATGAAGCCGACGGCCCAGCTCAGATCGAACTTCGTCATGTCCATCAGTTCGGCGCCGGGCGGATCGGTCGGATGCACGAGCACCGGCAGCGCGCGACGATCGATCTCGGCCCAGATCGGCGCGAACATCGGATCGGTGAGGCTGCGTCCCCCGATATTCGCGAGCACCATTACGCCGCTCGCACCGTTCTCGCAGGTGCGGCGCAGTTCGTCGAGCGCCGCTTGCGGATACTCCCACGGCAGCGACGTGAACCAGCGGATGCGCCCGGGGTATCTGGCCTGCGCTTCGGCAATCGTGTCGTTCGATTCGCGCGCGGCGAGGCAACTGGTTTCCTGATCGCCCCAGTACACGTTCGGGCAGGTCAGCGAGACGACCGAAATGTCGATGCCCGATTCGTCCATCTGACGGATGCGCATGTCGAAATCGAAGTGGCCTTTTTGCGGAATCACGACCGGCGTGTTGCCGCGAAACATTTCCTGCTGCCCGTCGGGGCGCGTCTGGATGTTGTACGCGCCGCCGCGCCGCCGCAGCAGCTCGAGCCATTTGTGGGTGAAGATGTGCGTATGAACGTCAATCACAGGCATGCGGGATCTCCGGGAGAGAGAGTCATCGAATGAAGGCGCGGCGTGCGCCTTCAGTATCGTCGGCCGGTCGATTCGATCTCCTGATCGATTCGAATCGCCGTGCGTGTAAGAGGAAAATGGAGCGCGTTACTGGGTGGCGAACTCGTTCACCGGCGACGCGCGGTGCTTCAGCATGAGCGCGCCGATCAGGCCCAGCGCGAAGAACACGGCGCAGAAATGCGCGGGCATCATGTTGTTGCCGCTCACGTGCAGCAGCCACGTGAGCACCATCGGCGAGAAGCCGCCGAAAACGGCCGCGCCGATGTTGTATGAGATCGCGAGGCCGGTCGAACGGACTTCGGTCGGGAACAGACCGGCGAGCGCGGCCGGAATCGGCGCGTTCGACGCGCTGATCAAAAGCGCGAAAGAGAGTTCGACCGTTACGATCGACGCGAACGACGGTGCGTTGACGATCCAGTAGTAAGCGGGGTACAGCACGATCAGAAACAGCGTGAGCGCGACGCGAATCATGCGCTCGCCGCCGATGCGATCCGCCAGACAACCGAACAGTGGAATCGTCACGACGCGCAGCAGCACGCTCGCGAGCAGCACGGAAAACGGCAGCGTCACTGGCATGTGCAGGTTCTGCACCGCGTAAATCGGCAGATACGTGATGATCACGTAGGCCATCACGTTAAGCGCGGCGGACAGCGCGGTCGCGACGAACAACTCGCGCGGATAGTGCATGACGACGCGAGAGAGAGGCACCTTCATGCGCGGGCCGAGCTTCTGGAAGGCCTCGGTTTCCGGCAGATTGCGACGGATATAGAAGCCGACCGGGCCGATCAGCAGACCAAGCAGGAACGGAATACGCCACGCCCACGATTCAAGCGCCTCATGCGTGAACAGATGCGTGAGCGCGCTGCCCATCGCGACCGCAAGCAAAGCGCCGAATGCCTGCGCGAACATCTGCCAGCTGCCGTACAGATTGCGTCGTGTTTTCGGCGCGTATTCGATCAACATTGCAGTCGCGGTGCCGAATTCGCCGCCGGCCGAAATGCCTTGCAACAGACGCGCGCACAGCACGATCGCCGGCGCGATCAGGCCGATCTGCTGGAAACCCGGGGTAAGCGCGATCATCGCGGCGGCCACCGTCATCATGGCGATGACGAGCGTGAGGCCCGCCTTGCGGCCTTTGCGGTCCGCGTACATGCCGAGCAGAATCCCGCCGAGCGGCCGCACGACGAAGCCCGCGCCGAACGTCGCGGTGGTGAGCATCAGCGCGGCGTACTCGCTGTCGCTGGGGAAGAACTGCCTGGCGATGATGATCGACAGAAAGCCGAACACGACGAAGTCGTACCACTCGAGCACGTTGCCGAGCGTCGACGCCACCGCGCCGACCCAGCGTTTGCGTGAATCGATTGCTGTCACGACTGTCTCCTGTCGTTGTGCGTGTCGCTTTCTGAACGGATGCTCGATGTGTGGGAAAGCAATGTAGGGTACTGTTCGAATGAAAACAATCGAACAAAATCAATGGCTCCATAAAGTAACTTTATGATTGCGCGTTCATGACCCCAACCATCAGGCAGTTGCGCGCGTTCGCGCTCGTGTGCCGCTTCGGCGTGCTGACGCGCGCGGCCGACGAGATGTTCATCACGCAGCCGGCGGTCAGCGTATTGATCCGGCAATTGGAGGAGGCGCTCGGCCTGCGTCTGTTCGACCGTACGTCGCGCTCGCTGCGGCCGACCGCGGCCGCGCACGAAATCCTGCCGACCGTCGAGCGGATGCTGCGCGATCTCGAGTCGATCCAGTCGAGCGTGAAGGAGCTGGCCGGGCGCGAGCGCGGTCAGTTGCGCTTTGCGGCGACGCCGTCGATCGCGGCGGCGATCGTGCCGACGCTGCTCGCCGAATATCGCGCGCTGTATCCGAATATCGAGGTCTCGGTCGACGACGCCGCGCCCGACCGCCTGACCGCGTCGACGCTGACGGGCGACGTCGAGTTCGGCATCGGCACGATTAGCGAGCGGCCCGAGGGCATCACGCTGCAATGCCTTGCGCGCGACAATCTGTGCGCGTTCTGCCGCAAGGATTCGCCGCTTGCGAAGAAGCGGCGCGTGAGCTGGAAGGATGCGCTGCAGTATCCGTGGATCGGCATCAGGTCGACGAGCGGCATCCGCAAGCTGATCGACGAAACGCTGTTCACGCTCGGCATGCGCAAGGCGGTGGAATATGAGGTGTCCTATATGACGACCGGGCTCTCGATGGTGCAGGCGGGTCTCGGCATCGCGATTTTTCCGGGCATTCTGCTCGGCTCGTTTCCGCACCGCGATCTGGTTGCGCGCAGGCTCGAAGCGCCGCTCGTCACGCGCGACGTGAACCTGATCCGGCGCGCCGAGCATTCGCTGTCGCCGGCGGCCGAGTCGTTTATCGAGCTTTGGTACGAGCGCATCGGCAAGCCGGCCGGCCTATAGCGCCCTGTTTTCGCGAGCGGCCTGTGATACTGTATGAATATACAGTATCATGGCTGCAATGGGTCGCCTGTGCGGCGGTGTGCGGATCGGCAGAAAGAATCAGCGAGGGAACGAGGCGCAATGCCTGAACAACTGTGGTTGCCCGGGCTCGAGGCGCCGCCCCCGCCTACCGACGGGCTCTTTTTCGCGGTCTATCCCGACGCCAACACCGCGGCCGGTATCGCGAAGTTCGCGCAGCAGCTTTGCGTGGATGCGCGAGGGCGCAGCGGCGTGCGCGGCAAACCGCTTGCTGCGAACCGCTTGCACGTCACGCTCAGGCATCTCGGGAATTTCGCGGGCGGCCTGCCGACGGATGTGGTCGAGGCAGCGAAGCGGGCGGCGGCGTCGGTCAGCATAGCGCCGTTCACGGTCGAATTCGATGCGGTCGCGAGCTTCGCGAAAAAGCCCCGGCTCGGGCCGGCGGTGCTGGTTGGCGAGCACGGAGTGCGTGGCCTGCAAGCACTTCACGATGCGCTCGAAGCGGGGTTGAAGGCCGGCGGCATCGAGCCCGACGCGCGTTTTACGCCGCACGTGACGCTGGCGTACGGGCTGCCGTGGATCGCGCGCCGCCCGGCCGAGCCGGCGTGCTGGAATGTGCGGGAGTTTGCGCTGATGCACAGTTTGCTCGGGCGAACCCGGCATATCGTGCTCGCGCGGTGGCCGTTGGTCGGGCAGGGCTAAAGGGGGGGGCTGCGTCGAACTCGCGCCTGTCTCGCGAGCCGCCAGCTAGAACCGCACGCTCGTCCCGCAGCCGCCGGCATAGGCGCCGCCACTTGCCGCCGCGCCACCGCAAAAGACGCCGCAACCGGAAAGCAGCGCCGTCGCGGCAACCGCTGCCAACACGGCACGCTTGCTCAAGCGCCGCAGGGCGTGAGGACCGCACCTCACGGACTGCGCGGCGCAGACCGGTTGCGGATTCACGACGGGAAAAGTACGGCAGTGACCGATCGGTTTGAATGACATCGCGGCATCGACTTCGACGAGCGGAAAACATCCGCGTGCCGCGCTACTTGAGCGCCGCGCGCGTCGTGCGACCTGACGACTTACTCTAAGTCCACGTCGAAGCACCGTCAAATGCCCGATAGTCCGCGAATTGGCGGGTTTCTGCTTTCCGGTGAGCGCTGAACACCCCTGCGCTCCCTGATAGAATGCTCGGGCCGCAACGTAGTGGATTGCAGATGAAATTGCTTGATGCGCTTGTCGAACAGCGTATTGCCGCCGCCGCCGCGCGCGGAGAGTTCGACGACTTGCCGGGCGCGGGTGCGCCGCTGCCCCTGGACGACGACGCGCTGGTGCCGCAAGAGGTGCGCGTCGCCAACCGGATTCTGAAAAACGCGGGCTTCGTGCCGCCCGCTGTCGAGCAGCTTCGCGCGTTGCGCGACCTGCAAACGGAGCTGAATGCCGTGAGCGATCAGGCGACCCGTTGCCGTCTCCAGGCGCGCATGCTTGCGCTCGATATGGCGCTCGAATCGCTGCGCGGCGGCCCGATGGTCCTGCCGCGCGAATACTGCCGCCGCATCGCCGAACGTCTGTCCGAGCGCGTCGGCAATGTCGATGCGGCCGGTGCGGGTTCGCAGTGAGCGAGCCGATCATGAGTGCCGCCGCGGTTGGCTTTCCGGCCCAGGACGAGGACGGCGAGAAATCGGTTGGCGCTAGCATCGGCGAGGTTTCCTCGCCCGCGGCGGATCACGCTACGCCCGCTGCCGCCACGCCTTCCGAAAATCCCGAACTTTCCAGCGTCTCCGAACGCGACCTGCGCTTCATGGCGCTCGCCCAGGCCGCCGCCGAAGAAGCGCGCGCAGCCGGCGAAGTACCGGTCGGCGCGGTGCTCGTGCGCGGCGATGAAGTCATCGCCAGGGGCTTCAATCATCCGATCAGCGCGCACGATCCGTCTGCGCATGCCGAAATGGTCGCGCTGCGCGCCGCCGCGCAGTCGCTCGAAAACTACCGTCTGCCTGGCTGCGAGCTCTATGTGACGCTCGAGCCCTGCCTGATGTGCGCCGGCGCGATCATGCACGCCCGCATCGCACGTGTCGTGTTCGGCGCGCGCGATCCGAAAACCGGCGCGTGCGGCAGCGTCGTCGATGCGTTCGCGAATCCTCAACTGAACCATCACACGACGGTCCGCGGCGGCGTGCTCGAAGCCGAATGCGGCGCGGCGCTCAGATCGTTTTTCGCCGAGCGGCGTCGCGCGAGTCGCGAAGCGCGCGCGGCAGCGCGCGGCGAGGCGGCTGAAGGCAACGAACCGCCCCTAACCACGCCGCTTTAAAACAACAACGTCCAACGGGTCTCGCCATGACCGCTCATCGCACCATCGAACTGATTGCGCCATCCGGTTATCCGCATGATCCGGAGGTGCTGCATCGCGCGTTGCATCGGCTGCGCGCGCAGGGGCATCGTGTCGATGGGGAGGAGGCCGCGAAGCGCCGCTATCAGCGATTCGCCGGCACCGACGGCGAGCGCGCGGCCGATCTGAACCGGCTCGCCGATCCGTCGCGCGAACTGCCCGATGTCGTGCTGGCCGTGCGCGGCGGCTACGGCGCGGTGCGGATCCTGCACGGTCTCGACTACGAAGGGCTGCAGCGGCGGCTGGTCGATCAGCCGATCGCGCTGGTCGGTCACAGCGACTTCACCGCGATCCAGTTGGCGCTGCTCGCGCGCGCTGGCGTGAAGACCTTCAGCGGCCCAATGCTGATGAGCGATTTCGGCGCTGAGGAGCTCAGCGAATTCACGATGCAGCACTTCTGGTCGGCGCTGACCCAACCGACCATCACCGTCGCGAGCAACACGCCGCAGGCGCAGAGCGTCGACGTATCGGGCATGCTGTGGGGCGGCAATCTGGCGGTGGTGGCGTCGCTGGTTGGCACGCCGTACATGCCGCCGGTGCAGGGCGGCATCCTGTTTGTCGAGGACGTCAACGAGCAGCCGTTCCGCATCGAGCGGATGATCTATCAGCTGCATCTGGCCGGCATCCTCGCGCAGCAGCAGGCGCTCGTGCTCGGTGATTTCTCGGGCGGCAAGCCTTACGAGTACGACAACGGCTACGACCTGTACGCGATGATCGAGCAGGTGCGCTCGCTGATCGGCATTCCGGTCGTGACGGGACTGCAGTTCGGGCACGTTCCCAACATGCTGACATTGCCAGTCGGTGCGCACGCGCGTCTGGTCGCCAACGCGCATGGGTTCAGGCTGACGGCGTCGGGCTATCCGACTCTTGGCTAAAGCGTGCTTGGGCGGGGCAGAGGCGGGCTGATAGCCCGCTTTTTTTCCGTGTTGATAACGCAACTAACTGCCAGCGTTTCGAAACTCACTACCTTCCACACCCGCCGCCAACGGTTTCAGTTTTTGTTGACAAAAACTGGCTGCCAGCAAGCAGGCCTCGCGTTGTCCAAACGGGGTAAGATTCCCACCAGGCAGCCGCGCAGCTTGGCCTGAAGGCCGATCCGCCGCGGCGCAGCACAAAAACTGTCGAAAATCGACGCAAAAATTGTTGACAATATTTGTGTCCATCCTATGATGACCAACATACCGAGGCGCACATCATGTCCGACACCGAATCCGTCGCGAACAGTTCGAAGCCCGAAGCAATCGCCGAGCGCATCCGGGCGGCGATCCTCGAGCACCGGCTGGCACCCGGTGCGAAGCTTACTGAAGCTCAGTTATGCGAAGTATTCGGCGTGAAGCGCGGTCCGATCCGTCAGGCACTGTCGCAGCTGGCGGGGGAGCGCCTCGTCGATCTCGAGCCGAATCGCGGTGCGTTCGTCGCGAGTCCGTCGTTGCAGGAGGTGCACGAGGTGTTCGAAATGCGCCGCATCATCGAGCTGGCCGTCGTCGAAAAGATCTGTAGCGGACACGGCATGCGGCGCTTGAAGAACATCGGCAGCATGATCGGCCGGGAACGCAAGGCGTTCGAAACGCGGGATTTCCCGGCGTGGATCCGGTTGTCGGGCGAGTTTCATACGGAACTCGCGAACCTGACCGGCAACACGGTGTTGTGCGATTGCCTGAACGGACTGGTCGCGCGCTCCACGCTGATTTCCGCGCTGTGCGAATCGCTCGGACGCAGCCCGTGCTCGTTCGAGGACCACGAGGCGATTCTCGCCGCGCTCGACGCTGGCGATGCGAAGCAGGCGGCGGCGCTGATGTCGCGCCATCTGCAAAGTGTCGAGTTGAAGATGCTGGAGCGCCCCGCGCGCGGGGCAGCGGATCTGCACGAAGTATTCGGCGCGCTCGCGCCGAAAGAAACATCCACATCAACAGCCGAAGCCGACTCCACCCCAGGCTGAGGCAAGCAGCAGGCGAGCGCCCGTTCGTGGTGCGAGCCGCACTGAATTGAACTGAACCGATAGATGCACGGCCGGGCGGCCTCGCGCGAGCGCTGCCGGCCTGAACACGCACGTCCGTCGCGAGACGACGGACTTACGGATAGCGACGTATCGCCGGGAATCCGCGCGGGCTGGCGATGCGATAACCACAAATCCATCAATACGGAGACACGCGCGGCACGGCCCACGACCACGGCGCCGACTTCTTCGACCCATGCAGGGCGAGAAACGAGCAACTGGCATGGCCGATGCAACGTCCGTCGATGCTTTATCGACGGCCCCTATCCAAAGGAGGAATCATGGCTCAGTTCAGTGCAGCGCCAGGCGCTCACCCCATCTCCAACTACCCGGACGGTACAACGCAAGCCGATCCATCGATGCCAGCCGGCTACAGCGAGCGGCTCTACAACAAGGACCTCGCGCCGCTCCGCGCGCAGAACTGGACCGCGTACAACATCTTCGCGTTCTGGATGTCGGACGTGCATAGCGTCGGCGGCTATGTGTTCGCGGGGAGTCTCTTCGCGCTCGGCCTGACGAGCTGGCAGGTGCTGGTGTCGCTGCTCGTCGGCATCACGCTTGTGAACGTGCTGTGCAACCTGATCGCGAAGCCGAGCCAGCTGAACGGCGTGCCGTATCCGGTCGCGTGCCGTGCGACCTTCGGCGTGCTGGGCGCGAATGTTCCCGCGGTGATCCGCGGCCTGATCGCGGTCGCGTGGTATGGCATTCAGACGTATCTCGCGTCGAGCGCGCTCGTGATCGTCGTACTGAAGTTCGTGCCGCAATTGATGCCGTATGCGGACGTGCATCGGCATGGCCTGCTCGGTCTGTCGACGCTCGGCTGGTCCGGCTTCATGCTGCTATGGGTACTGCAGGCGCTGGTGTTCTGGCACGGCATGGAGACCATCAAGAAGTTCATCGACTTCGCCGGGCCGGCTGTCTACGTCGTGATGTTCATTCTTGCCGGCTACATGGTGTATCGCGCGGGTTGGCGCAACATCGGCATCAATCTCGGCGGCGTCAAATATCATGGCATGGAAGTGGTGCCCGTGATGATCACGGCGATCTCGCTGGTGGTGTCGTACTTCTCCGGGCCGATGCTCAATTTCGGTGACTTCTCTCGCTATGGCAAGAGCTTTCGCAGTGTCAAGAGCGGCAACTTCTGGGGCCTGCCGGTCAACTTCCTCGCGTTCTCGCTCGTCACGGTGATTACGACCGCGGCCACGTTGCCGGTGTTCGGCGAACTGATCATGGACCCGGTCGAGACGGTGGGCCGCATCGACTATCCGTTGGCGGTGATTCTCGGCGCGCTGACCTTCACGATCGCGACGATCGGCATCAACATCGTCGCGAACTTCGTGTCGCCGGCCTTCGACTTCTCGAACGTCGCACCGGGCCTGATCAGTTGGCGCGCGGGCGGCATGCTCGCCGCGGTCGCGTCGGTGTTCATCACGCCGTGGAACCTGTTCAACAATCCGGCCGTGATCCACTACACGCTCGACGTGCTCGGCAGCTTCATCGGACCTTTGTATGGTGTACTGATCGTCGACTTCTACCTCGTGAAGCGTCAGAAGATCGTGCTCGACGATCTGTACACGGTCGCGCCGAGCGGCTCGTACTGGTATCGCAACGGCGTCAACTATCGCGCGGTGGCCGCGCTGCTGCCGGCCGCACTGCTTGCGGTGCTCTGCGTGATGGTGCCGGGACTCGACGGCTTGGCGAATTTCTCGTGGTTCATCGGCGCGGGACTTGGCGCGTTGTTTTATCGGATGCTCGCACGCTGAGGTGCGCCGGGTTTTCTCGAGTTATCGCCGCAGCAACACAGAGTCGAAGAGGAGTCGCCATGCGAATCAAGCTGATCAATCCGAACACGACGCGCCGCATGACCGAGGCGATGGGGCGCTGCGCGCGCGAAGTCGCCGCGCCCGGCACCGAAGTGATCGCCGTCAATCCGACGATGGGCCCGCCGTCGATCGAAGGCTATTACGACGAAGCGCTCGCCACGCCCGGTCTGCTCGCCGAAGTCGCGGCGGGCGAGCGGGAAGGCTGCGACGGCTACGTGATCGCGTGCTTCGGCGACCCTGGTCTTTATGCGGCCCGCGAGCTAGCGCGCGGCCCGGTGATCGGCATTGCCGAGGCGGCGATGCATGCGGCGAGCGTGCTTGCACCGGGCTTCTCGGTCGTGACGACGCTCGCGCGCACCTGCGGCATGGCCTGGCATCTGGCCGAGCGCTACGGCATGAAGCGCTTCTGCCGCAACGTGCGCGCGACCGACGTCGCCGTGCTCGATCTCGACAAGCCGGGCTCGGCGGCGCGCCGCATCATCCTCGACGAATGCCGGCGCGCGCTCGCCGAGGACGGCTCGGATGCGATCGTGCTCGGTTGCGCGGGCATGGCCGAACTGTGCGCGGAGATCGAGGACGCGCTCGCCGCGCCGGTGATCGAAGGCGTGACGGCGGCCGTCAAATGGACCGAGGCGCTGGTGGCGCTGCGTCTGGCGACGGCCAAGCGCGGCGACTACGCGCGGCCGCTCGCGAAGCGCTACGACGGTGCGCTCGCGTCGTTCAGCCCCGGCGCGCCGCGGGTAAACGCCGAGTCGGCGGACTCGCACATACACTCGGTGTAACACGCACTATCTGCGCGGCTGTATGGGCGCACCGGGGTGTTTTCGCTACACTGGCTCAACTCGGTGCGGCGGCTTCGGCCACCGCTGAAGCCGCTGTTCGAGCGCTTGCACGAGCCCCTCCCGCCGCCGCTGCCGAGGGGGTTCATGCCCGAGCTACACGCGAATTCCCGGTCCCGTCATTACGCCTCCGTCAAACCATGCCACTCGACCCGAACTACCCACGCGATCTGATCGGCTACGGCCGCCACCCGGTGCAGGCGAACTGGCCGGGGCGAGCGCGTGTCGCGGTGCAATTCGTCCTCAACTACGAAGAGGGCGGCGAAAATTGTGTACTGCATGGCGATCCCGCTTCCGAGCAGTTTCTGTCGGAGATCGTCGGCGCGGCGGCGTATCCGGCGCGGCACATGAGCATGGAGTCGATCTACGAATACGGCTCTCGCGCGGGCGTGTGGCGCATCCTGCGCGAATTCGAAAAGCGCGACCTGCCGCTGACGGTGTTCGGCGTCGGCATGGCGATCGAGCGGCATCCCGAAGTGGCGCAGGCGTTCGTCGAGCTCGGGCATGAGATCGCGTGCCACGGCTACCGCTGGATTCACTATCAGGACATGTCGCCGGAGAAAGAGGCGGACCATATGCGCCTCGGCATGCAGGCGATCGAGCGCGTGACCGGCGTGCGGCCGCTCGGCTGGTACACCGGCCGCGACAGTCCAAACACGCATCGGCTGGTCGCCGAATACGGCGGCTTCCTCTATGACTCCGACTACTACGGCGACGACCTGCCGTTCTGGATGGACGTCGAAGTATCGGGCGGCAAGACCGTACCGCAACTGATCGTGCCGTACACGCTCGACACCAACGACATGCGTTTCGCCACCCCGCAAGGCTTCAACACCGCGGACCACTTCTTCACCTACCTGCGCGATGCGTTCGACGTGCTCTACGAAGAAGGCGACGAAGCGCCAAAGATGCTGTCGATCGGCATGCACTGCCGGCTTCTCGGGCGGCCGGGACGTTTTCGCGCGCTGCAGCGCTTTCTCGATCACATCGAACGGCACGATAGCGTGTGGGTGTCGCGGCGCGTCGATATCGCGCGGCACTGGCACGCGACTCATCCTTACCAGCAAGGCAGCCGCGAGGCTGCCGCATGAAGGCGATGCAATACACCCTGGACCAACTCAACAGCATCTCGGGCGGCGCGTTCGTCGCGGCGCTGTCGGGCATCTTCGAGCACTCGCCGTGGGTCGCCGAAGTCGCAGCGCGTGAGCGACCGTTCGCGAGCATCGACGAATTGCATCGCAGGATGTCGCAGATCGTCGAAACGTCGGGCGAGGACAAGCAGCTCGCGCTGATCGCCGCGCACCCGGAGCTGGCCGGCAAGGCTGCGGTGCGTGGCGAACTGACCGCCGAATCGACGCGCGAGCAAAGCGGCGCGGGTCTCGAGCAATGCACCCGGGAAGAGTTCGACAAGCTGCATGAGTTGAACCGCGCGTATCGCGAGAAATTCGGCTTTCCGTTCATTCTCGCGGTGCGCGGCTACGACCGCCACGGCATCATCGCGAACTTCGAATCGCGCGTGAACAATAGCCGCGCCGAGGAAATGCGCGCGAGCCTCGATCAGATCTATCGCATTGCACGTTTGCGGCTCGACGACCTGATCGGCGCGTGACGCGCACAGCGTCAGGCAGCGAGCCGCGGCGTTTTTTCGCATCAATCGATATCAAGGACGACACAGATGGCACTTCCGATTCTCGACCCCAACGCACCGGAATTCACGCGCCGTTACGTAAATCTGGCGGACCCGCGTCTGGGCGCGCAGGCACTCGAGGCCAGCGACGAATTCTTCGCGCCGAAGGACCGCATGCTGAATCCGGAACCGGCCGTCTTCATTCCGGGTAAGTACGACAACAACGGTAAGTGGATGGACGGCTGGGAAACGCGCCGCAAGCGCACGACGGGCTACGACTGGTGCATCGTCAAACTCGCGCGGCCGGGCGTGATCAAGGGGCTCGACCTCGACACCAGCCACTTCACCGGCAACTTCCCGCCGGCGGCGTCGGTGGAAGCGGCGCGCGTTGTCGATGGCTTGCCGAACGAGGCGACGCAATGGACCGAGATCGTGCCGTCGACCACGTTGCAGGGCAATAGCCACCACTATCTCGAAGTCGGCGACGCGAGCGCGTACACGCATCTGCGCGTGAACATCTATCCGGACGGCGGTATCGCGCGTCTGCGTGTGTACGGTCAGCCGCAGGTAGACTGGGCCGG
The DNA here is from genome assembly GCF_021390595.1 of Paraburkholderia sp. HP33-1. Classification (NCBI taxonomy): domain Bacteria; kingdom Pseudomonadati; phylum Pseudomonadota; class Betaproteobacteria; order Burkholderiales; family Burkholderiaceae; genus Paraburkholderia; species Paraburkholderia sp. HP33-1. Next base: position 1,968,428 of record NZ_JAJEJR010000001.1, on the reverse strand, counting down.
CGCGAGCCGCGCCGAGCAGTTCGATCTCGCCGCGATGGAAAACGGCGCGTATCTGGTCGGCGCGAACAACCAGCACTTCGGCGCAGCCTCGACGCTACTGATGCCGGGTCGCGGCGTGAACATGGGCGACGGCTGGGAAACGCGCCGTCGTCGCGAGCCGGGCAACGACTGGGCGATCATCGCGCTCGCGCAGCCGGGCGTGATCCGCAAGATCGAAGTCGACACCGCGCACTTCAAGGGCAACTATCCGGATCGCTGCTCGATCCAGGCCGCGTACGTGATGGGGGGGACCGACAGCTCGCTCGTCACGCAGGCGATGTTCTGGCCGGTGCTGCTCGGCGAACAGAAACTGCAGATGGACAAGCAGCATTTCTTCGAAAGCGAGATCGCGGCGCTCGGGCCCGTCACGCATGTGCGCTTCAACATCTATCCGGACGGCGGCGTGTCTCGTTTGCGTCTGTGGGGTACGCTCGAATGAAAACGCTCGCGATCGAACCGCTGACGAAGGAAGCGTTCGCCGCATTCGGTGACGTGATCGAACTCGAAGGCGCGCAGCAGATTCCGATCAATCTCGGCACGACGATCCGCTACCACGATCTCGCCAAAATCGACGTGACCGACGAGCACGGCCGCACGCTCGTCAATCTGTTTCGTGGCGAGCCGCGCTCGTTGCCGTTCGAAGTGAAGATGCTCGAGCGTCATCCGCTCGGCAGCCAGGCGTTCGTGCCGCTGAACGACAAGCCGTATCTGGTCGTCGTCGCGCCCGTGGGCGAGCTCGACGCGACGCAGATCCGTGCGTTCGTCACGAGCGGCTGGCAGGGCGTCAATTACGCAAAAGGCGTGTGGCACCATCCGCTGATTGCGTTGGGCGAGGTGAGCGACTTCGTCGTCGTCGATCGCGGCGGGGAGGGGCTCAATCTGAACGAGCAGGATCTGGCGGAGTCGCTGTGGCTCACGGAAGATGCGTTGAGCGCGGTGGCGGTTTGATGGCAATGCAGCTGCCGGGTAGCCGGTAGGGTGGTGGCTGAAAAGAAAGGCCCGCGACGCAGGTTATGTCGCGGGCTTTTTCGCATGGGTAGCGATCAGTTTCGCCTGCCAAGCAGCGGCGAATGCCCGATGACCTCCCGTGACCGTTCGGGCGGCTCAGGCGCCGAAAATCCCGCTGCTTCGATCGCGGGCTTGAGCCCCTTGAATGGCAGGCTTTTCTTCGGCGAGCGCAGGGCTGTCATGCCGTCGTCCCACGCGTGCAGCATCTGCTTGGCGACCATGCGCCACTGCGGTTCGTTGCGCGCTGCTTCGATCAACTCGTGGCCGACGTCGACAGCCGACTCGCACAGCGCTTCGACCATCTGCGCATATTGCCGCGGCGCGATGCCCATGCGCGTGTTGAAGAATCGTTCCAGCGTTTTACCCGCTGCCCAGGTTTTCCGGCCGTCGATCGGCAAGCCTGGCGGATTGGCTGCGAAGCGCGGATAAGCCTGCGTCGTCACGACGTCGTAGACGGGCGTGAACGCCACATCGTCGATCGACGTATAGAACAGGGCGACGTTCTTGGTGTGGCAGTCCGCGTTGCGCACGACGTAGTTCGTCAGCAGTTGCCAGCCGAGCTGCTGGAGTTGCACCCGCATGGTGTCGCGAGCGAGCAGATACGCCCTGGCCGCATTGAGCATTTTCTCGGTCGTCGAGTTGTATTTTTCGTGCGGCGGCAAACCGAGCAGGCCGCACATGTCTTCCACGCCGTACGCCGGCAGCCCTTGCGCGTCGACATCGAAGCGCTCGACGATCAGCGCCCGGCCATCGTCGGACATCTGCGTGCGTGCGACGGGCGCAACCCCAAGCCGCTCCAGCACACGCATCGAATAGAACTCGTTGAAACCGAGAAAGGGCGTGTTGTCGTCCGAACCTTTGACGATGTGACGGCTCGTTCTAAGCGTCGGCTTGCCGAGTTGCAACGGCGTCGACGCGGCGGACGGCTGGGCTTCCGGCGCGATGAATTTGGGTACGACGCCCGAAATAGCCGCTCGTGCGTATTCACGGACGAGTTGCGCGAAGTGTTCGGCGGAGTTGTCGCCGTGCAGGATGTCCTGAACGTCGAGCGCCTGGAGTTCGGTGCCCGGCGCGACACCTTCGGGCGCGACCGTGACGCGGCCAATCCCCATCGAGCCCACCACCGCGAGCAGCGAGAGATCGGTTCCATCGAGCAGCGGTCCGAATTGCTCGCGGATCAGATTCAGCAGATAGCCCTCGGGCAGGTTCTGGCGGAAAAACGGATGCAGGTCGCGCGGCCAGCGCCAGGCCTCTTCGCGCACCGGCATCGTCAGACTGACGAAGTCGGTCGTGCTAGCGTCGCGGTTGTACTTGAGGACATAGTCATCGCGCTCGCGAAACAACGTGGCAACGTTTTTGCCCAGTACCTGAACGTCGAGCTTCATGGCCGCGCGTCCGGGCTGCGCTGTTCAGCGAGGATGTCTTCGAGCGTGCGTCCATGTCCGTGCGCGACGAACTTGAGGTCGTAACCGGCGGCTTCGAGCAGGCGCACGAGCACTGACACGCTCATATCGTTTTTGGCGAGCGTCTCCATGCGCGCGACGGTAGTGCGGGCAACGCCCGCGCGGCGTGCCAGTTCTTCCTGCGATAGTTTGCTGTCGCGTCGTACGGCTTTGAGCATGTCCGAGACATCGGCGAGGTTGGTCATTTGTAGCCTCAGGGTGTCAGATTTGGCGAATCTGAAATGTATTGTAGCCCAAGAGGTACAAAATGCTTATTTGTTTTTGTGACTCTAAGGCTACATTTTAGGCGTTTTTGGAAATTGTGTAGCCCTGTGGCTACAAAACGATGTATCGATCCGGCTGACTGCACACGCAGTAGTCCCAAAACAACAACGGGCTTGCCGCTCACGCGACAAGCCCGCTTCACATTCCAGCCTCTACCTTGGCGCCGGTTCTGTCATCCCGACAGCGATCCTTACTTCGCCGCGCCGCCTTCGAACCACGCGGCGATCTTCATCCGCTCGTCGTCGGTCATATGCGTGACGTTGCCAAGCGGCATCGCCTTCAACGTGACCGCCTGCTGGTAGATGCGCTGTGCGTTCTGCGAGATTTCGTCGGGCGTATCCATCAGCACGCCGGCCGGTGCGCTGCCCATCATCGTCGGATGCGCGGAGTGGCAGGCCACGCAGCGCTGCTGCAGCACCGGCGCGATGTCGGCGACCTTCAGCGCCGGCGCGTTGGCGGCTTGCGCCTGTGGCACCACCGGTCGCGGCATGGTCCACACGAGCGCGGTGCACATCAGCGCGACGCCGATTAGCGGCAGATACCACAGCACCTGGCCGCGATGGCGCATCACGAAGAACTGACGGATCAGCGCGCCGGCCAGCATGATGACGACGAGCACCGCCCAGTTGTACGGATGCGTGTAGGTCATCGCGTAGTGGTTCGACAGCATCGCGAACACGACCGGCAGCGTGAAATACGTGTTGTGCACCGAGCGCTGCTTGCCGCGCTTGCCGTAGATCGGGTTCGGCGTGTCGCCCTTGAGCATCGCGTCGACCATCTTGCGCTGGCCCGGAATGATCACGAAGAACACGTTGGCCGACATGATCGTCGCGAGCATCGCGCCCATGATCAGATACGCCGCGCGGCCCGCGAAGATATGACAGGCGAGGTACGCCGCGATCAGCACGTAAATGCCGACGCAGATGCCGAGCAGCTTGTCGCGCGTGCCGAGAATCCGGCACAGCGAGTCGTAGACGATCCAGCCGGCCGCGAGAAAACCGATCGCCGATGCGACGGCGACCACCGGCCCCATGTCGAGCACGTTCCTGTCGATCAGATAGGTGCTCGGCGAGAACAGATACAGCACGGTAAAGAGACCGAAGCCCGACAACCACGTCGTGTACGACGGCCATTTCGACCAGTGCAGGTCTTCGGGCATTTCGGGCGGCGCGACCGTGTACTTCTGCATGTTGTAGAATCCGCCGCCATGCACGTGCCACAGCTCGCCGAACACGCCGCGGCGGCGCTGGTTCGGATCCGCCGGCGGTTTCAGGCTGTTGTCGAGCGCGACGAAATAGAACGATTCGCCGATCCACGCAATCGCGGCGACGACGTGGAACCAGCGAATCGCGAGGTTCAGCCAGTCGGTGATAAAGCCTTCCATGAAACTCCTCCACTTCTGATTCGTTGTGCGCGCGATGACGCTCGGCGTCGTCGCTCATCGCGCCGACTGCGGGGTTAAAGACGCAGCGCGCGGGTTGTTATGGGTATCGCGGGGCGCTTGCGCCTGCTTGTGCCTGTTCAGGCGCGGCTCGCATCGAGGCGGCCTAGCTGCCTCGATACGTGCTGTACGAAAACGGCGACACCAGCAGCGGCACGTGATAGTGGGCGTGGGCATCGGCGACGCCGAAGCGCAGCACGACGCGATCGACGAAGCGCGGTTCCGGCACCTTCGTGCCGAGCGAGGCGAAGTAGTCGCCGGCGCCGAACACGAGCTCGTACTCGCCCGCGACGAGCGCGTCGCCTTCGAGCAGCGGTTCGTCGCAGCGGCCGTCGTGATTGGTGAATGTGGTTTTGAGCGCGCGGCGCGTGTCGCCCGCGAGCGCGAAGAGTTCGACCTTGATGCCTGCGCCGGGACGGCCGTTCGCGGTGTCGAGCACGTGGGTAGTGAGCTTGCCCATTCGCAATTGTCCTTGTGTGAATGCGAGGTGTCGGCGGCGGCCCGATCCATGACGTTTGCGGCGGATCGAGGCTCCACGTCAGTGGCTGCATACCCGTCGGCGAATTGATGCGAGCGCCGTGGCAGCCATTGTAAAAAGGATGCTCCGTTCAGCGCGCGAGCGATAGGAAAGATAATGGTTCGCGCATGATGGACAGCCAGTCGAAAGCCGCGCCGGCACATCGGCCGATCGTACCGGCGCCAAAAAAGCGCCACTATATTGGCGGTGTGAGGTTGGGTATCGCAACCGCGCGAGTTGTCAGCGGGATTTTGGCTACCGATGGTAAGCGCTGTGCGGGCGGAGAGACGAATGACGATGAACGAAGCAGTGAAGCAACCCGGCAAAACGATGCTCGTGAAGCATGCGGACGTGCTGGTCACGATGGATGGCGAGCGGCGCGAACTGCGCGACGCCGGCCTTTATATCGAGGACAACCGGATCGTCGCGGTCGCCCCGACGGATCAGTTGCCGCCCACGGCCGACGACGTGCTCGACCTGCGCGGCCACCTCGTGATTCCGGGCCTCGTCAACACGCATCACCACATGTACCAGAGCCTCACGCGCGCGATTCCTGCCGCGCAGAACGCCGAGCTGTTCGGCTGGCTCACGAATCTGTACAAGGTATGGGCGAACCTGACGCCCGACATGATCGAAGTGTCGACGCTGACCGCGATGGCCGAACTGCTGCTGTCCGGCTGCACGACCTCGAGCGACCATCTGTATATCTATCCGAACGGCAGTCGCCTCGACGACAGCATCGCGGCCGCGCGCCGGATCGGCATGCGCTTTCACGCGGCGCGCGGCAGTATGAGCGTGGGACAGAAAGACGGCGGCCTGCCGCCCGATTCGGTGGTCGAGCGCGAAGCGGACATCCTGAAGGACACGCAGCGTCTGATCGAGACGTATCACGACGAGGGTCGCTACGCGATGCTGCGCGTCGTGGTGGCGCCGTGCTCGCCGTTTTCGGTGAGCCGCGACCTGATGCGCGAATCGGCGGTGCTCGCGCGCCAGTACGGGGTGTCGATGCACACGCATCTGGCGGAGAACGTCAACGACGTCGAGTACAGCCGCGAGAAGTTCGGCATGACGCCGGCCGAGTATGCGCACGATCTCGGCTGGGTCGGCCGCGACGTATGGCATGCCCACTGCGTGCAACTCGACGACGCGGGCATCGCGCTGTTCGCGCGCACTGGCACCGGCGTCGCGCATTGTCCGTGCTCGAATATGCGGCTCGCGTCAGGCATCGCGCCGGTCAAGCGCATGCGGCTCGCGGGCGTGCCGGTCGGGCTCGGCGTCGACGGTTCCGCGTCGAACGACGGTGCACAGATGGTTGCCGAAGTCCGTCAGGCTCTGCTGCTGCAGCGCGTCGGTTTCGGGCCCGACGCGATGACCGCGCGCGAGGCGCTCGAAATCGCGACCTTGGGCGGCGCGCGCGTGCTCAATCGCGACGACATTGGTGCGCTCGCGCCCGGCATGGCCGCGGATTTCGTCGCGTTCGATCTGCGTCAGCCGCAGTTTGCCGGCGCGCTGCACGATCCGGTGGCCGCTCTGGTATTCTGCGCACCCTCGCAGGTCAGCTATAGCGTGATCGACGGCAAGGTGGTGGTGAAGAACGGGCAGCTGGCGACACTCGAACTCGGGCCGGTGATCGAGCGGCATAACCGGCTTGCGCGGCAGCTTTATGAGGCGGCGGCTTGAGGGGAAAGGGGGCGGCATCGGCGCCGCATCTCGCCTCAGGACTTGTCGATCAACGTCCGGGTCGCCTCGCCAACCAGACCGCGCAGCCAGCGCACTTCGTCGGAGTAATGCACGCGCTCGTGCCACAACTGGTAGTACTGCATCGGCGGGAAGTCGAGCGGCGCGGGCACCACGGTCAGCGGCAGGAACTTCGCGTAGTAGTCGGCAAAAAGGCGCGTTGTCGTGAAGATCAGGTCGGATTTGATCAGCACGTACGGCGCGAGATTGAAGTAGGGCAGCATGACGACCACGTGGCGCTTGAGCCGCTCGCGCGCGAGATGCACGTCGATCGCGCCGCGCTGGCCGACCGAGTAAGGTGTCGGCGCGAGATGGGGCGCGTTCAGGTACTGGTCGAGCGTGAGCCCGCCGCGTTTGGCGAACGGATGTGTGTTGCTCATCAGGCAGACGATCTGATCGACGAACAGGTTCGACAGATGCAGCTGCTCGGGCGGCTCGGGCCAGTTGCCGACGACGATGTCGAGCTTGCCGTCCTCGAGCGCGAGTTCGTAGTCGAACGCGGGGCCGAGTGAATGGAATTCGAGCGTCGCGTTCGGCGCCGCCTGGCGGAAACGTTCGACGACGGTCGGCACGAACAGTACGTTGAGGTAGTCGGGACAGCCGATCCGGTAGCAGCGGATCGACGTGGCCGGATCAAAGTTGTGCTGCTGGAACTTGATGCGCTCGATTTCGCGCAGCGCGTTCTGCACCGGTTCGAGCAGGCGCAGACCGTACTCGGTCGGCACCATGCCGGACTTGCCGCGCACGAGCAGCGGATCGCCGGTGATATCGCGCAGACGGCGCAGCGCCGCGCTGATGGCGGGTTGGGACTGGTTCAGTTTGACGGCGGCGCGCGTGACGCTGCGCTCCATCAGCAGCGTGTGCAACACGCGTAGCAGGTACGTGTCGATCGCCTCGCGTTGCTGGCTCATGGACCCTCCGGAATATATGTACTGGCTGATCGATCGGACGTAAAGGTATATGCGTTTTAGTATGAACGAAAAACGGCGTCAAGGGATGCATACCCGCAGAGCTTGTAGCGGCGCGGGTTTGCGGGAATTTTGTCAACTCGACTGAGTGGGTCGAATTAGGTATCGTCAACCGGTTGTGGTGACGGATCGTCACGAACGCACTACGGAATCTCATGAGCGACACTCCACATAGCGACGGCGCGCAATTCACCGGCGGGGCAGTCCCCCGGCTCGCGCTCACGGGCATCACGAAGCAATACCCGGCCGTGCGCGCCAACGACGACGTCACGCTCGTCGTCGCACCCGGCGAAATCCACGCGGTGCTCGGCGAGAACGGCGCGGGCAAAAGCACGCTGATGAAGATCATCTACGGCGCGGTGCGACCCGACGCCGGCGAGATCCGCTGGGAAGGCGAGACGGTTGACATCGCGAATCCGGCGGCCGCGCGCAAGCTCGGCGTCGGCATGGTGTTTCAGCACTTCTCGCTGTTCGAGACGCTGACGGTCGGCGAAAACATTGCGCTGGCGCTCGACGAACCGTTCGATCTGAAGACGCTATCCAAACGCATTCGCGAGGTGTCGGCCGACTACGGCCTCGATATCGATCCGCAGCGGCACGTGCACAGCCTGACGGTGGGCGAGCGGCAGCGCGTCGAAATCGTGCGCTGCCTGCTGCAGAATCCGCGTCTGCTGATCATGGACGAGCCGACTTCGGTGCTGACGCCGCAGGCGGTTCGCAAGCTCTTCACCACGCTGCGCCGGCTCGCCGCCGAAGGCTGCAGCATCCTCTACATCAGCCACAAGCTCGACGAAATCCAGGAACTGTGCGACACCGCGACCGTGATGCGCGGCGGCCGCGTGACCGGTCATGTGAAGCCGAAGAACGAGACGCATGCGTCGCTCGCGCAGTTGATGGTCGGCCATTCGCTGCCGGACTACACGCGGCGCGAGCACAAGCCGGGCGCGGTGCTGCTCGACGTCAGGCAGTTATCGGTCGCGAGCGACGATCCGTTCGGCACGTCGTTGCGCGACGTATCGTTCGGCGTGCATGCGGGCGAGATCTTCGGCATTGCCGGTGTGTCGGGCAACGGGCAGGCGGAACTGCTCGCGGCTTTGTCCGGAGAAAAACGCGGTGAAAAACGCAGCCTTCCGGCCGATGCGATCACGATCTGCGGCAAGCCGGCAGCGCGCCTCGGCGCGGGCGGGCGGCGCGCGCTCGGCTTCGGCTTCGTGCCCGAGGAGCGGCTCGGGCGCGGCGCGGTGCCGGCGATGAGCCTCGCCGACAACGCGCTCCTGACTGCGCATCGGCAGAACATGGTCAAGTCGGGCTGGATCAGGGCGGGCGCGATGCGCGCGTTCGCAAAGCGCTGCATCGACGCGTTCGACGTGCGCTGCGGCGGCCCTGACGCGCTCGCGCAAAGTCTGTCGGGCGGCAATCTGCAGAAATACATCATGGGCCGCGAAATCCTGCAGGCACCGAAGGTGCTGGTGGTCGCGCAGCCGACGTGGGGCGTCGATGTCGGCGCGTCCGCGTTCATCCGTCAGCAACTGCTCGATCTGTCGGCGCGCGGCGTCGCGATTCTGGTGATCTCGGAGGAGCTGGAAGAGCTATTCGATATCTGCGACCGCATCGCGGTGCTCGCGGGCGGGCGGCTCTCGCCGGTGCGCGCGACCGGTGCGACCAACGCCGAGGAAATCGGCCGCTGGATGGCGGGGCTGTTCGGCGACCGCGAGGGCGCGGCGCCTGCGGCGGACCAGCCGGCGCATGCGTGAGGCCGGGCGCGGCCTGCCGCGAGCCGGCTCACCGCGCCAACAGCCAGGACGCTAACCAGACATCCGACTGCGGACCCTGAAGAACAGAACCCGAACAATCACACGCTACCCATGATGCTTCCCTATCGACTCGAAGCCCGCACGACGCCCTCGCGCACGATGCAGCTTGCCGTGCCGCTGATCGCCGCGTTGCTGACGCTCGCGATCGGCTTCCTGATCTTCGGCCTCGTCGGCCGCGACCCGTTGCAGGCGATGCACGCGTTTTTCATCGAGCCGCTCTCCAGCATCAACGGCTGGTCCGAGCTGCTGCTGAAGGCGTCGCCGCTGTGCCTGATCGGCCTCGGTCTCGCGATCGGTTATCGCGCGAACGTGTGGAACATCGGCGCCGAGGGGCAGATGCTGCTCGGCGGCATCGCGGCGAGCGGCGTCGCGATCTACTTCGATCAGGCGAGCGGCTGGTGGATCCTGCCGACCATGATGCTCGCCGGTATCCTCGGCGGCATGGCGTGGGCCGCGATTCCCGCGTTCCTGAAGAGCCGCTTCAACACCAACGAGATTCTCGTGAGCCTGATGCTCACGTACGTCGCGACGCAGCTGCTGATCTACCTCGTGAGCGGCCCGTGGCGCGATCCGCAGGGCATGAACTTCCCGCTGTCGGAGATGTTCAGCGGCGACGCGCTGTATCCGACGCTGTATGGCGACTGGCACTGGAAATTTCTGCGCGGCACGCGCCTGAACGCCTCCGTGTTCCTTACGCTGATCGCGATTCCGCTCGTCTGGCTGTTCATGCGCAAGAGCTTCGCGGGCTACCGGATGAACGTCGGCGGACTTGCGCCGCTCGCCGCGCGCTATGCGGGGTTTTCCGACAGGAAAACCATCTGGACCTCGCTGCTGATCAGCGGCGGCCTCGCGGGCCTCGCCGGCATGGGAGAGATCGCGGGTCCGATTGGCCAGTTGCAGGCAACGTGGTCGCCGGGCTACGGCTTCACCGCGATCATCGTCGTGTTCGTCGGGCGGTTGCATCCAATTGGCATCGTGCTCGCGAGTCTCCTGATGGCGCTGCTGTACCTCGGCGGCGAAGCGGTGCAGACCTCGATGCAATTGCCGCAGGCGCTCTCGGGCGTATTCCAGGGGTTGCTGCTGTTCTGCCTGCTCGGCGCCGACCTGTTCGTGAACTACCGCGTGCGGCGCCGCTCGGCCGCTGCAGTGGCTCGTTAAGCTCGCTAATCCGCTTTCAGACTCGTTATGGATATCCAGCAAGCCACCGCGCTCACGTCGAGCGCAATCACTGCGTCGATCCCGCTGATGTTCGCGGGCGCCGGTGAACTCGTCGCCGAAAAATCCGGCGTGCTCAACCTTGGCGTGGAAGGGATGATGCTGATGGGCGCCGTCACCGGCTACGCGGTCACGTCGATCACCGGCAGCCCGTGGCTCGGCGTGCTCGCCGCGATCGGCGCCGGTCTCGCGATGTCGCTGCTGTTCGCGTTCCTCACGCTGACGATGCTCGCCAACCAGGTCGCCACCGGTTTGTCGCTGACGATCTTCGGCATCGGACTGTCCGCGTATGTGGGCAAGCCGTACACGTCGGCCGCGGTGCGCGCGACGATCGATACGTGGACGATCCCGGGGCTGTCGAAGATCCCGGTGCTCGGCCCGGCGCTGTTTACGCTCACGCCGCTCGATTACCTCGCGTTCCTGATGTTCGCCGCGATCGGCTGGTTCCTGTACCGTACGCGCGCGGGGCTCGTGCTGCGCTCGGTCGGCGAGTCGCCGCAGGTCGCGCACTCGGTCGGCTTTCCGGTGGTCGGCGTGCGCTATGGCGCGGTCGCGTTCGGCGGCGGCATGGCGGGACTCGCTGGCGGCTACTATTCGATCGTCAATCTGCACCTGTGGCAGGAAAACCTGACTTCGGGGCGCGGCTGGATCGCGCTCGCGCTGGTCGTGTTCGCGACGTGGCGGCCAGGGCGTCTCCTGATCGGCGCGCTGCTGTTCGGCGCGGTGACGGGGCTGCAGTTCTACGCGCAGGCGATCGGCGTGCCGGTGCCGACGCAGTTCCTCGCGATGTTGCCGTACGTCGCGACGATCGTCGTGCTCGCGCTGATCTCGCGCAATCCGAACACGATTCGCCTGAATGCGCCTGCCTCGCTCGGCAAGCCGTTTTTCTCGGCGGGCTAACGGCGACACACGCTTTTTATCTATCCGCTCAACACCATCCGCTCACCACGACAAGGGAGAAAACATGAAGAGAAGAAATCTGTTGACCGCTTTCGCATGGGGCGCGGCGTCGCTGGCACTTGCAGCGCCGCTCGCGCAAACCGCGCAGGCCGCCGACGTGCCGGGCGTCGCGTTCGTCTATCTGGGCAATCCGGGCGATGCCGGCTGGACCTTCGCGCACGACCAGGGCTCGCGGGAGGCCGAAGCGAAGTTCGGCAACCGGATCAAGATCACGCGCGTCGAGAACGTGCCGGAATCGGCCGACTCCGAGCGCGTGTTCCGCGATCTCGCGAATAAGGGCAACAAGATCATCTTCGGCACGAGCTTCGGCTTCCAGGACTTCCAGCTGAAGGTCGCCAAGGACTTCCCCGACACCGTGTTCCTGCACGCGACCGGCTACAAGAAGGCGCCGAACTTCGGCACCTACGACGTGCGCATGTACCAGGGCGCGTATCTGGCCGGCGTCGCCGCGGGCTACGTGACGAAGAGCAACACGCTCGGCTTCGTCGCTTCGGTGCCGATTCCGGAAGTGGTGCGCAACATCAACGCGTTCACGCTCGGCGCGCGCTCGGTGAATCCCAAGGTGCACACGAAGGTGATCTGGATCAACAGCTGGTTCGATCCGGGCAAGGAAAAGCAGGCCGCCGAAACGCTGATCGGCCAGGGCGCCGACGTGCTGCTGCAGAACACCGATTCGAGCGCGACGCTCGCGACCGCATCGGAGAAGCACGTGCACGCGTTCGGCTGGGATTCGGACATGAAGAAGTTCGGTCCTGATGCGCATCTCGGCTCGGTGGTCGCGCACTGGGGCGTGTATTACACGGCGGTCATCCAGCAGGTGCTCGACGGCAAGTGGAAGAACGATCCGGTGTGGTGGGGCATTCCGCAGAAGGCCGTCAACCTCGAGGATCTGAACACGTCGGCGATTCCGGCCGATGGGCAGAAGCAGGTCGCGGCGAAGCGTGAAGAACTCGCGAGCGGCAAGCACGATGTGTTCACGGGCCCGATCAAGGATCAGTCGGGCACGGTGAAGGTGCCTGAAGGCAAGACCTTGACCGATGCGGAGCTGCAGCGCCTGAACTGGTATGTCGAGGGTGTCGACGGCTCGCTGCCGAAGTAAATCGGCTGGCCTGATCGCGAAAAGCTGCGTCCAGCCTCGGTTGGACGCAGCTTTTTTGTTTTCTGCTTTCGCGTGGCGGCGCGGCCGCCGCTCAGTCCTCGATGCGCAGGCCGACCTTCAGCGTCACCTGCCAGTACGCGACCTTGCCATCCTCGATCTGGCCGCGTGTTTCCGTGACCTCGAACCAGTGCAGATTGCGCAGCGTTTTCGACGCTTTGGCAATCGCGGTGGTAATCGCGTCGTCGATCGATTTCGGCGACGAGCCGGTCAGTTCGATCTTCTTGTAAACGTGGTCTGACATGGATGTCCTCCTTGGTGTGCGTCGCGGGTCGGTAAAACGCTGCTCGGAACACGCATGGAAAAAAGTATAGGCGGATCGGCGGTCGCTATCATGTGCGCGCAACATAAGCCATTCAATCTGATACAGACTGTGTCCGGCGCGGCCGGGCTGCTCGACGGCGAACCGGCGGCGCCGGACGAACTCCCAGGTTGAAATCTCTAAACCTGCTAAAATATTGGGTTTTTCGCCGATATCACATTCAAAGGGACGCGCCGTGCTGTCTACTGCCAATATCACCATGCAATTCGGGCCGAAGCCCCTCTTCGAGAACATTTCGGTCAAATTCGGGGAAGGGAACCGCTATGGCCTGATCGGTGCGAACGGCTGCGGTAAATCCACTTTCATGAAGATTCTCGGGTCGGATCTCGAGCCGAGTTCGGGCAACGTGATGCTCGAGCCGAACGTGCGCCTCGGCAAGCTGCGCCAGGACCAGTTCGCGTATGAAGACGTGCGCGTGCTCGACGTCGTGATGATGGGCCACACGGAAATGTGGGCCGCGATGACCGAGCGCGACGCGATCTACGCGAACCCCGACGCGACCGACGACGACTACATGCACGCGGCCGAGCTCGAAGCGAAATTCGCCGAGTACGACGGCTATACGGCCGAAGCGCGCGCGGGCGAACTGCTGCTCGGCATCGGTATTTCGATCGATCTGCACAGCGGCACGATGAGCAACGTCGCGCCGGGCTGGAAGCTGCGCGTGCTGCTCGCGCAGGCGCTGTTCTCGAAGCCGGACGTGCTGCTGCTCGATGAGCCGACCAACAACCTCGACATCAACTCGATCCGTTGGCTGGAAGACGTGCTCAACCAGTACAACTCGACGATGATCATCATCTCGCACGACCGGCACTTCCTGAACCAGGTCTGCACGCACATGGCAGACATGGACTACGGCACGCTGAAGGTCTACCCGGGCAACTACGACGACTACATGCTCGCGAGCACGCAGGCGCGCGAGCGTCAGCAGGCCGCCAACGCGAAGGCGAAGGAGCGCGTGGCCGATCTGCAGGACTTCGTGCGCCGCTTCTCGGCGAACAAGTCGAAGGCGCGTCAGGCCACCAGCCGTCTGAAGATGATCGACAAGATCAAGATCGAGGAATTCAAGCCGTCGTCGCGGCAGAACCCGTTCATCCGCTTCGAGTTCGAGAAGAAGCTGCACAACATCGCGGTGGTCGCCGAGGGCATTTCGAAGAAATACGAGCGCTCGATCTTCAACAACTTCAGCATCAGCGTGCAGCCGGGCGAGCGCATCGCGATCATCGGCGAGAACGGCGCGGGCAAGACCACGCTGCTGCGCTCGCTGCTGGGCAATCTGCAACTCGATCACGGCACGGTGAAGTGGGCGGAAAACGCCAACATCGGCTACATGCCGCAGGACACGTACGAAGAGTTCCCGGGCGACGTCACGCTGATGGACTGGATCGACCAGTACCGCAAGGAAGGCGACGACGAGCAGATGGTGCGCGGCACGCTCGGCCGCCTGCTGTTCAATGCGGACGACATCCGCAAGTCGGTCAAGGTGCTGTCGGGCGGCGAGAAGGGCCGCATGATCTGGGGCAAGCTGATGCTCGGCCGCCACAACGTGATGCTGATGGACGAGCCGACCAACCATATGGATATGGAGTCGATCGAATCGCTGCAGATCGCGCTGGATAAGTTCGAAGGCACGCTGATTTTCGTGTCGCATGACCGCGAATTCGTGAGCGGCCTCGCGAACCGGATCATCGAAGTGAAGACCGATGGCACGCTGAACGACTTCGGTGGCAACTATGAGGACTTCCTGACGAGTCAGGGCGTGCAATAAGCGGCTGGTTGCGGGTCTTCAGCGATCCCCAAAAGGCCCACGCCGGCAGTCTGCCGGCGTGGGCCTTTTTGTTCATTCACTGGCTCAGCGCGAGGCGTCGGATGACTTCATCCAGCTTGCCCATCGGGCGGGCCGTCCCCTGAATCGCCCGGTTTGCAGGCTTTACCGCTCTCGCCGTAGGGTGCCTCACGAGTTCGTGTGGAGGCTGCATCGGGTGACTTCGCAATGCGCTTTCCGCTTCCCGCCCAAGCGCAACGAACCTTACGGATCGAGGGAACAGGCTGATGAAGTCAGTCAGAATCTGGCCCGTCGCATGTAGCTCGTGATTCGATGGGCGGCGGTTGCTCTCGGTATCATCGTCCGCGAACGGATGAAACGGGAACGCATTCCATAGCGCAAACTCGGTCGGTCCGAATCCGTTGGAGAGCATCGTCTGCCAGACGACCGAGGCGGTTCTCTCATAGACGCCGTATTCGCGGTCGGTCATTCGAGACAGCGCGGCGCGGCAACTGGTGCGGGTTACTGGACCCGGGAGGTAGTCCGGGAGCGGGCTGCGGTCCGATCCAGTGGCGCAGCTGTCGAGCTTCGTATCGTTGCCAAGCAGAATCCGCTCGGAAGTCATCGCGATGCCTGTGAAACGTCCGCCGCGGCAACTCAGCGCCTCCGCAATCAGGATCACCTTGACGCTCGTCTGGCGCGATTGCAGGTAGGCCGCAAGCTGTTGACGGCGAATCAGCGGCGCGTTGATGCCGGGCTGATCGCGCTCATCGGTCTGAGACCATGGATTGAACACGTTGGCCATTCGGGGCCATTCGACGAGGCATTGAACGAAGTCCCGGACGGCGGTCATGGAGTCGAAGTGTTCCGAAGCAAAAAAATGCCGGGGAAGTCCCGGCATTCTTCAGGTGGCGAGCGACATCAACCCGCAATGCGCGCTACGAACACGCTCAAACCTTGTCGTTCTGAAACCGCATCGCCGTGCCTTCCCGTTCGATCCGGGCCCAGATCGCGCGCTTTTCCTCGTCGCTGAGGAACACCCAGTTGGACACTTCGGTGGCGGTGCGCCCGCAGCCTTTGCAGACCTCGTCGAAAAGCGTGGAGCAGACGCCGATGCATGGGCTGTCGGGAAGATCGTGGAGATTCGAAGTCATCGGAAACCTTGGAGCGGGGGGCAAAGTCCCGTTATGTTAACCGATGCCTGGCGCGCGTCTGCGCCGCAGTGGTCATCGTCACGCGAAATTCACGGTAATCGCGCCGACATCGGACGTCATGCCCCGGTCGCCAGTTGCCACAACAACGCGCCGTTCAGCGCAATGATGAACGCCGCCGACAGCCATGACAGCACGAGCGGCATGCCATGCACACGCCAGCCGCGCATCAGCGTCGCATCGGACGCATAGCGGATCAGCGGGACGACCGCGAGCGGCAATTGCAGGCTCAGGACGACCTGGCTCGCGACCAGCAACTGATTCGAGCCATGCTGGCCGAACGTTCCCACCGCCAGCAGCGCCGGCCCAATCGCGAGCGCGCGCGTGAGCAGCGCGCGTTTCCAGCGTGGCAGCCGCAGCCGCAGGAATCCCTCCATCACGGTCTGACCGGCCAGCGTGCCGGTGACGGTCGCGCTAAGCCCGCACGCGAGCAGCGCCGCCGCGAACAGGATGCCGGCCCAGCGGCTGCCGACGAGCGGTGCGATCAACCGATGCGCATCGGCCAGATCGGTCACGTCGCGATGGCCGCTCGCATAGAACACGGCAGCCGCGACGATCAGCAGCGCCGCGTTGATCACGAGCGCGAACGCAAGCGAGCCGAAGGTATCGAGATTGACGACGTGCAGCGCAACCTTGATCTGCGCGTCGCTGCTGTCCGGCGCGTGATGCTTCACCAGCGCCGAATGCAGATACAGGTTGTGCGGCATGACCGTCGCGCCGACGATGCCCGCCGCGAGCCACAGCATGCCCGCGTTTCTGATCAGCTCGACGCTCGGCGCGGTGCCGGCGAGCGCCGCGTGCCAGTCGGGCCGCGCGAGCGCGAGCTGCACGACGAAGCACAAGCCGACGAAGCCGATCAGCGCGGCGACCACCGCTTCGAGCCTGCGGCCGCCTTTCTGCTGGAGCGCGAGCAGCGCGAAGGTGCAGACCGCCGACATCAGCACGCCGACCGTCAGCGACACGCCGAGCAGCAGTTGCAGCGCGACCGCGCTGCCGACCACCTCGGCGACGTCGACGGCGATGATCGCGACTTCGCTGGTCAGCCACAGGAATACCGTGGTGCGCCGGCCGTTGCGCTCGCGGCACAACTGCGCGAGGTCGCGCCCGCTCACCACGCCGAGCCGGGACGACAGCCACTGCATCAGCATTCCCATCAGGCTCGACAGCAGCACGATGCCGAGCAGGCGGTAGCCGTAGCCCGCGCCGGCGCCGAGCGCGGTCGCCCAGTTGCCGGGATCGATATAGCCGACCGCGATCAGCGCGCCGGCGCCGAGGAACGAGAACCAGTGCGCCGGACGCGTCGGATCGCCCGGCAGACGCCGGCCGCGGTTGGGACGCATCGCGAAAGGATTGGTGTTCATCGGTACCTGAGCTTCAGGGAAGTACATCCTGTTGCAAGTCACATGCCCATTGCATGCGCGCAACGGGCGGGCTGCCGTCGCGAGACGACATCACGCGCCACGCATCAAAAGATCATGATAGGAGCATTCGGGCCTGCACGGCGGCGCGGGCCACGAAAGGTGCTCCGCACGCCGAAGCCGATCAGCACCGCGAGGCGCCGTCGAGCACCGCTGCGGGACCCGCCGGCGCACCACCCGGGTGCGCGCCGACGTCGACCTGACAACCAGGTGACAGCGACACGACAAAACCCTCGCAGCCCGCGCGCAGCACGGATCACGCGCGGCCGCCGCGCGCGTATTTTTCGGTAGACACGGGCCGATAACCCGTTAAAATTGCGCCCATTTTGCAGTGGTGCGGCCAAAGTCTGTACCGTTTGCACGACAGCTCCGGGTTTTTTTTGGAGCGAGCAATAATTGATGGTAGTTTTCGGGGTTTTCAGGGGACCGTGCGCGCGAGGCCGCGGCTTGAGTGACGAGACAATCGGAGAACGGGATGAACAAACGGATAGTGGGGCATGCGGCGGCGCTGATCTTGTGCGCGGCGCCGTGGTTGACGGCCGCTGCGAAGGATACGCAGCTCAACGTTTATAACTGGTCCGACTACATCGCGAAGGACACGATCTCGAACTTCACGAAACAGACCGGCGTCCAGGTCAAGTACGACAACTACGACAGCGACGACACCCTGCAGGCCAAGCTGCTCACCGGCAACTCGGGCTACGACATCGTCGTGCCGACCAGCAACTATGCGGGCAAGCAGATCGCCGCGGGTATCTTCGAGCCGCTCGACAAATCGAAGCTGCCGAACCTGAAGTACCTCGACCCGTCGCTGATGGCGCTCGTCGCCGGTGCCGATCCGGGCAACAAGTACGTGGTGCCCTGGGCCTACGGCACCACCGGCCTCGGCTACAACGTGAACAAGGTCCAGCAGATCCTCGGCAAGAACGTGCCGCTCGATAACTGGGACATCCTGTTCAAGCCGGAAAACATCTCGAAGCTAAAGGCCTGCGGCGTGTCGGTGCTCGACGCGCCGGACCAGATGTTCGCGGCCGCGCTGCACTACATGGGCAAGGACCCGATGAGCACGAACCCGGCCGACTACCACGCCGCGCTCGAGATGCTCAAGAAGATCCGCCCGTACATCACGCAGTTCAACTCGTCGGGCTATATCAACGACCTCGTCGGCGGCGACGTCTGCTTCGCATACGGCTGGTCGGGCGACGTCGTGATCGCCAAGCATCGCGCGATCGAGGCGAAGAAGCCGTACAAGATCGAGTACTTCGTGCCGAAGGGCGGCGCGCCGGTATGGTTCGACGTGATGGCGATTCCGAAGGACGCGAAGCACAAGGAAGCCGCGCTCGAGTGGATCAACTACATCGAGACGCCGCAGGTGCACGCCGCGATCACCAACGCCGTGTACTACCCGAGCGTCAATATGGAAGCACGCAAGTACGTGGACAAGGATGTCGCGAACGATCCGGCCGTGTACCCGTCACCAGAAACGATCAAGACGCTGTTCCTGTTGAAGCCGCTGCCGCAGGAAATCCAGCGGCTGCAAACGCGGCTGTGGACTGAGTACAAGTCCGGCCGCTAAGCGCGGCATATACACAGAATAAGCAGCATCATGAAGCCCTCGGTGTTCGCCGGGGGCTTTGTTCGTCAAACGCCGGAGTGAAGCAGCATTATGATGAGTAGTGACCAGGCTGGCGCGCTGGCCGGGACGGCCGTGCCGTCGACGGGCCCGAATACCGTTACAGGCGACGCAGCGGACCAGTTCATCCAGATCGTCGACGTCGTGAAGAAGTTCGGCGAGACCGTCGCGGTCAGAGGGGTCAACCTGACGGTCAGGAAGGGCGAGCTGTTCGCGCTGCTCGGCAGCTCGGGCTGCGGCAAGTCGACCTTGCTGCGCATGATGGCCGGGCTCGAAACCGTGACGTCGGGCAAGATCCTGATCGATGGCGAAGACCTCGCGCAACTGCCGCCGTATCGCCGGCCGGTCAACATGATGTTCCAGTCGTACGCGCTCTTTCCGCATATGACGGTCGAGGCGAACGTCGCGTTCGGCCTGAAGCAGGAAGGCGTGCCGAAGGCCGAGCTGAAAGACCGCGTGCACAATGCGCTCGAACTCGTGCAGATGGGCCGCTTCGCGAAGCGCAAGCCGCATCAGCTGTCGGGCGGGCAGCAGCAGCGCGCCGCGCTCGCGCGTTCGCTCGTCAAGCGGCCGAAGCTCCTGCTGCTCGACGAGCCGATGTCGGCGCTCGACAAGCAGATCCGCCAGCGCACGCAGATCGAGCTCGTCAACATTCTCGACCAGGTCGGCGTCACCTGCATGATGGTCACGCACGATCAGGAAGAAGCGATGACGATGGCCGACCGCCTCGCCGTGATGAGCGAAGGCCAGATCGTGCAGCTCGGCACGCCGCATGAGGTCTACGAGTATCCGAACAGCCGTTTCTCGGCGGAGTTCATCGGCTCGACCAATCTGTTCGACGGCCATACGATCGAGGACGAACCCGATCACGTGTTCATCGAAACGTCGGATCTGCCGTGCCATTTGCACGTCAATCACGGCATCACCGGTCCGCTCGGCATGCCGGTGACGATCTCGGTGCGGCCCGAACGCATCGCGCTCACGCGTAAGCCGCCTGAGGGCGCGCACAACTGGGGCAAGGGCGTCGTCACGAATATCGCGTACATGGGCGGCTATTCGCTGTATCACGTGAAGCTCGACGGCGGCAAGACCGTGATCGCGAACGTGACGAGCCTCGCGCTCACCGAGATCGAGCCGCCGACCTGGGGCGACGAGGTGTACGTGCGCTGGAGCGCATCGGCCGGCGTGGTGCTGACATCATGAAAGAAGCGCTTGCCTCGTTTTTCGCATGGCCGGCGCGGCGTCTGAAGCTCAGTGGCCATACCGCGGTGGTGGCGGGGCCGTTCATCTGGCTGCTGCTGTTTTTCCTCGTGCCGTTCCTGCTGGTCGTGAAGATCAGCTTTGCCGATTCTCAGCTCGGCATTCCGCCGTACACGCAGCTCGTCAAATTCGCGGAAAACGCGCTGCACATCACGCTCGATCTGTCGCACTACGCGTTTCTGCTGACCGACAGCCTGTACTTCGCGACCTATGTGAATTCGGTCGTGGTCGCGGCGATTTCGACCGTGCTGTGTCTGCTGATCGGCTATCCGATGGCTTATTACATCGCGCGCTCGAATCCGGCCACCCGCAATCTGCTGATGATGGCCGTGATGCTGCCGTTCTGGACGTCGTTCCTGATCCGCGTGTACGCATGGATCGGCATTCTGAAGAACAACGGATTGCTGAATAATTTCCTGATGTCGATCGGGCTGATCCATTCGCCGATCGAGCTGTATCACACGAATACGGCGGTCTATATCGGCATGGTCTATTCATACCTGCCGTTTCTCGTGATGCCGCTCTACGCGCATCTCGTGAAAATGGACCTGACCTTGCTGGAAGCCGCGTACGACCTCGGCGCGAAGCCGTGGAAGGCGTTCTGGCAGATCACGCTGCCGCTGTCGAAGAACGGCATCATCGCGGGCTGTCTGCTGGTGTTCATTCCGGCGGTCGGCGAGTACGTGATTCCCGAGCTGCTCGGCGGCGCGAACACGCTGATGATCGGCCGCGTGATGTGGAATGAGTTCTTCGACAACGCCGACTGGCCGATGGCGTCCGCCGTCACGTGCGCGATGGTGGTGTTGCTGCTGGTGCCGATGGCGCTGTTCCAGCAAGCGCAGGCGAAGGCATTGGAGGAGGGCCGCCGATGAAGCCCAATCGCATGCTGCAGCTGATCGCTCTGGGCATCGGCTTTCTGTTTCTATATATCCCGATCGTCAGCCTCGTCGTGTATTCGTTCAACGAATCGCAACTTGTCACGGTGTGGACGCGCTTTTCGACGCGCTGGTATGTGGCGCTGTTGAGCGACGACGAACTCATTGCGTCCGCGTGGCTGTCGTTGCGCATTGGCTTGTTGACGGCGTTCGCGTCGGTCATCATCGGCACGTGGGCCGGTTTCGTGCTCGCGCGCATGGGGCGCTTTCGCGGCTTCACGCTGTACACAGGCATGATCAACGCGCCGCTGGTGATTCCCGAAGTCATTCAGGGTATCTCGCTCCTGCTGCTGTTCATCGAAATGGCGCGCTGGATCGGCTGGCCGGCCGAACGCGGCATCTTCACGATCTGGATCGGTCACGTGATGCTGTGTATTTCGTACGTCGCGATCATCGTGCAGTCGCGCGTGCGGGAGCTGCATCCGTCGCTCGAGGAAGCCGCGCTCGACCTCGGCGCGACACCGCTGCGCGTGTTCTTCTCCGTCACGTTGCCGCTGATTTCGCAGGCGCTGGTGTCGGGCTGGCTGCTGTCGTTCACGCTGTCGATCGACGACCTCGTGCTCTCAGCGTTCCTGTCGGGTCCTGGCTCGACGACCTTGCCGCTCGTCGTGTTCTCGCGCGTGCGCCTCGGCCTGAACCCGGAGAT
The DNA here is from genome assembly GCF_021390595.1 of Paraburkholderia sp. HP33-1. Taxonomy (NCBI): domain Bacteria; kingdom Pseudomonadati; phylum Pseudomonadota; class Betaproteobacteria; order Burkholderiales; family Burkholderiaceae; genus Paraburkholderia; species Paraburkholderia sp. HP33-1. The sequence continues at coordinate 1,946,656 of NZ_JAJEJR010000001.1, read as the reverse complement.
GAATGCGCTCGCGACGCTGTTCATCGCGGTCGTCACGGTTGGCGTCGTCGCGGCGAACTTCTTCATGCAGCGCGCGGAGCGCAAGCGGGCCGTGATGGCGGTTTGAGGTTGCGCGACGCGCGAGGCGTCGCGCGTGATCGAACCACGAATCGCGGCCTTCACTTTTTCTGACGATAGCCATGATCGAGTCCCTTCTGCGCGTGCTGGACTGGAAGCCGCTCTATCGGCTGTGGGAACTGATCGTGATCGTCGTGAAGTTTCTGTGGGAGCTGTTGCAGTTACTGAGCGGCGGCGGGTAATGAGTGTGCCGGTTCAACGCGCGAAGCGGTAATCCTGTGGCCGCACGCGCCGCGTACGTTTGCGAAAGCTGAACGTGAAGCCTGGCCAGATCGCGGTGACCTTGCCACTCTGTGTTTGATACCAGCTATGGCAGCCGCTCGTCCACACCGCGTGCTGCATCTCCTGCTGCAGACGCGCGTTGAAATCGCGCTGCACGTCGGCGCGCAGGGTCATGGTGCGCGCCTTGTGCTTGCGCAGTACGCGCAGGCAATCGACGATATAGCGCAGTTGCGACTCGATCATGTAGATCATCGAGTTATGGCCGAGCCCCGTGTTCGGGCCGGCGATCATGAAGAAGTTCGGGAAGTTCGCGATGCTCGTGCCGAGATAGGCCTCGGGGCCATCGCGCAGCCAAAGCGCGCTGAGGTCGCTGCCATCGAGGCCGGTCACTTCGAACGGCGCGCGCACGTCGTTGACCTGGAAACCGGTGCCGCAGATGATCGCATCCGCGCGGTGATGCACGCCGTCGTCCGTCACGATGCCGTCCGCGACGATTTCGCGAATGCCGCTCGTCACGACGTCGACGTTCGGCTGACAGACGGCCGGGTAATAATCGCTCGACAGCAGCACGCGCTTGCAGCCGAGAAGGTAGTTCGGCGTGAGCTTCGCGCGCAGCGCCGGGTCCTTGACGCGTCGCTCCAGATAGCTGAGGCCGAACTTCATCGGCGCCTTCATGAGCTTCGGATTGACGACGAACGCCACCCCGCGCGATTCGAGCTGCCAATAGATCGCACTGCGTACGAAACGCTGCGTGAACGGCAGCGTGCGAAAGAGCCACTGCGCGCGCGGGCCGATCGGCTTGTCGCGCTTCGGCATCACCCACGGCGCGGTGCGCTGGAACAGGTCCAGATGCGCGACGCGCGGCTGGATTTTCGGCACGAACTGGATCGCGCTCGCGCCGGTGCCGATCACAGCGACGCGTTTGCCGTCGAGCGAATAACCGTGATCCCAGCGCGCCGAATGGAACAGCTTGCCCTCGAAACGTTCGATACCGGCGATGCGAGGCAGCGCGGGACGTGACAGCGGACCGCTCGCGGCGATCAGCACGTCGGCCTCGATGGTTTCGCGCGCGCCGTTCGTGTCGAGTTCGACGAGCCAGATCTGCCGCGCGTCGTCGAAGCGCGCGGCGCTTACCTTCGCGTTGCAGCGCACATAGCGATCGACGCCGTACTTGCGCGCGCAGTGCTGCAGATACGCGAGAATTTCGGCCTGACTGCTGAACGCGCGCGACCACGCCGGATTCGCCTCGAACGAAAACGAATAGAGGTGCGAGGGGACATCGCAGGCCGCGCCAGGATAGGTATTGTCGCGCCACGTGCCGCCGATGCCGCTCGCGGCCTCGTAGACCGTAAACGATGTGATACCCATCTGCTGCAGACGGATCGCCATGCCGAGACCGGCAAAGCCACTGCCGACGATCGCAATGCGCGGCGCGGCGGATGAAGCGGAAGAGGCAGGCGTCACGGTGGTCTCCGGCACGGGGCGAAAGCGGGGGGTGAAATGATAGCGGCTTGCCGCACGACGAACCGCAAAGCGTGCCGCGGCGCGCCTGCGTTGCATTCCTTCCGTTCGCGCTCGGGCGATCGTGCTCGTGCAGCACGAGGGCTGCGACGCGGAGTCGGCGCGGGCGTGACGCAAGCGCCGGCACAACGCAAGACCGGCAGACAAAAAAACAGGCTCCGTGCAGTTCACAGGAGCCTGTTCTTCATTCAACATGCAGCGGAATCTGACGCAGCGGATCGCTCAGGTATCGGTCCAGCCACCGGAATCGTCGTTGCTGCCCATGTCGATACCGCCGCCGTTGTCGTTCCAGTCGTTCGAACCCTGACCGAAGTCGAGGCCGCCGTCGTTTCCAGCATCGTTGCGGCGACGGCGCAATTCGTCGTCGTCGACGATCACGTCGCGTTCGACGACGCGATCACGCCCATGACTCAGTGCTTCGCCAAGCAACACGCCGGTCAGCAGACCGCCCATGCCGCCACCCATGCCACCGCCTTGCTGCACGATGACCTGCGGCTGCTGCTGATACGGACCCTGTTGCGGATAAGGCGGCTGCGGGTTGCCGAAGCGTTCGGCCTCCTGCGCGTACGCCGATTGCTGCTGGCCGGTGCTCGCGGACGCAGCAGTCGGATCGGGCCGGCCATCGGCGCGCGCGCGCAGGCTGGCGAGGCGCTGCTCGAACTCGTCGAGCGCATAAGGTGGCAGCGGATTCTTGCCGTTCGACAGCGTTTCGACGACGCCGCGCAACTGATCTTCGGTCGCTTCGACGTCTTTCTCTAGCAGTTCGTGACCCGGCGCGGTGGACAGCTTCACGTCGAGTTTGAGCGAACGCACCGTGTTGAGCATGTCAGTCGCGCGCTTCAATTGCGCGCGGCGATCCTCGTCGGCGCGCGTATCTTCCTGGCTGCGCGCACGGCGCAAAGTCCAGCGCAGCACGAGCGCGATCGCTGCGATGAGAACGATGATACCGATCCACATACCTACCCCCGGACCATGCCGTTGTTGCGCTTGCGACATCATCGCCGACTGTTGCTGCACAGCAGGCGCATTCTGCTGCGCGAACGGATTCGCGGCGTGACGGGTGACGTTGCCGCCCGCGCGTTCCGCGTCGCGGCGCAGGCGCGCTTCGGTTTGCGCGAAACGGCCCGAGTCGGTGAAGCGGATCTGCGGATCGAGCGTCTTCGCCTGTTCCAGCTGATCGAGCGCCTCGCCGGAACGACCTTCGCGATCGAGCACCTGGGCGTACAGATAGTGCGCGTGCGCGTTGTTCGGATGGGCTTGCAACACCTCGGTGAGGCCGGCGTCGGCCTGCTGCCAGTTGCCCTGCGACATCGCCGATTCGATTTGCTGAGCGGTCGGCACCGCGAACGCCGCGGCCGACACGAGCAGCAGCGAAGCGAAGGCGGTTGCGAAAAGTTTTTTCATTTGCGGACCGGGCGCGGCGCGCCCGTCTCCATCAGTCGATTGCGGTGGCCGCCTGTGGCGGCCGGTATGCCGGTGCGTTCAGGAGCGAGCGTACCGGCATGTACTACTACTGCATTTACCGTTGCTGTGCGTACCGCGAGGCACGCGCCCCCGGCATTTACTGCGCCGGCGTGTTGAGCTGCTTTTTCAGGGCTTCGAGCCGGTCGTCGACCGACGGGCCGCGATTCAGCTCGGCGAGCTTGTCGTCGAGCGCCTTGCCGCTTTTCTCGTCGGCGGAGTTCAGACGTGCGTCCGAACGCGCGTTCGACAGCGCGACCTTGTCTTCGAGCTTCTGGAAATCCTCGGACAGGTTCTTGCCGCCGATGCCGCCGAGTGCCGTGGCCGCGACATCCTTCGCCTGCGCGATCTCCTGCTTGGCCTGCAGGATATTCGAGCGCGCGTTCAGGTCGTTGCGGCGCGAACGCATGTCCTCGATCTGGCTCTTCAGCTGCGCGACCGACGGCTCCAGCGAAGTCAGTTCTTTCGTCAGCGCATCGCGTTCGGCTTCGGCCGTGGCTTGCGCGCCGAGCGCTTCACGCGCGAGCGCTTCGTCGCCGGACTGCAGCGCGCGGCGGGCGCCGTCTTCATACTTCTTCGCCTTGTCCGCGGCAACATCGCGCTTGCTTTGCTGAGTGGCAACCTGCGCCTGAATCTCGATCAGCGAGTTCTCGGCCTTGCCGATGCTGTCGTCGAGTTCGCGCACGATCTGGCGCGAGTCGCGCGACGGATCCTGCACCGAGTCGGCCGCATCGTTCAGAAGACCTTTGACGGTGCGCGAAATGCTGTCAAAAAGCGACATGAAAACCTCCAGAGAATGTAAGCGGCGCCGACGATGCGTGCGCGCCTGACTGCCTTTAGCTGCTACTGCTACTTTACGCCGCCGCGCGCGATGCGCAACGTTCGGACCGGAGTTCGGGGCGCAGTTGCCAATTGCAATAGGGCAGCGCGTTTTTGTTGGGGCGCAATGTCGGGTTGGTGCTGGCCCGGATGATGGAAAGCCACGAGGGGTATGGACTTGACGGCGGATATTACACCATCGGCGGTCTTAAAGATGGCTTAAACGATACGGCCGTCCGAGGGCTCGCGCGGGGCAGGAAAAGCCGCTGTCTGCGCGAGGGGGCGGGCGTTGTCTAATGGCGGTTCATGCGCGTGTCACTGATGTAACGATCTGCAACCGGGAGGCTCGTTGCGTGCCCGGGCCCGCTCGCTCAAAGGCGTTGATTGCGGCTCGACGCACGGTAATTTTCCGTCATGCTTTCCGTTACGCGAAGCGGCTGCTTTCGGTGCTCGGGTCGCTGTCGGGTTCGTCGTCGTCGGTGGACTTGTCGACGCGGCGGCGCTTCAGTGAGTTGCGCAGCCGCAGCCGCTTCCGTTTAGGCGCTGCAGTCTCGATTGCGGCTGTTTCGGCGCTTTCTGCGATTTCGGCGCCGCGTGCTGCCGTGAGACGCGCGACGGCTTCGGCGGTGGCCACTGCCTGTTCGTCCTGCTCTGCCGCGAGCGCGGCGGCGACGCCCGCGGGAAGCAGCGGCGGGGGCGAATCCACGGCATCTGCCGCGCCGGCAGCCCCGTTGGCCGCAGCGGCGTCGCCAGACGCAGCGGCACCATCCGTCTCGTGCGCTTGCAACGACATCGGCAGGGCAGCCCGCGCATAGCGCGTACCGCGCGCGACACGCTGCAGAGCCGCGTTAAGCGCATCGGGCGCGCGCGGCGCGCGCAGCCGGTCGACGATACTCGCGGCCTTGACCTGCTCGCTGGTCGCGCCGAAGCTCAGCACCGCGCGCCGCATCAGTTCACTGACGCTGATGCCCAGATCCTCCGCGGTCGCGGTAATCGCACGTTTCTGCGCGGTCGTGACGAATACGACGATCCGCTCGCTGGGCTTGGACATGATCGACTCGCAGTATTGTTGGCATGGGCGGGTCGGCGCGTGCCTCCGGATGCGGTGTCGGAACCCGTCATTGGAGCTGCCGCTGGAACCCGCCGATGGGGTCGCCGTCGCGCGCATCGACCTGCTCGGGCGCGCGGGGTTCATCATATGACGAGTTGCGCCGTCACGGAACAAGCGCAGCGCGAAAATCCCGTGACATCAATGAGTTGTAGTGTTTGCGGGCGGTTTGTCCACAGCCCTTTCAACAGAAAATGTTGATAACCCCGCATAAGCCGCGTATCGCGCCCAAGCTGCACCGCGCGCTGCCCGAAATTACAGGCACTGACTAGAAAAAGGCGGTCCGCGAAGGGAATTCTTACAAAAAAACTGCGTTGGACCGCTGCCGATTTCTTTTAAAATGCGCTGTTACGTTGCGCCGGACATGGTCCGAGGCGTGCCGTGCGGCCGGCCGGGGGCAAGGTCCGCAGGGCGGCGTACGTCCCGGCCAGGATGTCGAACACGACCCATGCGCGCGCCGCGCGCGTGCAGACAGGCGCTCCGTTGCGGGCCCATTATTCCAGTCATGCCAATCATCAAACGACCGCATTCCTCGAACTCTCCGGCCGGTGAAGACCGGGACTCCCACCAAGGCACGCCTCCACGCAACGCCGCTTCGCGCGACGCCGGGCGCGGCCGTCGCTCGATCGGTGCGTCGCTCGTGCTGTGGTTCTTCGGCCTGATCGCGACCCTTGTCGTGGTCGGCGCGCTGATCCTCGGCTATGCACTCGTCGTGATGGGGCCGCAATTGCCGTCGCTCGACGCGTTGACCGACTATCGCCCGAAAGTGCCGCTGCGCGTCTATACCGCGGATCACGTCCTGATCGGTGAGTTCGGCGAGGAGCGGCGCAGCCTCGTGCGCTTCCAGGACATTCCCGACCAGATGAAAAAAGCGGTGCTCGCGATCGAGGACTACCGCTTTTACGAACACGGCGGCGTCGACTTCGTCGGCATTCTGCGCGCCGGTTTCGCCGACCTCGCGCACGGCGGCGCGTCGCAGGGCGCGAGCACGATCACGATGCAGGTCGCGCGCAACTTCTTCCTCTCCAGCGAGAAAACCTACACGCGCAAGGTCTACGAGATGCTGCTCGCCTACAAGATCGAGCGCGCGCTGACGAAGGACCAGATTCTCGAGCTGTACATGAACCAGATCTATCTGGGCGAGCGCGCGTACGGCTTCGCGGCGGCCGCGCGCGTGTACTTCGGCAAGGACCTGAAGGACATCACGCTGGCGGAGGCTGCGATGCTCGCGGGTCTGCCGAAGGCTCCGTCCGCGTATAACCCGGTCGTCAATCCGAAGCGCGCGAAGATCCGTCAGGAGTACATCCTGCGACGCATGCTCGAGCTGAACTACATCACGCAGCAGCAGTACGACCAGGCTGTGAAGGAAGAAATTCACACGAAGAATCCGGGCAACGAGTACAGCGTGCACGCCGAGTACGTCGCCGAAATGGTGCGGCAGATGATGTACGCCCAGTACAAGGACGAAACCTATACGCGCGGCCTGAACGTGACCACGACGATCGACTCCGCCGATCAGGACGCGGCATATCGCGCCGTGCGCAAAGGCGTGATGGACTACGAGCGGCGCCACGGCTATCGCGGACCGGAAGGCTTCGTGCAGCTGCCCGAGGCGGGCGACGACCGCGATCAGGCGATCGACGACGCGCTGACCGATCACCCCGACAACGGCGAGATCATCGCCGGTGTAGTGACGGACGCGAGCGCGAAACAGGTGGTCGCGCAACTGGTCGACGGCACGCAGGTGACGGTATCGGGCGACGGCCTGCGGTTCGTCGCCGCGGCGTTGAGCCCGCGCGCGAACGCGACGCTGCGCATCAGGCCGGGCTCGATCGTGCGCCTCGTCGCCGACGACAAGGGCAACTGGCAGATCACGCAGTTGCCGCAGGTCGAAGGCGCGCTGGTCTCGCTGACGCCGCAGGACGGCGCGATTCGCGCGCTGATCGGCGGCTTCGACTTCAACAAGAACAAGTTCAACCATGTGACGCAGGCGTGGCGGCAGCCGGGTTCGAGCTTCAAGCCGTTCATTTACTCGGCGTCGCTCGAAAAGGGACTCGGCCCGGCGACGATCATCAACGACGCGCCGCTGTACTTCCCGCCGAGCACACCGGGAGGCGACGCATGGGAGCCGAAGGATGACGACCAGCCCGACGGTCCGATGTCGATGCGCCTCGCGCTGCAGAAGTCGAAGAACCTCGTGTCGATCCGCATCCTTTCGTTCATCGGCACCAAATACGCGCAGGACTTCGTCACGCAGCGCTTTGGCTTCGACGCCGACAAGACTCCGCCGTATCTGCCGATGGCGCTGGGCGCGGGCCTCGTCACGCCGTTGCAATCGGCGGGCGCGTACTCGGTGTTCGCGAACGGCGGCTACCGGATCAATCCGTATCTGATCAACGAAGTGACCGACGCGCGTGGCGTGGCGATCTCGCGCGCGCAGCCGCTCGTCGCCGGGCGCGACGCGCCGCGCACGCTCGAGCCGCGTAACGCGTACATCATGAACAGCCTGCTGCATTCGGTCGCGACCGCAGGTACGGGGGCGGGCACCAACGTGCTGCATCGCTCGGACCTGCACGGCAAGACCGGCACGACCAATGACGCGAAGGACGGCTGGTTCGCGGGCTATCAGCAGTCGCTGGTGGCGGTCGCGTGGATGGGCTACGACCAGCCGAAGAGCCTCGGCAGCCGCGAATTCGGCGCGCAGCTCGCGCTGCCGATCTGGGTCGAGTACATGCAGCGCGCGCTGCGCGGCGTGCCGCAGGCCGAGCCGCAGCAACCCGACGGCGTGACGGTGATGGACGGTGAGCTGTTCTTCAGCGACAAGCTGCCGGGGCAAGGCTTCGTCGCGAGCATCGGTCTCGATTCGGGCAATCCGATGGCCGGCGCGACCGACGCGCTCGGCGGTGTCGGGCCGGCCGGCATGACGCCGCCGGTCGTGCCGCCGCCGAGCGTGTCGACGACCGAGAAGAAGCAGATCATGGATCTCTTCGAGTCGAACAAGCCTTGATGTCTTTGACAATGCGTGCGCGGTTGGCTTCGGCAGGCCGCGCACGGGTTGAACCCTCCAGGTCGGATTCCTGACCAGATTCTTCTTTGCGCGCTGCGTGCGCGAATTCATCGGTGTCTGAAAATCATCCGTCGCCCATTCCTTGTCCTCCCGTTGCCTGTTAATTTGGCAGGCTATTTAACGGTCTACCGCGCAAGAGCCCGCAAAGCGTCGCGCTTGGTTCATAACAGGAAGAAGAATGGGCAACAATCGTTACACATACGGGATACACACGGGCCTGACTCCCCCTGAACTTTTCTTCTATGTCACTCTGGAGGAGGCGCGCAAGGAGCTTGGATTGACGGATCTGGCGGGCGTGGCGGCGATATTGCTTGGTCAGGCAGACGTCCCGGTATCGGGCAAGGTCGCCGGGGCGACTAAAGGAACCTCCGTCGCATCAATGGTGTCACGGCGCGTTTTGCCGAATCGCGTGGCGATGCGCTTGCCGATGATTACGGGTGTCGGTCTGCGGGGGATGAAAATTGCATTCACTCGAAACCTGGGCGCTTGGGTCGGTCGCACTATTCCGATCGTCGGCGAGGTATTCATGGCGGCCGAGGCATTCCAGATTCTGCGCCGATCGATCACGGCTTATAACAGACTCGTTCAACCGGCGGATCGGGTGTTGGGATGAGCGATGATACTTGGGTGAAGTTTGAAGCGTTTGCCCGTGAAGAACTGGGTCGGCCATTGTTTGGCGGGCAGTTGGAGCTGAAGCCTGAGACCCGCCTGGAGCAGGATCTCGGTGTGACGGGACAGGACGGTGCGGAGTTCATCGAGAACTGGGCGAAGGAGTTTCACGTCGACGTCGCTGGTTTCCCGTTCCGCCGATACTTCAGCCCGGAGGGGCAAGCGTTGCTATCGTCATTCCTCGGGCTGTTCTCGAATCGGCTCAGGCGCGAGCCGCTGGTCCCATTGACCCTTGGCATGCTGCTCGAAGCAACGCGCCGAGGTCGGTGGGATACCGCCGAAATCGAGGCTGCCACGGGCAGGCACACTTGACGAACGGCCACGCATATTTGTTCTGCCGGCGCATGAACCGACCTTTCGTTGACTCGGTTGCTCCGAAATTGCTTCCCCGCGGAACGCGCAAGGCAAAGCGATTCGCTTCAAGCACTTAGGCGCTTCGCCCCAGGGTTATCAACAAGTCTGTCAACACAAACTGGGGATAACGTTGAGGCATCCCAGGTGCTTGCGCGATAGACAAAGCCGTCTCGCGGCACCCGCTGTGCGATTTCGCGCCTCATCGACAAATCCTCGCGCGCTCAATGCGTTAGCCCGTTTTTCAGATAGTTTTCAACAGGCTCATCAACACGAACTGGGGATAAGTGCGCCGCATTCCATACGGAATCCCAGGTTTGGTTGGATGCGCGATTGGGCCGTCGCCCATGTACAGGACAACCTGTCGTGGAGTGTTTATTTGATCGGTGCCTATCCGGGCAACGACTTCAAACAGAACGGCGACACACTCATGTCTTTGTCCATATGCGAAATGAATGACGGTGTGACATGAATGAGAATGAAACCTTGACGCGCCGCCGTTTGGTGGCAGTGGCACAGGCCATGTTAGCCGGCGATCTATCGTTTCTTGAGGCGGGCAGCGCAGGTACTCGCTCTTCACTGAACACGCTCGAGGTCGTGCGGACCCTCATGTACGCAATGAAGGGAATACTTCCGCTCCTCGTCGGAAGCTTCGTTATCAGCGCAGCCGCGGCGGACAAACCATTTTCAGGCAAGTTTGATGGAACAGGCCGAGCGTGTTCGGGATCGCTTGTAGTACGCCCCAGAACCATCGAATGGAATTCGGCGTTCAGTGTTTGCAAGCCAGTGCAATACGAGGTGCTCGAACAGAATTTTGGCGGTAAGCACAGACGAATTGTTTTTCGCCTTAAGAAGCGCAGCAGTCAATGCCGCTTCGAGGTCGTGGAGATTGAACACGCGAGCGGTTATAACTGGAACGTAAGTGGCTATCGATCCGTGGAAGAATTCCAGAAGAGAGGCCTGGCCGACTGGAGCAATTCTCCGTTGCCCGAGCGTCAGGTCTTGTCGTGCTTGATGGTGGGGCCGAACTGATAGGGTTCCGTCTTAATTGGATGCGGTTGTGTTCGTTGTACCGACAGACTCAGAAGCAGAAGCAGAAGCAGAAGCGGGAGCAGAAATAGCCGCCCCCGAAGCGCCCGGCGCACCGCCCTGATCGACCGGCGGATTCCCCATCGCCTGAAACAGCGCGGCCGTATCGGTCAGCCGCGCGCTCGTATAGCGGATCTCGTCGAGCTGCGCATTGCGCCATTGCTGCTCGCTCGAACGCGTCGACGCGACGGGCAGCGCCCCCAGCCGATAGCGTGCCGATGTCTCGTTGAACACACCTTGCGCCGAGCGCGCGGCGACGTTCGCGGCATCGAGCGACTGTGCGTCGTGCTCGAGCGAGGCGAGCGTATCGGCGACATTCTGGAACGCGGCCAGCACGGTCTGCTTGTATTGCGACACGCTCGCCTCGTACGTGTGCTGCGCCGCGCGGCGCTGCGCGACGAGCGCGCCGCCATGAAACAGCGGTTGCGACAGCGCCGCGCCGATGCTCCAGATCGCCCCCGCACCCGACACCGCGACCGGCCAGCTAAAGCCGCCTTGTCCCATCGACGCGGACAGCGACAGGCTCGGGAACATCTGCGCGGTCGCGGCGCCGACATCGGCCGAGGCGGCCTTCAGCGCGGCGTCGGCTGCCTGAATATCGGGCCGCGTGCGCAGCAGCTCCGACGGCACGACGACCGGCACCTGCTCGGGTACATGCAGTTGTGCGAGATCGATGTCATCCGGCGCGGCATCGGGCGTGCGGCCGAGCAGCACCGCGAGCGCGTGACGCGTCGTCAGCCACTGTTGCCTCAGCGCCGGCAGACTCGCCGCCACGCTCGCCGCGCTTTGCTGCGCGTTCAGCAGATCGGCATGCGATACCGCGCCGAGCTCAAAGCGTCGCCCGGTATCGCGCGCCTGATCGTTGGCGAGGGTCACGAGCCGCTCGGTCGTGTCGATCTGCGCGTGCAGCGCGGCACTCGTGATCGTCGCGGTCACGATGTTCGCGGCAAGCGCGCGTCGTGCCGCATCGAGCTGGTAGACCTGCACGTTCACGCGCGCGGCGAGCGCCGCGTTCGCGAGACGCGAGGCGCCGAACAGATCGAACGTGTAGTGCGCCTGCAGTTGGCCGACGAACACGTTGTACAGAAACGTGTTGGGTCCGATCTCGGGAATCGCGAGCGCGCGATTGCGGGTGACCTGGCCGCCGGCGTCGATGGTCGGCAGCAGCGAGCTGCCGATCTGCGCGCGCAGTTGCTCGCGCGCGGCGGCGAGACTGCGGTCAGTTGCGGCGAGCGTCGGACTATTGCGCAGGCCTTCGTCGACGAGCGCGTTCAGCGCATCCGAGCGGTATAGCTTCCACCATTCGGGCACCGGCTGCGCGCCGCTCACGAACTGCTGCGTGACGCCTTGCGCGGGCACGGTTTGCGTCGGCAGCGCCTCGGCGCCGTAGTGCGCGGGCTGCGGCATCGCGGGCGCGTCACCGTTTGGCCCGAACGAGCAGGCCGTGAGCATACAGGTGAGGCTCGCGATGCTCGCGGCAATCGTGGTACGGACCAGCGCGTCGAAGCGTGCGCGTTGAGAGAGGGCAGAAATAGTCATGCTCGTACTCATGCTCAGTTACCCGTGTACGGGGCGCCGGAACCGGTCGGCGCGGGCGGCTCGCGCTCGTCGGTGCGCACGCGGAACGACGCGGCGTACAACGCGGGTAGATAGAACAGCGTCAGGATCGTCGCGCTCGTGATGCCGCCCATCAGCGCGGTCGCCATCGGCCCGAAGAAGTTCGAGCGCAACAGCGGGATCAGCGCGAGCACGGCGGCTGCGGCGGTCAGCGTGATCGGCCGGAACCGCCGCACGGTCGCGCCGACGATCGCATCGAAACGCTTCTGCCCCGACGCGATGTCCTGCTCGATCTGATCGACGAGAATCACCGAGTTGCGCATGATGATGCCGAACATCGCGATCACGCCGAGCATCGCGACAAAGCCGAATGGCTTGCCGAACAGCAGCAAGGTGAGCACGACGCCGATCAGGCCTAGCGGCGCGGTCAGCACGACCATCAGCACGCGCGCGAAGCTCTGCAGCTGGATCATCAGCAGCGTGAGCACGGCGATCACCATGATCGGCAACTGCGCGTAGATCGATGTCTGGCCCTTGCCGCTTTCCTCGACCGAGCCGCCGATCTCGATCCGGTAGCCGACCGGCAGCGACGCGCGGATCGGGCCGAGCACGCGGTCCACCGCATGGGTGACGTCGATGCCTTGCGCGCCGGCCATGACGTCTGACTGTACGGTGATGGTCGGCTGACGGTCGCGCTCCCAGATCACCCCGTATTCGAGGTCGTTGCGCAGATGCCCGAGCGTGCCGAGCGGCACCGGGCCATTCGGCGTCGGCATCGCGAGCGCGGTCAGCTGCGACGGGTCGACGCGTTCCGCGCGCGGCGCGCGCAGATCCACGCTGATCAGTTTGTCGCGCTCGCGATACTGCGTGACGGTGTACCCGGACATCGTCAAGGCGAGGAAGCTGGAGATGTCTTCGGAAGTCACGCCGAGCTCGCGCGCGCGTTTCTGGTCGATCTCGAAGCGCGCCGAGCGCTCGGCGGGTTCGTCCCAGTCGAACTGCACGTTGCGCGTGCCGCGATTCGCGCGCATCGTCGCGGCCACCCGTTCGGCGATCGAGCGCACGGTCGCGATGTCGTCGCCGCTCACGCGGAACTGCACCGGATAGCCGACCGGCGGCCCGTTCTCGAGGCGCGACAGGCGCGTGCGGATCGCCGGGAAGTTGTTGAATAACTCCGGTTCGAGCCACTGCGCGAGCTTCTCGCGATCCTTGACCGACTTCGCGGTGATCACGAACTGCGCGAAGTTCGGCTGCTGCAATTGCTGATCGAGCGGCAGATAGAAGCGCGGCGCGCCCGTGCCGACGAAACTGACCGTGTGATCGATCTCGGGGCGGCCCTGCAGCGCTTTTTCGAGGCGTTGGGCCTGACGCAACGTGGCGTCGAACGACGCGCCTTCGGGCAGCCGCACGTCCACCAGCAATTCCGGCCGGTCCGAGCTCGGGAAGAACTGCTGCGGCACCAGCGAGAAGCCGGCCATCGCGATCACGAACAGCAGCACGGTGATCGCGAGCACGACGAAGCGCCGCTCGATGCACCAGCCGATCCAGCCGCGCAGACGCGTGTAAAAGCGCGTGTCGTAGATGTCGTGCTCGTGGTCGTCGGGCTCATGCGCGTGGCGTTTGCGCTCCGGCAGCATGTGATAGCCGAGCAGCGGAATCAGCACGACCGCCGCGAACCACGACGCGATCAGCGCGATCGCGGACACCTCGAAGATCGAGCGCGTGTACTCGCCGGTGCTCGATTTCGCAAGCGCGATCGGCAGGAAGCCCGACACGGTCACGAGGGTGCCCGTCAGCATCGGAAACGCGGTACTCGTGTACGCGAAGGCTGCGGCGCGCGCGCGGCTCCAGCCTTGCTCTAGTTTCACAGACATCATTTCGACCGCGATGATCGCATCGTCGACGAGCAGGCCGAGCGCGAGCACGAGTGTGCCGAGCGACACCTTGTGCAGACCGATGTCGAACAGGTACATGCACAGTGCGGTGACCGCGAGCACCACCGGAATCGAGATCACGACGACCATCCCCGTGCGCACGCCTAGCGAGACGAGGCTCACGATCAGCACGATCGCAACGGCTTCGGCGACCGCTTCGAGGAAGTCGTTGACCGAGCGCGCGACCGCGTGCGGCATGCTCGATACTTCCACGAGATTCAAACCGACGGGCAGTGCGGCGCGCAGTTGGGTCATCTGCTGATCGAGCGCGCGGCCAAGGCGGATCACGTCGCCGCCCGGCTGCATCGTCACGCCGATGCCGAGCACCGGCTTGCCGCCGAAGCGCATCTGCGTGACGACCGGGTCGTCGTAGCCGCGCCTGATCGTCGCGATGTCGCCGAGACGGAACGTGCGGTTGTTGATGCGGATCAGCATGTCGGCGAGCGCGTTGACGTCGTTGAACTGGCCGCTCGGACGCACGAACACGCGGTCGTCCTTGGTGGTCAGCGTACCCGCGGGCGCGATCGTGTTCTGCGCGTTGATCGCCTGGCCGAGCTGCTGCGGCGAGATGCCGAGGCGCGTCAACTGCGTGTTCGCGATCTCGATGAAGATGTGCTGATCGGGGTCGCCGAAGTAATCGACCTTGCCGACGCCCGGCACCCGCAGCAGCACCGTGCGCAGCTGGTCCGCGTAATCGTGCAGTTGCGCGGCGGAAAAGCCGTCGCCTTCGAGCGTGTAGATGTTCGTGTAGACGTCGCCGAATTCGTCGTTGAAGAACGGGCCCTGGATGCCCGGCGGCAAGGTCGACGCGATATCGCCGACTTTCTTGCGCACCTGGTACCACGTCTCGGGCACCTGGCTCACTGGCGCCGAGTCCTTCATCGTAAAGAAGATCAGCGATTCGCCGGGGCGCGAGTAGCTGCGCACGAAGTCGATATACGGCGTTTCCTGCAGCTTGCGGCCGATGCGGTCGGTCAGTTGATCCTGCACCTGGCGCGCGGTGGCGCCTGGCCAGAACGTACGGATCACCATCACGCGGAACGTGAAGGGCGGGTCTTCGGACTGCGCGAGCCGTGTGTACGCGAGGATGCCGAACGCGGTGGCGAGCGCGATCAGAAAGACCACCAGCGCCTGATGACGCAGCGCCCACGCGGACAGGTTGAAGCGTCCTTCGTCGTGCGCTGTGCTCATGAAGCGAAGTCCTCGGGATGCAGCGGCGCGATCACGCGGACTTTCTGGCCGGCGCTCACCGTGTGCACGCCTTGCAGCACGACACTTTCACCATCTTTCAGGCCATCGCTCACGATGAAGGTGCGCTCGTAGTAGCGCGTGACCGTCACGCGACGCAGCTCGAGCGTATTGTCCGCGGCTCGCACGACCCAAACGGCCGGCTCGCGCCCCTCGTGGAACAGCGCGGTGACCGGCAGCGTGAACATGCCGCGCTGCGCGGCCGCCTGAGCGAGCGGCACGGCTGGCGTGACGTCGGCGGTCATGCCGAGACGCACCTCGGCGCCGGCATCGATCAGCGTCAGACGCGCGCGCCACGTGCGGCTTTGCGGATCGGCGGCCGGCGACAGCTCGCGCACGCGCGCGTTGAACTTGCGACCTGCCAGGGCCGAGAGCGTGACGCTCGCGTTCTGGCCAACCGCGAACGCCGCGAGGGCGCTTTCGGGCACGTCGCACAGCACGTCGACGTCGCCGCTCCATGCGAGGTTGTAGACGGCCTGACCCGCCGACACGTTCTGGCCCGTGTCTGCCTGTTCGGCCGTGATGACGCCCGCATGACCGGCGACGAGCGTCGTGTACTGCAACTGGTTGTTCGCGAGCGCCGCCTGCTGCTGCGCCTGATCGCGCTGCGCGAGCGCGGATGCGTACGCGTTGGTGGTCTGTTCGAGCTGCGCCGGCGCGATCAGGTTCTCTTTGGCTTGCGCCTTGTCGCGTTCGAGCTGCTGTTGCGCATAGACGAGGGTGTGCTGCGCGGCGTCGAGTTGCGCCTGCGTGGCGGCGGCGTTTTTCTGCGCATCGGCCGGGTCGAGCAGCGCGACGACTTCGCCGCTCTTCACGGTGTCGCCGAGCCGCACGCGCCGCTCGATGATCTTGCCCGCGACGCGAAACGACAGCGGCGTCGAGTAGCGCGCCTGCACTTCACCGGGCAGCGACGCTGCCTGCAGCGCATAGCCGTCCGCATGCATGGCGAGCGCGACCACCGGGCGCGGCGCGGGCGCCGCGGCTTCCTTCTTCGAGCAGGCCGCGAGCGCGAGCGCGCCTGCCAGCGCCAGCGCGCACGTTTGTCTGGAGAAACCGCGGTGGGGGGATGGAGGAGACTGCTGGCGCATCGCAGACGATGCGGGAGAACCGGGACGCTTCACAATTACCCCAACTGGAGACAGCGAACGAACACGGCAAGCCGCGCGGCCCGCCAGCGAAGACCTGCACACCGTGTCATGCAATTGGCATACAGATATGGCTTTGAATGATGAAGCGCATTCTAATACACTCCTGTATTTGAATGTCTACGTGAATTCGAATTCTTTTCGATGCTAGACTGGCGGCCATGAAACGGCAAAGACTAACGAGAGAGCAGAGCAAGGACCAGACGCGGGAGCGCCTGCTCGATGCTGCGCAGGCCACTTTCATGAAGAAAGGCTTTGTCGCGGCGAGCGTCGAGGACATCGCGGCGGCTGCCGGCTATACGCGCGGTGCGTTCTATTCGAACTTCCGCAGCAAGACCGAGCTGTTTCTGGAGCTGTTGGGGCGCGATCACGAAGCAATGCAGGCGGGCCTGCACGCAATCTTTGAAAATGCGGCGTCGCGCGAGGAAATGGAGGCGCGCGTGCTGCGCTATTACAGCTCGCTGCATCGCGAGAACAAGTGTTTTCTGCTGTGGGTCGAGGCAAAGCTGCTCGCGGTGCGCGACGGGCGCTTCCGGCCGCGCTTTAACGCGTTCATGCACGAGAAGCTCGAGCAATTGAGCGCCTATGTGCGCGAGTTCTCGGAGCGCGTGGGCACGCCGATGTCGATGCCGCCCGAGCAGCTCGCAATCGGTCTGATAGGCCTGTGCGACGGCGTGCAATTCTTCTACGCGGTCGATCCTCAGAATGTGCCGACGGAGATGGCCGAAATGGTGCTGGCGGGGTTTTTCTCGCGCGTGGTGTTCGGGCGCGATGCGTGAGAGTTGGCGTTAAGCCTGGATGCGCAAACGCGCGACCTTGGCGGATCGCGCGTCAAATTCGGCGAAAACCAGAAAAATCAGTCGATCGGAAGTTGCGCGCAGGCCGCGGCGGCGGGCGCCGCGCAAGCGAACGCGTATTGGCTGCTGTAGCTGAGGAACTTCTCCCCGGCGTGCAGCGCGGCCTTCATATCCGGGCAGCGCTCGTAACCGATATAGGCCGAACTTGCGGCGGCCGACCAGCAAACCAGCGAAAACGCGATTTTTTCCAGCAGATGAAAACGATGTGGCATGGCGGTGTAGCGGTCATTTCCTTTGGCCGCTATGGTACCAGTAGACTAGGGTTTATACCTAGTCAAAATCCGCAGTAGACGCCTTGATCGTGGCGCGATGGACACGCCGCGTCGAACCTGACCGGAATGTCATGTCTGGGTCAGGGTTGGGACATGTCGGCTCGATAGAATCGGTTGCATAGGGCAAGCCCGCGCGCGCCCATGCCGCGCGGGTCGACACAGGCGCCAACGGATGCGCCGGCCCGGCTTTACCGAGGCAGGAGTCGTCCCATGAATCAACTGCAGTCGATGCGCGTGTTCGTCAAGGTGGCCGACCTCGGTAGTTTCGTCGGCGCGGCGGGCGCGCTGGACCTGTCCACGGCGGTCGTCACGCGGCACGTCGCGGATCTCGAAGCGCGGCTCGGTACGCGGCTGCTGAACCGTACGACACGGCGTCTGTCGCTGACCGAATCCGGCGCGACCTACCTGGAGCGCGTACGCCACATCCTCGCCGACCTCGAAGGCGTCGAGCAGATGGTGGTGGCGCGCAATCACGAGCCGGTCGGCACCCTGCGTATCGTTGCGCCGGTCGTGTTCGGACTGCATAGTCTCGCGCCGGTCGTGCAGTCGTACGCGGCGCGCTACCCGGACGTCGTGCCCGATGTCACGCTCGCCGACCGCCACGTCGATCTCGTCGAAGAGGGTTTCGACGTCGGCATTCTGGTTGCGCGGCCTATGCGCGGCGCGAGCATCGTCACCCGGCGGCTGACGACGGGCTATATGACGGTCTGCGCGACGCCCGACTATCTGGCGCAACACGGCACGCCAGTGCGCCCCGAGGATCTGTCGCGGCATTCGTGCCTGAGCCGGCCGGCCGAGCAGGGCGGCGGCGAGGAACGCGCGTTCATGGGTCCGGATGGTGAGGTGCGGGTGCGGCCGACCAACGCGATCGCGGCCAACAATGCCGAGATGCTGCGGCAGTTCGCGCTGCTGGGCATGGGCGTGGCGATCCTGCCGAGCTACCTGATCGGCCGGGATCTGACGGCGGGGCGGCTCGTGCGCCTGCTCGACGACTACAGTCTGCCGCCCATCGAAATCACGATTGCGTATCCGAGCCGGCTGCATCTGCCGGCGAAGGTGCGCACGTTTATCGACCATCTGGTCGAGCATTTCCAGCCGGGCAGCAGGTTGGTGCAGGATTCTCGCGGCGAGGCGCAGGTGCGGGCGGTGGCGGAGGTGACCGGGTCCGATGATCTGACTGCGCCTGACATGGCCGACCACGCGCTCGAAAGCCGCGGCACGACGCGCCGTCTGACGCGTGTGCCGCGCACGCGGATCGCGGCGTCGGGGTTCTAACGTGTGTGGTGGCGCGCGGCGCGTCTAGATTCCCAAGCCGGGACCATAATTGCCGCCGATCAACCGCGTGACCGACTCAATGTCGACATAATCCTGCTCCGGCATGCCATCGAGCATCGCCAGCACCTCGTTGCTCGCGCCGGCTTCGCGCGCCGCGTCGACGAGCGCATCCTTGTTGGTCGGGAATTCGACTTCGCCAAGAAGATCGGCGATCTGCAGATCGATCGATTCGCCGGGGAGGTCCGAGGCTGTCATTCGCGTGCTCCTGTTGTGCTCAAGTTAGTCAAGTTGTTATTACCGCCGCGAAGAGCCAGGGGCTGGTCGCAGTGAGCCTCTCGCAGTCC
The DNA here is from genome assembly GCF_021390595.1 of Paraburkholderia sp. HP33-1. Classification (NCBI taxonomy): domain Bacteria; kingdom Pseudomonadati; phylum Pseudomonadota; class Betaproteobacteria; order Burkholderiales; family Burkholderiaceae; genus Paraburkholderia; species Paraburkholderia sp. HP33-1. The sequence continues at coordinate 1,927,600 of NZ_JAJEJR010000001.1, read as the reverse complement.
CGCGCGGTGCAGCGCCCGTCCTCAGGTGGTCAGATGCTCGTTCTGCCCGGTCAGGCTGCGCTCCAGATGCCGGGACTTCGGCAGCGCAATATGGTCCCATTGCTGCGGATGGTTCTCGTCGATGCTCGAGACGTCCGGGGCCGGCGGCGCGACCGGCGCGGCGTTCGCGCGTTGGTCAAACCTGGTGGAATCCGCGCTGTCCGGGGCGGTATGGACCGGCGCGGCAAAGCACGAGGCCGACAGCGTCACCATGGTCAACAGTGTCGAGGTTTTCATCGCCCGACCTCCTAAAGCTCATGCGGCGCTGACAATGGAGCAAACCCTGAGCCGTCCCGCGTCGAAAGGACGGTGCAAGCTACCGGCCGCGTGTCGCTGTGTGGCCCATGCTCTTTACATCTTAGATGGCAAATTCTGCAACGCGCGCCCATTTGCGGCAACACCATATTGCGTAGGCTCCATGATGGCACCAACGGCCCACACGCGTTAGCGCAGCACGTCGAAGCGCGTCCATGGCCACGAGGGGCGGTCGCGCATATAGCCGTTCAGCCAGTTCCACTGCGGATGCCGCTTCATGAACGCCTGCGCGTCGAACGGCCGGCCGCATGGATGACCCCAGCGCGCGGTGAACGCCATCTCACGCGCCATTTCGCTGTCGACCACTTTGCCGTCGTTCGCGCCCCACGGATTGAACGGCCCATGATCGGTGCCGCCGAAGCGCGCGTCGTCGAGCTCCAGATGCCCGCAGATCGTGCGCGAGCACGGATTGTCGTTGCGATCGAGATAGACGTCGTGATGATCGGCGATCATCTGCTTCGCGAGTTCGACGTCGATCCTGCCGCGATGCATTTCCTCGAGCTGCATGAAGCGCAGACGCCGCGCACCGTTCTTGCGCACGTCGGTATAGTCCTCGCCTTCGCCGATGCATTCCTGGTTGCGGATCTTCAGATCCGTCGCGGTGTTGTAGCCACTGTAGAAACCGTTCTTCGTGGTCTCGAAGCCGGAGTAGTGCAGCCCGAGTTCGTAACGCGCGATCTCGCCGGTCTTCGTGTCGCCGAGCAGCCAGCTGTTCGCGTAGCCGCCGTTGTTCGCGAGCGAGAACATGTCGCACCATTCCTTGATGCTGTTCGCATATTGCGACGCGCGCCGCGAGCGATAGAACTCGGGCGCGCCGGCCGCGTTGTAGCCCGCGAAGCTCGAGATCGTCGTTTCGGTGATCATCAGGCCGGCCGCCGTGACCCAGAAATCGGTCAGGCTCGAGATGCAGCCCGGCAAGCCCTGCATCAGGATGCGGTTGCCGCGGTCCGGCACGATGTCGAACACGACGTTGAACGCGTCGCCCGCCGCGTAGCGATCCCACGAGTTGTGCGCCATCACGATGCGGCCGTCGCGCGTTGCGTTGCCGGACGCGATGAACGCACTGCAATGATGGCCGCGCCGGCCGCGCCACAGTTTTGCGCCCAGCTGCGGTTGCTGCTGCGCCGCGTGCGTCGGCCACCAGCTTTGCAGCAGATCCATGTAGCCGTTCCACGCAAGCACTTCGGCGAACGGCAGCTTCGCGCCGTCGGCAATGCCCTGGATTTCGTCGGCGAATTCGGTGTCGAGCTTGCTCGCGAACTGGCTCGTCGCGGCGTTGACGAAGACGTCGAACTCCTCGCCGGTGTCCCACTTCGCGAGATAGCGCGCGGTGCGGATCGCGTTCCTGATTTCGTCGGCGAGCAACTGGCCGTGCTGCTCGCCGCGATCGTACGGCTCGCCTTCGATATGCACGAAAATCCAGCCGGCCTGATCGCGGCGTACGGCCTCGGGGTCCGGTTCGCTCATCTTCGCTCCGACGATACGGTGCTCGCTGTTGCTGCGCCCATGCTGGCCTCACGCGTGCCGGCCGCATGAGCGGCCGGCACTCTGTCCATTGTAGAGAATCCGTACGGCTTTGCACTGCGCCCGCGAAGAGCTCGTGCGCGGACCTTGGGCGACTGTTCTAGCGCGACGGATTCATGCGGAAGTACGCGTCGAGCAGCGACGTCTTGTAGACGACGCCGGCGAGCTTCGGGTGCGCGGTGCTTTCGATCACCGGCAAGCGTTCGCCCTGGAACGCCATGAAGTGCTGCAAAGCGTCGCCGAGCGACATGTCCGGCGTCAGCACGTCGAAATGCGGCTGCAGATAATCGGCAGCGGTCTTCGTCGAGGTGTCGCGCTCTTCGAGCAGGTCGGACGTGATGTCCTTCAGCGCGACCACGCCGAGAAACGCGCCCGAGTCGTTTGCGACATACAGATACTTGACCGGATATTCGAGGAACACGCGCGTCATGTCGTGCACGGTCGCGTTCGGCGGCACGACCGTCTGCGCGGGGCGGATCAGCTCGCGCATCTGCGTCGCGCGCAGACGTGAGCGCTCCTGCTCCTCGCGATTGCGGCGCAGCGTGATTTCGTACATCGAGGTCTTGCCGATCGCACGCGCGATGAAATACGCGACCACGCACGACAGCATCAGCGGCAGCACGACCTGATAGCTCAAGGTCATCTCGAAGATCATCAGGATCGCCATCAGCGGCGCCTGGGTCGCGCCCGCGAGGAACGCGCCCATGCCGACCATCGCATACGCGTAGGCGGCCGACGTCGCATCCGGCCACAACGCGTGCATGCCCTGGCCGAACAGCGAGCCGACCGCCGCGCCGACGAACAGCGTCGGCGTGAACACCCCGCCGACCGCGCCGGAGCCGGCCGTCGCCGCGGTTGCCGCGAGCTTGCAGACGAGCACCAGCACGAGCGCGGACCATGTCCACGGCGAATGCAGGATCGAGTTCACGACGCTATAGCCGTTGCCCCACACCTCGGGCTCCGCGACCGAGATGATGCCGACCACGAGACCGCCGAGCGCCAGCCGCATCGGCAGCGGCACGGGCAGTTTGCGAAAGGCCGCCTTCGACGCATCGAGCAGCCGCAGGAACTGCGGCGCGGCCGCGCCGCACAGGGCGCCGAGCGCGACGAACAACAGCACCTCGAGACCGGTCACGGCCGGAAACTCCGGCATCTCGTAGGGCGGCTTGTAGCCGGCGAACTCGCGCATCGTGATGTTCGCGACGACGGCCGCGACCAGCACCGGCCCGAAGCTTTCCATCGCAATCGAGCCGAGCACGATTTCGGTGACGAAAAACGCGCCCGCGATCGGCGCGCTGTAGGCGGAGGTGATACCGGCCGCCGCGCCGCATGCGACGAGCAGGCGCAGCCGCGGCGGATCGAAGTGGACCCAGCGACCGATCAGCGACGAGGCGAGCGCCGCCAGCTGCACCATCGGACCTTCACGGCCGATCGAGCCGCCGCTCGCGATCGTGAACAGCGACGACACGCTGCGCCACAGGCTCAGGCGCACCGGCACGACGCCGTCGCCGATCGCGACGGCTTCCATGTAGTCGGTGTGCCTGTTGGCGTCGGCGTGGCGCTGCGCGATCAACAGAAACACGCCGGCGACGAGGCCACCGGCGGCCGGCAGCCAGATGCGCATGGTCCACGGCAGGCTGCGAGCCAGTTCGACGAAGCTGCCGGACTGGCCGGTCATCGCCAGTTGCAACAGTTCGATGCACCTGCGAAACACGACGGTCGCGAACGCGCCGGCGATGCCGACCACGACCGACCAGACCAGCATCGTGTGGGCTTCGGAGAGGCGGAAAACGCGTTGGGCGCGGGTGCGCAGCTTCAGCAGGAATGAAAGCACGTCGACGGTTCGAGGCGTGAAGGAGGGTTGAAAAAAACGCGCGACGACAGCCGCGCGCCCGCCTCGAATGGCGGGCGCGCGGTAGCGGGCGGGCGGGGGCGGGCGGCGCGGTTCAAGTCGCCGCCTTGTCGAGTTCAGGGTAGTGCCGGAAGATGCAACTTTCGTTATGGCCGATGCGCCGGTCCGAGTCCAGATACGCGGCGATCTTCGGTCTGGCGATCACGTTGTCGTGCAGCGCGGCGAGCCGCGGATAGTGCTCGCCAAAGCGCTTCAACGCGCGCGGAAACGCGTACAGCAGACCGTCGATCAGCTGGAACATCGACAGGTCGACGTAGGTCAGTGTGTCGCCGACCATGAAGCTGTCGCCGGCCGGATTCTGGGCGAGCACGCGCTCGAAGTACGACATGAACTTCGGAATCCGATGGTCGATGAAATCGTGCGCGCGCACCTTCGCCGCGTCTTTCTGATCCTCGTAGTAGCGGCCGCTCGCGAGCGGATGGTGGGTGTCGTGCGCTTCGGTGACGACGTCGGCGATCGTTAGCTGCAGGGCGTTTGCGACGTAGCGCAGGCTGTCGATCGCGGGCGCGAGTTTCAGCCGCGGGCCGAGATAGAACAGGATGTTGGCGGTCTGGGAGATCACCAGATCGCCGTCTTTCAGGAACGGTGGCGCGAACGGCGGATACGGCTCGTCGGGGCTTTGCATCACCGCCATCATCGCTTTGGTGCCAAGGCCCTTCGAAGCCTTGCCGCGCGTGACTTCGACATAGTCGACACCGGCTTCTTCCAGCGCGAGCCGCACGAATTCACCGCGGCCTTGCAGGCCATCCCAGTAGTACAGTTCCAGGCTCATCGATCGATCCTCATTCCGGTCGCCCGGACGCGTCGCGCCAGCGCGGTTTCATCGCTGCGAGCGGACGTCGCGCACGGGCGGGTTTTGGGAGCAAAGTTCGCAGCAACGAGTATGCCGTGTGATCGGCCGGGATGGGGCGCCAGAAAGCGCAAAACCCCGCGCGCGGCGGGGTGTCGGGCAAGGCGGGGAAGCCGGCGGCGGCTTAGCGGAACAGGTGCTGGACGGTCCATGTGATGCCCAGACCGCCGGCGATCAGCCACACGTACAGAATCAGGCCGGTGGTGAGCGCACGCGGACCCGCTTCGCGAATCTGCGAGATGCGCGTTTCGATGCCGAGTGCGGTCATTGCCATCGTCAGCACGAAGGTGTCGAGCAGGTTCAGCGTCGAGGTGGCGCTTTCCGGCAGCACGTGCATCGAGTTGATCACGACGCAGGCGAGGAAGCCGAGCGCGAACCAGGGGATCGCAAGCTTGCGCGGGGCCGCGCCGTCCGCGCTGCCGTTCTGGGAGCCGCGCGCCGCACGGTTCACCCACAGGCCGACCACCAGCAACACGGGCACGAGCAGCATCACGCGCGTCATCTTGACGATCGTCGCGATGTGCGTCGCTTCCGGGCTCACGTTGCTCGCCGCGCCGACCACCTGCGCGACCTCGTGGATCGTGCCGCCGAAGAACAGGCCCGCGCCGACCGTATCGAGATGCAGCCAGCCCGCTTTGAACAGCACCGGGTACAGGAACATCGACAACGTACCGAACAGCACGACGCTGCCGACGGCCATCGCACTCTTGTGCGGCTTGGATTGCAGCGTCGATTCGAATGCGAGCACCGCGGCCGCGCCGCAGATCGCGCTGCCGGCCGCTGTCAGCAGCGCGGTGTCGCGATCGAGCTTCATGATTTTCATGCCGGCCCAGGTGCCGATCACGAGCGTGCTGACGACGATCAGCACCGACTCCGCGAGACCGGGCAGACCGACGTGCGCGATTTCCTGGAGGCTCACGCGCAGTCCAAAGAACGCGACCGCGATACGCAGCAGCTTGCGCGCGGAGAAGTTGACGCCGGCCGCCCAGCTGGCCGGCATGCCGTCACGCAGCGCGTTGCCGTAGATCGCGCCCGCGACGATACCGACGATCAGCGGACTCAGGCCGAGGCCGGCAATCGCCGGAATCTGCGCGATGCGCGTGACGGCGGCGGCGAACAGCGCGACGAACAGCACGCCGTTGAGCTGCCCGCGGGTGGACAGCGCGGGAGAGGCGGCGGTAAGCGGGACGGTGGGTGTGGACATGATCGGATGCCTGACTTCGTGACTGACTGCATGGGCAGCAACGGGGCTAATCCTAAATTAGATATATCGATATGAAAAATCATGATTTAGAATGTGAAATATCGGCTCAACGGATACTTAATCGAGATGACCCCGGATCAACTTATAACGTTCGCTGCCGTCGCCGAACATCGCAACATCAGCCGGGCCGCGGTGGCGCTGCATCTGTCGCAGCCGGCGGTGTCCGGCCAGTTGAGGCAGTTGCAGGACGAGTTCGGCGAGCCGCTGTATCAGCGTGATGGCCGCGGCGTGCGGCTGACGCCCGCGGGCGAGCAGCTCGCCAGCTATGCGGCGCGGCTGCGCGATACGTGGCGGCAGGCGCATGCCTATCGCGACGCGCTGCGCGGTCTCGAGCAGGGCACCTTGCGGATCGGCGCGAGCACGACGCCGGCGAGCTACCTGCTGCCGTACCTGATCGCCGAATTCCATCGCCGTTTCCCGGACGTGACCGTCCATACTTCCCACGGCAACACGGCGGAGATCGTCGGCGCGCTCGGCTCGGTCGATATCGCGATGATCGAGGGCCCGGCCGGCGCCGATCTGCCGCCGGACACGCTCGTCCATGCGTGGCGCGAGGACGAAATCGTCGCGATCATGCCGCGCTCGCATCCGCTTGCGCAGGCGGACAACGGCGGGCGCGCCGAACTGGTCGCGTTCGGCGCCTATCCGCTGGTGCTGCGCGAGGAGGGCTCGGGCGTGCGGCAGACGGTCGAGCGCGAATTCGCGCGCGCGGGCGTGCCGATGCGCGTCGCGCTCGAAATTGCGGGAGTCGAAGGGGTGAAGGAAGCAGTGCGGGCCGGCATGGGCGTCGGCTTCGTTTCGGCGATGTCGATGCGGCACGAGGACGGCGCGCTCCGTCTGCTGTCGCTGAGCCCGCAGCCGCTGACGCGGCGATTGTCGATTCTGGTGCCGCATGCGAGCGCGCCGTCGCGAGTGGTGGAGCAGTTTCTGGCGATGTGTGTCGCGGACGAAGCCGGCTGAATCGCGCCTGGGGATTTCCTCTATGGTGCGTGATGGCTGTCCCGCGCACTATTCGCACATCGCGGCGCCTCGGCGCTTTTTTTCGAAGCGCGTTTGGAACCGGTTCCAAACGCGAGTTTTACGACAGAAATGAGCGAATTCAACATGGCTGATGCAGTGGAGATCGTGATCGTCGCCAGCGCGTTCGGTATGAACGCGGTGCGCGCCGACGGCCATCTGAAATGGGCCCAGGCGGCAAAGCGTGCCGGCGCGGCGGGTTTCGAAGTGCGCCGCGAACTGTTCGCGAGCCACGCGGACGCGGAACCGCAACGGCTGCGCGCGCTCGGCGCGGCGCTGGGCGATCTCGGCCTGTGGTCGGTGTTTTCGACACCGGCATCGCTGTACGCGACGCACGGCCAGCTCGATACCGACGCACTGGGTCTCGCGCTCGATGAAGCGGCCGCACTCGGCGCGCGCTTCGTCAAGCTGCAACTCGGCGGCTTCGCTGGCGAGGCGGACGGCGCGGCTATCGCTGCGCATGTCGCGAGCGGGACAGGCAGCGCGGCCGACGCGCATCCGCGGCTCGTCGTCGAAAACGGGCAACTGGCGCAGGGCGGCTCGCCCGCGCAGTTCGTCGGGCTGTTCGACGCGCTCGCACGCGAAGGCCACAAGGACGTGCTCGGCATGACCTTTGATATCGGCAACTGGGCGTGGCTCGACGTCGCGCCGCTAGAGATCGCCCCACAGCTCGCGCCGCACGTCGAGTACATCCACTGCAAGACCACGGCGGGCGAGGGCGCGCGGCGCTTTGCGCTCGCCCCGGCCGAGGGCGACACGCAATTCCGCGTGGTCCTCGAGCGCCTGCCGCGCAACGTGCCGCGTGGCATCGAGTTTCCGTTCGACGCGAGCCGGATCGACGCGGATGCCGCGCGTTGCGTGAGCTGGCTCGCGCGCGTGTAGACACGCGACACAGCATCACGAAGCGGCATATCAGATGCACCACCAGGAGCCCAGCATGACCCACCCGTACCCCGCCCTCGACGTGATCACGTACGGCGAGGCCATGGCGATGTTCGTCGCCGCCGAAACCGGCCCGCTTGCGGGCGTCGGGCACTTCACGAAGCGCATCGCCGGCGCGGACCTGAACGTCGCCATCGGCCTCTCGCGGCTTGGCTTCAGGGTGGGCTGGATGAGCCGCGTCGGCGACGATTCGTTCGGCCAGTACGTGCGCGACACGCTGACGAAAGAGAGCATCGACCAGCGCTGCGTGAGCACGGATGCGCGCTATCCGACCGGCTTCCAGCTGAAGTCGAAGAATGACGACGGCAGCGACCCGGCGGTCGAGTACTTCCGCAAAGGAACGGCGGCGAGCCATCTGTCGCTCGACGACTACGTCGCCGATTACGTGCTGCCCGCGCGTCACCTGCATCTGACTGGCGTCGCGCCGGCGATCTCGGCGAGCTCGCGCGAGCTGGCGTTCCACCTGGCCCGCGAAATGCGCGCGGCAGGAAGGACGATCTCGTTCGACCCGAATCTGCGCCCGACGCTGTGGCCGTCGCGCGCGGCGATGGTCGAAGGCGTGAATGCGCTGGCCGCGCTGGCCGACTGGGTGCTGCCCGGCATCGGCGAGGGCGAGATTCTGACCGGCTACACGCAGCCGGAGGACATCGCGAAGTTCTACCTGGCGCGCGGCGCGCGCGGCGTGATCGTCAAGCTCGGCGCGCACGGCGCGTATTACCGTACCGCGACCGACGCCGCGACGATCGCAGGCCAGCCGGTTGCGAACGTCGTCGATACGGTCGGCGCGGGCGATGGCTTCGCGGTCGGCGTGATCAGCGCGCTGCTCGAAGGCCGCACGCTCGCGCAGGCGGTCGCGCGCGGCAACCGGATCGGCGCGCTCGCGATCCAGGTGATCGGCGATTCGGAAGGTTTGCCGAGCCGCGCCGAACTCGACGCGCTCGAGCTGGCCGAGGCGCTGGGCGTCGCGAGCGCGACCTGACTTTTCATCATTGATTCGGGACGACGCCGTCCAGGGAGACTTCCATGACCTCATCGCTTGCGATTCGCCGCTGGTGGACGATCATGCCGATCGTGTTCATCACCTACAGCCTCGCGTATCTCGATCGCGCAAATTTCGGCTTTGCCTCGGCGGCCGGTATCAACCAGGATCTCGGCATCAGCAAGGGGCTCGCGTCGTTGATCGGCGCGCTGTTCTTTCTCGGCTATTTCTTCTTCCAGATTCCGGGCGCAATCTACGCCGAGCGCCGCAGCGTGAAGAAGCTCGTGTTCTGGAGCCTCGTTCTGTGGGGCGGCTGCGCGGCGCTGACCGGGATGGTCAGCAACATCCCGTCGCTGATGGCGATCCGCTTTTTGCTCGGCATCGTCGAAGCCGCTGTGATGCCGGCGATGCTGATCTTCATCAGCAACTGGTTTACGAAGCGCGAGCGCTCGCGCGCGAACACGTTCCTGATTCTCGGCAATCCGGTCACGGTGCTGTGGATGTCGGTCGTGTCAGGCTATCTCGTGCATTCGTTCGGCTGGCGGCAGATGTTCATCGCCGAGGGCGTGCCCGCGATCATCTGGGCGATCTGCTGGTGGTTCCTCGTGAAGGACAAGCCCGAGCAGGTGTCGTGGCTCACGCAGCAGGAAAAGGACGCACTCGCGCAGACGCTGCGCGCCGAGCAGGCCGCGATCAAGCCGGTGCGCAATTACGGCGAGGCGTTTCGCACGCCCGCGGTCATCAAGCTGTGCGCGCAGTATTTCTGTTGGAGCATCGGTGTGTACGGCTTCGTGCTGTGGCTGCCGTCGATCCTGAAGAACGGCGCGCAGCTCGGCATGGTCGAAACCGGCTGGCTGTCGGCGCTGCCGTATCTGGCCGCGACGATCGCGATGCTTGCAGCTTCGTGGGCATCGGATAAACTCAACCGCCGCAAGGTGTTCGTGTGGCCGTTCCTGCTGATCGGCGCGATCGCGTTCGCGGCGTCGTACGGGCTCGGTTCGACGCATTTCTGGGTCTCGTATGCGCTGCTCGTAATCGCGGGCGCCGCCATGTATGCGCCGTACGGGCCGTTCTTCGCGATCGTGCCGGAACTGCTGCCGAAGAACGTCGCGGGCGGCGCGATGGCGCTGATCAACAGCATGGGCGCGCTCGGTTCGTTCGTCGGCTCGTACGTGGTCGGCTATCTGAACGGCGCGACCGGATCGCCCGCGGCATCGTATGCATTCATGAGCGTGGCGCTGGTCGCCGCGGTGATCCTGACGCTCGCCGTCAAGCCGGCCAGCACCGAACAACGCGACCCCGCTCGCCCCACCGTCGCAAGGAAAATGAGCTGATGAAGAAGATCGTCGCCTGGAAGTCACTGCCCGAGGATGTGCTCGCGTATCTGCAACAACATGCGCAGGTCGTGCAGGTCGATCCATCGCAGCATGATGCGTTCGTCGCGGCGCTGCGCGATGCCGACGGCGGCATCGGCGCGAGCGTGACGATCACGCCCGCGATGCTCGAAGGCGCGAGCCGGCTGAAGGCGCTCTCGACCATCTCGGTCGGCTACGATCAGTTCGACGTCGACGACCTCACGCGCCGCGGCGTCGTGCTCACGCACACGCCAGACGTGCTGACCGAATCGACCGCCGATACCGTGTTCTCGCTGATCCTCGCGTCGGCGCGGCGCGTCGTCGAGCTGGCCGACTGGGTCAAGGCGGGCCAGTGGCGCACGAGCATCGGGCCCGCGCAGTTCGGGCTCGACGTGCAGGGCAAGACGATCGGCATCGTCGGCCTGGGGCGGATCGGCGGCGCGGTCGCGCGCCGCGCGGCGCTCGGCTTCAACATGAAGGTGCTGTACACGAACCGCAGCGCGAATCCTCAAGCGGAACAGGCGTATGGCGCGCGGCGCGTCGAACTGGCCGAGTTGCTCGCGCATGCCGATTTCGTCTGTCTGCAGGTGCCGCTCACCCGAGAGACGCGGCATCTGATCGGCGCGGCCGAACTGCGCGCGATGAAGAAGAGCGCGATCCTGATCAACGCGTCACGCGGCGCGACCGTCGATGAACCCGCGCTGATCGAGGCCTTGCGCAACGGTACGATTCACGGCGCGGGCCTTGACGTGTTCGACACCGAACCGTTGCCGGCCGACTCGCCGTTGCTCTCGATGCCGAATGTGGTCGCGCTGCCGCATATCGGCTCGGCGACGCACGAGACCCGTCATGCGATGGCGCTCAACGCGGCCGAGAATTTGGTCGCCGCGCTTGACGGCACGTTGACGACGAACATCGTCAATCGTGAAGTGCTGGCGAGGTGAGTCGCGGCGCAGCGCGCGACCTGCCGCTTCTCTACCGACACGAGCGATGAGCGAATGAGCACGACCCCGCCCAGCACGCCACCTGGTACGTCACCCCCGGCGACGCGCCGTGCGACGATCACCGATGTCGCGCGCGAAGCCGGTACCGGCAAGACCAGCATCTCGCGCTATCTGAACGGTGAGATGAGCGTGTTGTCGCCCGAGCTGCGCGCGCGCATCGAGGCCGCGATCGCGCGGCTCGACTATCAGCCGAACCAGATGGCGCGCGGCCTGAAGCGCGGCCGCAACCGGCTGATCGGCATGCTGCTCGCCGACCTGACCAATCCGTACTCTGTCGAAGTGCTGCAAGGCGTCGAGGCCGCGTGCCACGCGCTCGGCCTGATGCCGCTGATCTGCCACGCGGCGAACGAAGTCGAGATGGAGCGGCGCTATCTGCAGTTGCTGACGACGTATCGCGTGGAAGGCGTGATCGTCAACGCGCTCGGCGTGCGCGAGGAGACATTGCGGCCGGTCGGCGGCAGCGGGATACCGGCGGTGCTGGTCGATCGACGGGTGGAGGGACTGGTCGCCGACATGGTCGGTCTCGACAATGGCGCCGCCGCTGAACTGGGCACGCGGCATCTGCTCGAACAGGGCTTCGAGCACATCTGGTTCGTCGTGCAGCCGTTCGAGCAGGTCAGCTCGCGGCAGCTGCGCGTCGAAGCGTTCGATCGCGCGATGCGCAATGCTGGCCGCGCGCGCGGTCATACGCTGGTGCTCGATCTCGCCGACGCGGACGCGCTCGGGCGTGGCCTCGCGGAGCTGGATCGTGCGATCGACGCATCGAGCGGGGACGGTGCCGGGCTCGCCGGCGCATCACCACGCGTCGCGCTGTTCGCGGCCAACGCACCGGTCGCGTTGCGTCTCGCGCTGCATCTGAAAGCGCGTTATGGCGAGCACTGGCAGACCCGCGTCGCGCTGCTTTCTATCGACGACCCGGATTGGGCCGAACTCGCCGGCATCACGACGATCCGTCAGCCGACCTACGACATCGGTTATCGTGCGGTCGAATTCCTGCACGAGCGCATCGAAGGCGTGCAGACGGGCGCGCGCGACTGCCTGCTGCCCGGTGAGCTGATCGTGCGTGCGTCCACGGCGCGCTGAGATTGCGAACGATCCGCGGGCAATCTGCGATCATTCGGGGTTGCGGCGCGCAGCGGTTGCGCGCCGGGGATCGCACGGAACACCCGCAAGGATACTCATGGTCGTCGCACCGCTTACCCTGGCGAGCTTCGCGCTCGCCACGCTCGTCATCGCCGCCTTACCGTTTCTGATTTACCGGCAGTTGCGCCGGCCGCTCGCGCTCAGGCCGCGCGACGCGATAGCGGGTGTCGCGGTGTTCGCGCTGTTCGCAATGGTGATCGAGCGTGCGCTGAATGACTATCTGCTGCGCGGCAACGAGACGACGGCGGCGTTCCTTTCACAGCCGCTGGCGTTCGTTGTCTACGGTGCGCTGGCCGCGGGCATCTGCGAGGAAGTGGGGCGGTTCGTCGGGATGCGGCTGCTCGTGAAGCGCGCGGCGCGGCGGCCGGCGGTGCGCGGAAAGGCGAACGCAGACTCGAACGCCGGCGTTGATGCCAGCGCGGGCACTAGCACCGTTGCCAGCACGACGGCCAACCCGCGCACCGCCGCCTTGCGTACCGACGATGGCGCCGCGCTCAGCTACGGCCTCGGCCACGGCGGCGCGGAAGCTTGGATGGTCGGCGTGCTCGTGCAGTTGCAGTGGCTCGTGTTCGCGGTCCTCGAAAACCGCGGCCGGCTCAGCGATTACCTTGCCAATCTTCCGCCCGAAGCGGTGATGCGCGTGCATCTGATTCTCGCGAGCCTGACGCCGCAACTGGCCGGCATTTTCGCGCTCGAACGCATCGCGGCGCTAGTGTTCCAGATCGGCCTGTCGGTGCTGATGTGGCGCGGCGTGCGCGCCGGCTCGCGCGCCATCCTGCCGGTTGCGATCGTGGCGCATGCGCTGATCGACGTGCCCGCCGCCATGACGCAGGCGGGGCTTCTGCCGCTCGCGGCGGTCGATACGATCTATGCGGTGGCGGCGGTGTTCGTCGTGGGGCTGCTGATACGGATTTACCGGCGGCCGGACGCGGCGTGACCGGATGGGGGCGCGGCCGCAGCCACGCGCCTCGCTATCCCTCGAGCCTTTCTCTAAAATGCGCCTACGTTTCAGGATCTTTAATTCCCGGCAGCCTTCATGGAAGCTTACCAATACGACTGCGCGCATCCGGAGTTCGAAGAGCTCGCGCGCGTCATCAGCGATCTGTTTCCCGAGCAGACGCAGTTCATCGAGCGTGCGGCCGACGACGGCACGCCCGCGCTGACGATTCACTGGGTAGCGATGCGCTTCGGTTCGACCGCGCGCCGTATCGTGATGACGGTCGCGATCGCGCCGGCGGCGCTCGCGCGTTATCGCGCGATGCCGGCGCGGCTGCGTGGCCGCAGCTTCGCGGTATTGCGCGCGTACGTCGAAGCGAGCCTGGGCTCGCTCGAAGAAATGTACGCGAACGGCGAGGCGGTGCCGCGCGAAGTCACGGTGGATCTCGGCGACGAGTTCGCGTGACGTAGGGTAGAAGCAGTTTCAATCCGCGAGGCGATAGACCTTCTCAAAGCGCGCGGCCTGCACGACGCCATAGTCGCCGGGCGCGTACTGCATGACCCAGTCGCCGGCCGCGCCGTTCAGCACGTCGCCGCCGCCGGCCGAGCGCGCGAGCGAGAAGGCCTCGTCCATCCGGCGAGCCAGCACGACCGCCGGGCGGTTGCGATAGGCACCGGCTTCGCCGTGCGCGAGCGCGGCATCGGCGGGCACGTACTTCGGGTCGAAACGCTCGCGCGACACGACCCAGCGGTCGCCGGTCGAGCCGGTGATCAGCGCGTCGCCGCGCACATAGCGGTTCGGGCCTTCGAGGCTCATCAACTGGCCTTCGGCGGCGGCGAATTCGACGCTTACCGTTTCGTCCTTGACGACGCGTTGAGCGTGCGGATCGTCACGCAGATCGAGATTCCTGAGTTCGGTCATGAAGCGGGGGAAGTTAGGGGGATGGGAGGCGTTGCGGTGAGGCTCGTCGCGTTGCGGCGATCGTGTGCCGAGTCGCCGGGACGGATAGCCGGTCCAGACACCGCGCACCCGAATCATGCCAGATGCATGGAGCGGGCGGGGCGTTTTGAGAGGCGGAAGAGCGGTGGGGCCGAAATCAATGACGTCCGACCGGAACCGCGCCCGCAACGCGGCAATCTCTGCTGCGGGCGCGTCCTTTCGTTACGGCTTCTCGGTGGCGTCGCTAGCGGCATCGGCCGCGGGTTTGCCGCCGTTGCCATGGTGGCCGCGATGATGACCACCCTCGGGGCCGCCCCGGTGGAACGTCGCGTCGGCGAGTTTCTTCTGCTCCGGCGACAGGCTGCTATACAGCGGATCGAACGCATCGACGAGCTTCTTCATGCCGTCCGCATGCGCCTGCGCGATCATTGCGTACTGTTTCATGTCGTCGAGCGCGCTCACGTTGGTGGCCTCTTTGCGCTGCTGGAACAGCTGGCTCATCGTCTCGCCGTTGCTGCGCATGACGTCGGCGAACGTCTTCCATTGCGCTTCCTGAGCAGGGGTGATCTTCAGTTGCGAGTGCAGATAGGCGATGCGGTCTTCGACGTTGCGTTCGTGGCCGGCTTTAGCCGCCGAGGCCGAGGCCGCGGTGTCCGGCGCCGCGGCCGGCGCGGCGGTTTGGGCGAACGCGCCGCCCATCGAAACGGCCGTAGCCAGCATAACCAGTGCTTTTTTCATCGAAACTCCTGATGTCTGTTCGTATTGAGACCCGGCGCGCGGCGGGCGGGCCGCCTCGCGTCAGCGGCGAATAGCGGCGCACGGCGACGCGGCTGCCGCGTTCGCCCGTCGCCGCTATTAGTAACACGATATCCCTACAATCCGGTTCCTGTGCGACAAACGCTTACAACCGAAACGAAAGGGAAACGGCTCGCGACTCACCGGCGTTTGCGCCGAGCTATTGCGCCGCGGCCGCTCCACAGTGTGCCTTGCACCTGTTACCGCACACCGTGACACAGCGCCGCTGCCCGCGCAGACGCGCGATAATCCGCGACATTCCAGACCAACTTCCTTTCCCCTTCGATGAGACCTCCGCGCCTCGACCAGCTCGACGACCTCGACCGTAACCTCGTTGCATTGCTGCAAGCCAACGCGCGTGAAAGTGTCGCGAATCTCGCGCGGCAGCTCGGCGTCGCGCGCACGACCGTGATCGCGCGCATCGCGCGGCTCGAGCGCAGCAACGTGATCGCCGGCTACAGCGTGCGGCTTGGCCAGGACGTGCTCGATTCGAGCATCGTCGCGTATGTCGGCATCATCATCGCGCCGAAGCACGGGCCGGCCGTGCAGAAGCGCCTCGCCAAAATGCCCGAAGTGCAACTGCTGTGCGCGGTGAGCGGCGAGTTCGACTATGTGGCATGGCTGCGCGCCGATTCGCCGGAACGGCTCAACGATCTGCTCGATCAGATCGGTGGGCTCGAAGGCGTCGAGCGGACCACGACGTCGATCATTCTCGCGCGCAAGATCGACCGCGGTACGGTCTGAGTCCGCGCTTCTTTGTGAGTCCCTCGTTAGCGCCTTTTTTACGATTTTTCGACGAATCGTTTGGCCGGTTCGTCAAAACGTCGAACCTGATGGTCATACCGCAGCATTTTGCGCGTATGAACTGTTTTTGCTTCTTCCTACACTGTCGTTCAAGGGTTCGGCCCGCAGGCGCCGCGCGCAACGCGCGGCCCACTTCCCAAGCTCAGAGACAGCACAGATAACAAGGAGAAGCACATGAAAGTAGCGATCGTTGGCGCAGGTCTGATCGGACACACCATTGCCCATATGTTGCGCGAGACGGGCGACTATGAAGTCGTCGCGTTCGACCGCGATCAGCACGCGCTCGACAAGCTCGCCGCCCAGGGCATTCCGACGCGCCGCATCGATTCCGCCGACGCCGCCGTGCTGCGCGCCGCGATCCAGGGCTTCGACGTGCTGATCAACGCGCTGCCGTACTACCTTGCGGTCAGCGTCGCATCGGCCGCGAAGGGCGCGGGCGTGCATTACTTCGACCTGACCGAGGACGTGCGCGCGACGCACGCGATCCGCGCGATCGCCGAAGATGCCGATCACGCCTTCATGCCGCAGTGCGGTCTCGCGCCGGGCTTTATCGGCATTGCCGCGCACGAGCTCGCGAACCGCTTCACGGAAATCCGCGACGTGAAGATGCGCGTCGGCGCGCTGCCCGAATTTCCGACCAATGCGCTGAAGTACAACCTGACGTGGAGCGTCGACGGCCTGATCAACGAGTACTGCCAGCCGTGCGAGGCGATCCGCGACGGCCGCACGCAGTGGGTGCAGCCGCTCGAAGGACTCGAGCATTTCTCGCTCGACGGCACCGAGTACGAAGCGTTCAACACGTCGGGCGGCCTGGGCACGCTGTGCGAAACGCTGTCGGGCCGCGTCGAATCGCTCGACTACAAGTCGGTGCGCTACCCGGGCCATCGCAACCTGATGCAGTTCCTGCTGGAAGACCTGCGTCTGTCGAGCGACCGCGATACGCTGAAAACCATCATGCGCCGCTCGGTGCCATCGACCGCGCAGGACGTCGTGCTCGTGTTCATCACGGTGAGCGGTATGCGCGACGGTCAGCTCGTGCAGGAGGTGTTCACGCGCAAGATCTTCGCGAAGACCGTTTGCGGCGTGCCGATGAGCGCGATTCAGATCACGACCGCCGGCGCGATGTGCGCGGTGCTCGATCTGTTCCGCGAGCGCAAACTGCCGCAAAAGGGCTTCGTGCGCCAGGAGCAGGTGTCGCTCGGCGATTTTCTGGAGAACCGCTTCGGCAAGCTGTACGAAGGGCAGTCGCTGGAGGCGATGGCGACGGTTTGAGGTTCAGGTTGCGATCATCCGCTACGGCGTCGCTGGGCGGGCTGTTATCACTCAGCCACGATCCGCGCAACGAGCGCTTCGTAGTCTGCCGGCGTCGGCGCGGTATTGTCGAACGTGAGCAGACCTTTGCGGCTCGCGCCGCTCGGCACGAAGCGGCGCTGCCGGTAGTCGTCCCAGTGCGCGAGCTTGTACGCATCGTTGGGATCGGCGCGCGCGACGATCCGTTGCCGCGCCACGTCCTCCGACGTCTGCACCCACACGACGCGCAGGTTCACGTCCGGCGCGACGCCCAGCCACGCATGATCGAACAGACGCCGCTCGCGCACCTCGCGCGAGAGCGGGCCGACGACCAACGCGCTGACGCCAAGTTCGAGATTGTCGCGCGCGGTGTCGATGAGGCCGCGATACTCGGGCTCACGTAGATGCTGGAGGAACAGGGGACTGTCGCGATCGTTCGGATCGCCGGTCAGCATGCCCATCGCGGCCGCGCTGTAGCGGCCGTACAGCGTGTCCTTGTCGAGCAGGCAGAAGGGGGTGCCGCTCGCTTTCATCAGCGGGCCGAGCAGCTTTTTCGCAAGCGTCGTTTTGCCCGTGCCCGCATGGCCGCAAAAGAAAACCAGCAAACTCACGCAGGCTTGTCCTCATGTGGTGCTGCGGCGGCATCGGGGCGCGGGTCGCGCGCGAACTTGCCGTTGGTCTCCAGCCACATCACGTTGATGATGCCGAAGGCGAGCGCCACACCCACGCCGAGAATCCAGGTGAAATACCACATCGCAGTCTCCTTGATCGTGCGGCTACCTTTGCGGCGATCATGAAGGGGAACGCCGCGCCACGCAAGTGGCGCGGCGCCAGGATCGGCGCACCCGGCTGGTGCCATAGTCGCGCGTTGCTATCATGCGGGACATGTGAACGCCGGACCACGGGAGAACCAGCATGCCGGTGCGCCTGTCTTGCCGCGGCCGAGCCGCACGGATTGCCGGGGCCGCACGCTGCGCCAGCCTGGCCGCATGCGTCGTGCTCACCGCGTTCACGCTGGCCGGCTGCGAATCGACCCCCGCCGAGCCGGTGCCGTTCAAACCGGTGCCGGCCGAGCGCATCGTCAGACAGGGCTATACGCAACCGGGGCCCGGCCTCGTCGCGGTGGACGTGCGGCGCGAGCGTTCGCGCGACGTGATCGTGCGGTTCCGCAACGCGCTCGTTTATCTCGACGGCGAGCGCGTGACCGACCTGATGAACGGCGAGCACGTGGTCTTCTATCTGCCGCCCGGCGCGCATCGGATCGGCGTCTCGACGCAGTTCGATCCGGTCGTCGAGCTGAACTTCATGGTGACGGCCGACCCGCGCTACACGAACCGCGCATCGGTCACGTTCAACGACGATCATCGCATCGGCCTGCAGCGGGTCGCGCAGTAGCGTGCGGCCGCTCATTAACAATCGGATACCCGCGGCTTGCGCATCGCGCCTTAACATGGCGGCTGATGCAAGCCGTCTGGAAGCGTGCTTGTCCGTCCACCAGAGACCCGCCGCCCGTCTTACGCAATGCTTTCGCGAGAGAGCGGCGCGGTCTGCTTCTGTATGCAAGGTAATCCGAACATGCTGATCAATTGTGCCGCCTATCAGGACGGCCGGAAACTTGCTGACATCGATATCGACAGCATCAGCGACTACGTCGCGCGGCCCGAATGTTTCGTCTGGGTCGCGCTGAAAGACCCAAGCCCCGACGAACTCGCGGTGATGAAAGACGAGTTCAATCTGCACGAGCTCGCGATCGAAGACGCGCAGCACGGCCATCAGCGCCCGAAAATCGAGGAGTACGGCGATTCGCTATTTGCCGTGATGCACACGGTCGAGATGGACGAGCAAGGCGAACTGGTGATCGGCGAAGTCGCTGTGTTCGTC
The DNA here is from genome assembly GCF_021390595.1 of Paraburkholderia sp. HP33-1. Classification (NCBI taxonomy): domain Bacteria; kingdom Pseudomonadati; phylum Pseudomonadota; class Betaproteobacteria; order Burkholderiales; family Burkholderiaceae; genus Paraburkholderia; species Paraburkholderia sp. HP33-1. The sequence goes on along the minus strand of NZ_JAJEJR010000001.1, from coordinate 1,908,610 downwards.
GGCGCCAACTACGTGCTGTCGGTGCGCCGCGGCGCGCGCACCGGCTTTCAGAGCGTGCGGGCACGTTGCGAGCGCGAGCCGCATCTGCTGACGGAGGGCTCGGCGTTCGTGCTGTACGCGCTGCTCGACGACGTGGTCGACCGTTATTTCCCGGTCATCGAGACAATGAGCGCTGAGCTCGAAGCGCTGGAAGACCGCATCTTCGACAAGAACGATTCGGCCGCCTCGCGCGAGATCATCCAGGACCTGTACACGATGAAGCGCCGGCTCGTGAGCATGCAGCACCATATCGTGCCGTTGCAGGAGGCGATCGGCAAACTGACGGGCGGGCGCGTTCCGAGCATCTGCGCGAGCATGCAGGAGTACTTCCGCGACGTCTATGACCACCTCGACCGGATCGCCAGGAACATTGAAGGGCGACGCGAAATGGTCGTTACGGCGGTGCAGGTGAACCTCGGCATGATCTCGCTCGCCGAGAGCGAGATCACCAAGCGGCTCGGCTCGTTCGCGGCGCTTTTCGCAGTGCCGACGATGATCGCCGGCATCTACGGGATGAACTTCGAGCGCATTCCCGAGCTGCATTTCAGGTACGGCTATCCGGTCGTCCTCGCGGTGATGCTGGCGATCGACTTCGTGCTGTATCGGCGATTTCGCAAGGCCGGCTGGCTGTAGCGCTCGCACCTTTGAACTTGCTCGAAGTTTCGCTTGCGGCGCGCTCGATACCAGGCCAGCATAAACGGCCTGTGCGTCGCGCCGCGTGCGGCGCACAGGCGATATCGACTGCACGGACTGAGCGAGGAACCCTTGCCACACGCTGCCCGGATCGATCGAGCGCATTGCGGTGCCACGGAAGTTGCGCGCCGGTGCATTGCAACACCGCGATTCGTTGACATTCCGAAAGGCTTGCACCGAGAATAGCCCTCGCAAACGTTTGCGCAGCACAAAAAATACGGCTCGCCCGTGAGCCTGAAAACCTGGAGATACGCATGAGCCATCGAACCCGCCGTCGCATTCTTGCCGCCGCAGTTCTCGCCACCGCCTCCGCTGTCCTGCCTTTTTCCGCCGCCTACGCGCAGAACGCGCCGGCTCATAAGCCCAAGGTCGCGCTCGTGATGAAGTCGCTCGCCAACGAGTTCTTCCTGACCATGGAGACCGGCGCGAAGGACTATCAGAAGCACAACCCCGACAAGTTCGACCTGATCACGAACGGCATCAAGGATGAAACCGACACCGCCAACCAGATCCGCATCGTCGAGCAGATGATCGTGTCGAAGGTCGACGCGATCGTGCTCGCGCCGGCCGATTCGAAGGCGCTCGTGCCGGTCGTCAAGAAGGCGGTCGACGCGGGCATCATCGTCGTCAACATCGACAACCGGCTCGATCAGGACGTGCTGAAGTCGAAAGATCTGAACGTGCCGTTCGTCGGCCCTGACAACCGCAAGGGCGCGCGCATGGTCGGCGATTACCTCGCGAAAAGCGTCAAGTCCGGCGATGAGGTCGGCATTCTCGAAGGCGTCTCGACCACCACCAACGCGCAGCAGCGTACCGCGGGCTTCAAGGACGCGATGCAGACAGTCGGCACGAAGGTCGTGTCGGTGCAGTCGGGCGAGTGGGAAATCGACAAGGGCAACGCGGTCGCGTCGGCGATGCTCAACGAATATCCGAACCTGAAGGCGCTGCTCGCCGGCAACGACAACATGGCGATCGGCGCGGTGTCGGCCGTGCGTGCGGCCGGCAAGCAGGGCAAGGTGCTGGTGGTCGGCTACGACAACATCAACGCGATCCATCCGATGCTGAAGGATGGCCGCGTGCTCGCCACCGCCGACCAGTTCGCGGCGAAGCAGGCCGTGTTCGGCATCGATACCGCGTTGAAGGCGTTGAGCGAAAACAGGAAGCAGTCGCAGTTGTCGGGCGTCGTCGAAACACCGGTCGTTCTGGTGACGAAGGACACCCTTAAATAAGTGCACGGCGCCCGGCTTTCGTTTTTATTCAACGAACGCTCAAGAATCCCACCGCGCCGCCGTTAATCCCAGAGATAAGCGTCATGACGGCGGCTCGCGTGGTGAGAGGAAACGCGAGCCATGAGCACCTGCGCATTTCGCGCAGTGGACCGGCATGACTCGTGGCAGCCCGGAGCGGTTTGCCGTGCGGCAAGCGCCGCGGGCCGCCCATGTGCCACGAAGGCGCCAGAAGCGCCATGCAACCAGGAGCGCGATGGATTCAACCGACCACGACGCCTTGCCTGTCGTGCTGACCGTCAGCGGTATCGGCAAGACCTATGCGGAACCGGTGCTCGCCGACGTGTCGCTGTCGCTGCGAGCGGGAGAGGTATTGGCGTTGACCGGCGAGAACGGCGCGGGCAAGAGCACGTTGTCGAAGATCATCGGCGGGCTGGTCGAGCCGAGCGCCGGCACGATGCGGCTTGCCGGCGCGCCGTACGCGCCCGCGAGCCGTACCGAGGCCGAGGCGCTCGGCGTGCGCATGGTGATGCAGGAGTTGAATCTGCTGCCGACGCTGTCGGTTGCCGAGAACCTGTTCCTGAACCGGCTGCCGCGCGCGGGCACGTTCAGCTTCGGCTGGATCGATCGTCGCAGACTGCGCGAGAACGCGCGCGAGGCGATGGCGCAGGTCGGGCTCGATGCGATCGATCCCGACACGCTGGTCGGCGAACTCGGCATCGGTCATCAGCAGATGGTCGAGATCGCCCGCAACCTGATCGACGACTGCCGCGTGCTGATCCTCGACGAACCGACCGCGATGCTGACCTCGCGCGAGGTCGATCTGCTGTTCGAGCAGATCGATCGGCTCAAGGCGCGCGGCGTTGCGCTCGTCTATATCTCGCACCGGCTCGAGGAGCTGGCGCGCGTGGCCGAACGGGTCGCGGTGCTGCGCGACGGCCGCCTCGTGCAGGTCGACGCGATGGCGAACCTGACGAGCGAGCAGATCGTCACGTCGATGGTCGGCCGCGAACTCGGCGAGCATATCGATCTCGGCGAGCGCAACATCGGCGCGCCGCTTCTGAAAGTGGAGCGTCTCGCGCGCGGCAAGGTCGTGCGCGACGTGTCGTTCGAGGTGCGCGCGGGCGAGATTTTCGGCGTGAGCGGCCTGATCGGCGCGGGCCGCACCGAGTTGCTGCGGCTCATTTACGGCGCCGATCCGAAGGACGGCGGCAGCGTGTCGCTCGCCGCGACGCCGGGCGCGCCGCCCACGCCAGTGCCGATCGACTCGCCTGCGGACGCGGTGCGCGCGGGCATCGCGCTGATCACCGAAGACCGTAAGGGCGAAGGCCTGCTGCTGCCACAACCGATCGCAGCCAACGTATCGCTTGGCAATCTCGGCAGCGTCGCGCGGCACGGCGTGGTCGACGCGAAGCGCGAGAACGCGCTGGCGCTCAAGCAGATCGCCGCGATGCGCATTCGCAGCTCGGGGCCCGCGCAGATCGTCGGTGAACTGTCGGGCGGCAACCAGCAGAAAGTCGTGATCGGCCGCTGGCTCGCGCGCGACTGTCGCGTGCTGTTGTTCGACGAACCGACGCGCGGCATCGACGTCGGCGCGAAGTTCGATATTTACGGCCTGATGGGCGCGCTCGCTCGCGAGGGGCGCGCGCTCGTCATGGTGTCGAGCGATCTGCGCGAGCTGATGCTGATCTGCGACCGGATCGGTGTGATGTCCGCAGGCCGCATGACGGGCGTGTTCGAGCGCGCGAGCTGGAGCCAGGATGCGCTGCTCGCGGCCGCGTTCGCCGGCTACCGGGGCCGCGAAGCGCTCCTGCACACGCACACCGCCGACGAAGCAGGGAGTCTGTGATGACCGATCAATCGTGGCGCGATGCGGCTGGTGTCAAACAGGGCGGCAAACAGGGCGGCAAGCAGGGCGGCCAGCAGGCTGGCGCGCCGGACGCGCCTCTTGTGACGCCGCCCGCCGACCCGTCGGCGCCGCTCGCGAGCGGCAAGCCGGCCGGCACGCGGCTCGGCTTTTCGAACTACCTCGGACTCGCCGGCGCGCTGCTCGCGATGATCGTGCTGTTCTCGCTGCTGAGTTCGCACTTTCTGACCTACGACACGTTCAGCACGATCGCGAACCAGATTCCGGATCTCGTCGTGATGTCGGTCGGCATGACCTTCGTGCTGATCATCGCGGGAATCGATCTGTCGGTGGGTTCGGTGCTCGCGCTCGGGGCGTCGGTGGTCAGCGTCGTGACGCTGAAGTGGGGCTGGGGGCCGGCCGCGGGCGCGTTGCTCGGTGTAGCGGTCGCGGCGCTGACCGGCACCGTGACCGGCGCGGTGACGGTGGGCTGGCGGATTCCGTCGTTCATCGTGTCGCTTGGCGTGCTCGAGGCCGCGCGCGGCCTGGCGTATCAGATGACCAATTCGCGCACCGCGTATATCGGCGATGCGTTCGATTTTCTGTCGAACCCGATCGCGCTCGGCATCTCGCCGGCCTTCCTGATCGCGGTCGCGGTGATGGTGATCGCGCAGCTGGTGCTGACGCGCACGGTGTTCGGTCGTTATCTGGTCGGCATCGGCACCAACGAGGAAGCGGTGCGGCTCGCGGGCGTCAATCCGCGGCCGTACAAGGTCATCGTGTTCGCGTTGATGGGCGCGCTGTCGGGACTCGCGGCGCTGTTCCAGATCTCGCGGCTCGAGGCGGCCGATCCGAATGCGGGCGTCGGCCTGGAGCTGCAGGTAATCGCGGCGGTCGTGATTGGCGGCACGAGTCTGATGGGCGGGCGCGGTTCGGTGATCAGCACGTTCTTCGGCGTGCTGATCATTTCGGTGCTGGCGGCTGGCCTCGCGCAGATCGGTGCGAACGAGCCGACCAAGCGGATGATCACCGGCGCGGTGATCGTGGTGGCGGTGGTGCTCGATACGTACCGCAGCCGCCGCAAACGCGCCTGAGGTGCGCGCTGCGGCGCAACGATGAATGAATGAGTGTGGTCTGTCTTCGATGAAGAGGTCCGGCGGATCGCCAGGCGGCGCGGCCGCAGGGAACAACAGACCGTGACGGTTTTGCACGGGATCGGAGTAAGTGCCAAAGCACTAACTCGGATCGACAGCGATGAGACTGCATGGGACCCGAGTAAGTGCTAAAGCACTAACTCGGATCGACAGGAGAGCAACAGGTTATGGCGACGATCAAGGATGTGGCGGCCGTGGCAGGTGTGTCGTTTACGACGGTATCGCACGTCGTAAACAACTCGCGGCCGGTGTCGGCCGATGTGCGCGCGAAAGTCGAGCACGCGATCCGTCAACTGCACTATGTGCCGTCGGCGGTCGCGCGTTCGCTGAAGGCGCGCTCGACCGCGACGATCGGACTGGTGGTGCCGAACAGCACCAACCCGTATTTCGCGGAGCTCGCGCGCGGCATCGAGGACGGCTGCGCGCGCAACGGCTACTGCGTGTTCTTCTGCAATTCCGACGACGACCCCGCGAAGCAGCGCAACTATCTGCGCGTGCTGCAGGAAAAGCGCATCGACGGGCTGATCGTCGCGTCCGCCGGCGACGACGCGGTCCTGGCGCAGACGCTTGCCTACTCGCGCGAGCCGCTGGTCGTGGTGGACCGCAACATCGAAGGGATCAACGCGGACCTCGTGCAGATCGATCACGAGAAGGGCGCGTATCTGGCCACGCGGCACCTGCTGGAGCTCGGGCATGTGCGGATCGGCTGCATCACGGGGCAGGTGCATACCGCGGTCAGCGCGATGCGCGTGCACGGCTTCATTCGCGCGATGGCCGAGTGCGGCATCGAGATTCCGGCCGATGCGATCGTCGAAAGCGATTTTTCGGGAGCGGGCGGATACCGCGCGGCCGCGCAGTTGTTCGACACGGTCAGGCCGTCGGCGATTTTCGCGGGCAACGACATGATGGGCATCGGCGCGCTGCGCGCGGCGGCTGAGCGCAATATCAGCGTGCCGCGCGACTGCTCGATCATCGGTTTCGACGATATCGAACTGGGCCGCTTTACGTTCCCGGCGCTGTCGACGGTCGGGCAGTCGGTGCGCGCGCTCGGCGACACGGCCGCGCAAACGCTGATCGAGCGCATCGCCGAGGCATCGTCGAATAACACCGCGCGGGCGCCGGCGCGCCGGCACGTGGTGTCGCCGCGGCTGATCGTGCGCGAATCCACCGCGACATGGGCGGGCGACGTGCACCGAGATCTGGCGGCTTGATGGGTTGCAGGAGGGACGCGCGCGCGGGATAGCAACCCCACCCGCCGCGCAACGGAGGACACTCAAGTGGCAAGCAACGATGTGCGCGCACGCGTGACGGTGGTCGGCAGTCTGAACATGGACCTCGTGGTGCGCTCACCACGTCTGCCGCAGCCGGGCGAGACGCTGGCCGGCCGCACGTTCGCGCAGGTCGCGGGCGGCAAGGGCGGCAATCAGGCCGTTGCGGCCGCGCGGCTCGGCGCTCAGGTGTCGATGCTCGGCTGCGTCGGCGCCGATGCGAACGGCGCGCAACTGCGTGCGGGCCTCGAAGCGGAGCGGATCGACTGCGCGGCGCTCGAAACTGGCCGCGAGCCAAGCGGTGTCGCGCTGATCGTCGTCGACGACGCGAGCCAGAACACCATCGTGATCGTCGCGGGCAGCAACGGCGAGGTCACACCAGCGACGATCGCGCGGCATGAAGCGACGCTCGCCGCCGCCGCTGTCGTGATCTGCCAGCTCGAAACGCCGCCCGAGTCGGTGCGCGCGGCGCTCGCCGCGGCGCGGCGGCTCGGCAAGACCGTGATCCTGAACCCGGCGCCCGCCACCGGACCGTTGCCGGCCGACTGGCTGCCGCTGATCGACTACCTGATTCCGAACGAACTCGAAGCCGCCGCGCTGAGCGGCCTGCCCGTCGACTCGCCCGACGACGCCGCGCGGGCCGCCGCCGCGCTGCGCGCGGCCGGCGCGCGTAATGTGCTGGTCACGCTCGGTGCGCGCGGCGTGCACGCGGCGCTCGAAGGCGCGGCCGCGACGCTGTACGAGGCGCCGCGCGTCGAGGCGGTCGACACGACCGCGGCCGGTGACACCTTCATCGGCGGCTTTGCTGCGCAGCTCGCGCAGGGCGCGAGCGTCGAAGCGGCGATCCGCTTCGCGCAGCGCGCCGCCGCGCTATCGGTGACGCGCGCAGGCGCGCAGCCGTCGATTCCGACGCGCGCCGAGGTCGACGCTTTCAGCTGATGCCGTCGCGGCGTTAGCACGCTCGCACGCTGCCTGAACGAACTGTTGCGCCACCGCGCTGCTGGGCAACTCTCCACTCTCGCGCCACGACCAAACCCCCGCCGCTGCTACATCAAAACGCGTGCTTTGACAAGTCACTCAGCGTTGCCCCAAAGCGCCGCGGCCGCACGCGTCTCCAGTCAATTCTCTTTCAACGTCTTTCAACGTCATTGTTCATACCTTTTAAATGCTTCAAGTCTCTGCGAGTACTGCCGTAAACAGCAATTAGAGCGTTTGTTCAAAAAAGCGCCGGACTCGAAACACGCCGCCCAACCCTGCGCAGGCAGCCTCTCAGTCAGTACGGAACACAGGACCAAGCATGTTGAATAAAGGCATCACGATCAAGGCGCGAATCGGTCTCACGATGGCGTTCCTCGCCGCGTTGCTGGTCGCGATCAGCGTTTTCGGTCTGTTCGGCATGAGCCGTTCGAACGACGCCTATATGGACACGTACACCAACGCGATGCCGAGCGCGGTGAACATCGGCAATGCGGAAATGTACGCGGCGCGCGAACGTCTCGCGCTCGACCGCGCCGCGTTCGAGGTCGGCACGCCGGATGCGGCGTCCACCGTCGAGCGCGCGCGCATGCTCGGCGGCACGTCCGAGATGTGGTGGAAAAAATATCTGGATCTGCCGCGCAACGCGGACGAAGACCGGCTCGCGCAGGACGTCGCCGCGAAGCGCAACACACTGCGTCAGAAGCTCGATGCGTTTGCGGCGGCGATCACGGCGAACGATCAGACGAAGGTGGTCGAGGACGCGAAGAATCTGCAGGTCGCGTTCAACGACCTCGTCGGCTCCGACGACGCGCTGCGCAAGTTCCAGTTCGATTCGGCCAGCCAGGGTTACGACTCCGCGCAGAGCAACTTCGAGATGTTCCGCATCGTCAGCACCGGTGCGCTGGTGGTCGGCGTGATCGCGGCGGTGCTTTCGTATCTGACGCTGAGCCGCGCGATCGCGCGTCCGCTCGGCGCAGCGCTCGGCCTTTTTGACGCGATCGCGGCCGGTGATTTGCGTCGTTCGGTGAGCGTGACGTCGCGCGACGAAATGGGGCAGCTGCTCGAAGGAATCGCCAGAATGCAGCGCAGCCTCACCGAAACGGTGCGCAGCGTGCGCGGCGGCAGCGAGTCGATCGCGACCGCGACGCGGCAAATTGCGGCGGGCAACATCGACCTTTCTTCGCGGACCGAGGAGCAGGCGTCCGCGCTGCAGGAAACCGCGTCGAGCATGGAGCAGCTGACCGGCACCGTGCGCCAGAACGCGGACAACGCCCGCCAGGCCAGCGCGCTAGCGGCCAACGCGTCGGAGATCGCCAACCGGGGCAGCGCAGTGGTCGGCCAGGTGGTCGGCACGATGGGCGAGATCAACCAGAGCTCGGCGAAGATCGCCGACATCATCTCGATCATCGAGGGCATCGCGTTCCAGACCAACATCCTCGCACTGAACGCGGCGGTCGAGGCGGCGCGTGCCGGCGAGGAAGGGCGCGGCTTCGCGGTCGTCGCGGGCGAGGTGCGCAGCCTCGCGCAGCGTTCGTCGGCGGCGGCCAAGGAGATCAAGGAGTTGATCGATACGTCGGTCGAGCGCGTGCACTCGGGCTCGGCGCTCGTCGATGAGGCCGGGCGCACGATGAGCGAGATCATCGGCGCGGTCCAGCGCGTGACCGACATCATGGGCGAGATCGCGGCGGCGTCGGAGGAGCAGAGCGGCGGCATTGACCAGGTGGCGCGGGCGGTCACGCAGATGGACGAGGTAACACAGCAGAACGCGGCGCTCGTCGAGGAAGCGGCGGCCGCGGCGTCGTCGCTCGAGGAGCAGGCGGGCCGGCTGCGCAGTGTGGTCGCCGTGTTCCAGGTCGACGACAGCGGCCGCGGCGCTCACGAAGCGTCGTCGGCGCCCGTCGCGCCGACGCGCGTGGTCGCCGCGAGCCCGATCGCCACGCGCGCGCGCAAGCTCACGCATGGCACGGCGCGGGCGGCTGCGCCGGCCAAGGCATCGATTCCGGCCACAGCCGCGGCCGCTGTTGCGCCGCAGGCGCTGGCCGCGCCCGTGCGCGCAGCGGCCAGTTCCGCGGCGACGGCCGGTGGCGATCAGGAATGGGAGACGTTCTGAGATTGCTCAGGTCCAGGTGAACATGGGCGGCGGCGCTGTCGCGCGTTAGGTGATCTGACACGCCGCAGCTCGGCGCAACATCCGTTCCCGATTGCGGTCTTGCTGTCTGGCGCATGCGCCGCGCAAGCGTCGATCGTTTCGCAAAAAGCCGCGCATGCATCCGCATGCGCGGCTTTTTTACGGCGTGCACACGATTTAACGTTTGCGCGCCATTGGCTTTTTGCCGTCGCGCGCCGCGATCCGGTACATTGACGGGCACGGCCCCGATCCGCGTGCGCGGCGCGCGCCTGCCCGCACCTCGAACAGGTGGCTCCCTCTTATCGCCAAGCCCTGTGAACCCCGCCATGAGCCAGCCACAAAGAACCGACATGACGCGATACGACCTTGCGCAACACCTCGTCGAGGCGCGTCGGCAGCATCGTCCGATTGATGCGCCCGCGCCCGACAGTCTGCCGCCCGATGCGGCGACCGCCTACGCGATCCAGCAGGCCGTGATCGTGGGCCTCGGCGAGTCGACCGGCGCGTGGAAGATCGGCGCGAAGTCGCCGGGCGGCGCGGCCTCGGGCGCGCCGATTCCGGCCTCGCTGGTGGTGCCGTCGCCGGCGCGGCTCGCGCATGACGGATTCTTTCGCGTGCTGGTCGAACTCGAGATCGCGTTCCGCTTCGATGTGACGATCGAGCCGCGCGCCAAGGCGTATGCGCGCGACGAGGTGCTGTCGAAGCTCGGCGCCGTGCTGCCGGCCATCGAGATCGTCGACAGCCGCTTCGCCGAGTGGCCGAACGTCGCGCCGCTCGCGCAACTGGCCGACGCCCAGAACAACGGCGCGCTGGTCACCGGTCATCCGGCCGTCTATGCGAGCCTCGCGCGCGGCTTCGACTTCGTGTCGCCGGAGTTGGAGCTGAGTCTGAATGGCCATTCGCTGCTGCCGGAAGTGACCGGCAATCCGGCGGGCGATCCGCGCGAGCTGCTCGTGTGGTTCGTCAACCATTGCGCGGCGATGGGCATCACGATCGAGCGCGACTGGACCTTGACCACGGGTTCGTATGTCGGCGCGCACAAGATCGACGAGCCGGGCATCGTGCGCGGTCACATCGACGGACTCGGTGAAGTGGAAATCGAATTGACCTGACCGATGCGGCGGCGGTTGTTACCGCAAATTGCGACGCAACATTGCAGACGGCTGCCCGCGGGCAGCCGTTTTTATTTTGGCGAATGCGAAAGGGTGGCAGCCTTTGAGTCGTTAACCTGTTCGAACGCTTTGTTGCAACTTTGCCTCGCCTTTCCGTATACACCTATGAGGGCGACGCGAGTTGCTGTCGTGAGGGAGCAGGATGAGCGGCGGGCAGCGAAAACGTCATTACGTGCATGCTTGTTGTGAAGAAGTGTGCGTGCGCAGACGGCCGCTTTTTGATGACGGGGTGACGGTGCAGGTACGGTACGTGCATTAGCCAAGCGACGACATGGCGTGATGCAGCGGTACAGCGAAGTCGTACAGGAGCACTGAATAGCAATGCAGTGCTGACGAAAGCAACAGTACAGCGGAGCAACAGATGATGCGATTCGTTACAGCGCGAGTGAAAAATTGTAGATGGTCGAATCTTTGTTTCCAAGTGGAGGACTGTGGCGGGGGCGGTCACGGCGCGATTTTCGCAACGTAGTCCGTGAAAAAAAATTTAAAAGGGTTTAGGATGAATTCGAGCGATGTCGTTTCCGAATAGCGCGCCGCGCACGACATCGCTCCAGACTTCGGCGAGGAGGTAGCATGGATATCTACAGCAGTTTCGCGACCCGCTTCGAGAAAACACGGGAGGATGAACTCTCGCTCGAGGAGTATCTCGCGCTCTGCAAAGACAATCCCGCCGCGTACGCCACGGCTGGCGAACGCATGTTGACGGCAATCGGGGAACCGGAACAGATCGACACCCGCAACGATCCGCGGTTGTCGCGTATCTTCGCGAACAAGGTCATCAAGGTATACCCCGCATTCCGCGAGTTCTACGGAATGGAAGAGGTGATCGAGCAGGTGGTCGCCTACTTCCGGCACTCGGCCCAGGGGCTCGAAGAAAAGAAGCAGATCCTGTATCTGCTGGGACCGGTCGGCGG